>NZ_JBITEO010000032.1:0-76436 GCF_044455245.1 Streptomyces sp. NPDC051310
CCCGCCCGCCCCCCCCGCCCCCCCCCCCCCCCCCCCCCGGCCCCGCGGGGGGGGCCCCCCCCCCGGGGCCCCCCCGGGGCCCCACGGCCGTTTCCGGGCAGCGGATCAGGGTGCCGCGGCCGCGGGCGGGACGGCCGCCGCCTCGGCGAGGGCCGGAGCCAGGCTCTCCTTGCGGATGCGCTGGTCGACGTAGAGCAGCCCCGTCACGAGCTGGGGGTAGGCGGCCGTCAGGATCTGCCCCACCACCTGGGTGAGCAGCCCGAACACCAGCGCCGTCACGATGACGGCGATCATGGTCGCGCCGTCCTGGCCGTCCTCCCCGACAGCGGGGCCGGGGACCAGGGACAGGAGGGAGAAGGGCAGCTGGATGACGTAGCTCGCGATCGCGGCGAGCAGCCAGCCCGCCAGGGAGATGCCGAAGATCCGCCACCAGGAGCCGCGCACGAGGTGTGACGAACGGGTCATCGCGGCGAGCGTGCCCTGGCCCTCGAAGACGGCCGCCGCCGGGGCGAGGCTGAACCTCACCCACAGCCAGACGGCCAGGACGCCGGTGGCCAGCGCGCCGAGGAAGCCGGCCGCGATCACCCAGCCGTAGCCCGCGAACTCCAGGTCGCCGGTGCCGAGCGCGGCGAAGAGCGAGAGGAACAACGCGCCGAACGCCACCGCGAACAGCAGCAGCGGGACCACCGCGATCAGGCCCGTGAGGAGCACGGTGCCGAGCACCGCGGCCAGCCGCGGCCGTACGCGGCGCCAGACGGTGGCGAGGGTGGTGGTCCGGCCCAGCACCGCGTCCTGGAGCACGGCGGGGCAGCTCGCGTGGATCACCGCGTGGGCGACGAGCAGGAGCAGCACGCCCACGGCGTACAGCCCGCCCAGGGTGACCAGGAGCGGTACGAGGCCCTCGTCGGAGTCCGGCAGGCGCGCGATGTCGTCCCGGAGGGCGGAGTACGCGACGAGGAGCGCCCCGCCAAAGACCAGGACCGCCACTCCGTACGCGGCGGCCGCCAGGCCCAGCAGCTGCTTCCAGTGGCGGCCGAGCGCCGAGAGCGCGCCGCCCAGGACGTCGCCGACGCCGAGCGGGGCGAGCGGTATCACTCCGGGCCTGGGCGGCGGAGGAGGAGCCCAGCCGCCCCAGCCCGGTCCCCACCCCATGTGCTGCGTCATGTGTCGTCCACTGCTTCCTGTTGATCTTCCCCCTGACGTGGACACGTTATACGGCCGCCCGGCGCACGCTCGTACACCGCCGGCGGCGCCCGGGGCCACGGCGGCGGCCGCGGGAGACGTTCGGCGGGTGAGACCGGTTCGCCTGAGCGGGGGAGCGACGGTTAGGTTTCCTGCATGACTTCTGCACCGTCCGCACCACGCACCACCGGCGCCGTGGCCGCCGGCCTCGCCACCATCGCCGGCGACGGAACCGTTCTCGACACCTGGTTCCCCGCCCCCGAGCTCACCGAGGCCCCCGGGCCCGCCGGGACCGAGCGGCTCACCGCCGACCAGGCCGTCGAAGCCCTCGGGGAAGGCGCGGCCAAGGCCATCGGCGCCGACGCGCGCCGCGGCGTCGAGGTCGTCGCCGTGCGCACCGTCATCGCCTCCCTCGACGACAAGCCGCTCGACGCGCACGACGTCTACCTGCGCCTGCACCTGCTCAGCCACCGGCTGGTCGCGCCGCACGGCCAGAACCTGGACGGCATCTTCGGCCTGCTCGCCAACGTCGCCTGGACCTCCCTGGGCCCCGTCGCCGTCGACGACATCGAGAAGGTCCGGCTCAACGCCCGCGCCGAGGGCCTGCACCTCCAGGTCACCAGCGTCGACAAGTTCCCGCGCATGACGGACTACGTGCTGCCCAAGGGCGTCCGCATCGCCGACGCCGACCGCGTCCGGCTCGGCGCGCACCTCGGCGCCGGCACCACCGTCATGCACGAGGGCTTCGTCAACTTCAACGCCGGCACCCTCGGCACCTCCATGGTCGAGGGCCGCATCTCCGCCGGCGTCGTCGTCGGCGACGGCTCCGACATCGGCGGCGGCGCCTCCACCATGGGCACCCTCTCCGGCGGCGGCAACGTCATCATCTCCATCGGCGAGCGCTGCCTCGTCGGCGCCGAGGCGGGCGTGGGTATCGCCCTCGGCGACGAGTGCGTCGTCGAAGCCGGGCTGTACGTCACCGCCGGTACGCGCGTGACGATGCCCGACGGCCAGGTCGTGAAGGCCCGCGAGCTGTCCGGCGCCTCCCACATCCTCTTCCGCCGCAACTCGGTCACCGGCGCCGTCGAGGCCCGCCCGAACAACGCGGTGTGGGGCGGGCTCAACGACATCCTCCACAGCCACAACTGATCCGGGTGAATCCGCGTGACCTTTCCGTCCGCAGGACGGATAAACAGGTCAGCACGGATGTCACACGAATCGGCAAAAGGTGAGGGACTGCTCATATGAAGACCGGCAGGCTGATCGTTCCCGGCGTGCTCGCCCTGGCGGCCGTGTTCTCGTCCGGAGCGGCCGCCCGGGCCGACGAGGCCCGCACCGCCCCCGACAGCGGCCATCACGTCACGCTGCTGTCGATCGGCCAGATCGACGACCCGATGGAGGACGTGCTGGAACACGTCTCCCTCCTCGGCAGCAACGAGGTCAACGGCTCCTGAACCAGCCCCCTCGCAGCCCGTCGGCCCCCTGGCCGGCGGGCTGCGTCGTTCCCTGCTCCGGAGCGGTACGTCCCTGGTTCGAAGCGGTACGCGCGGGTACTCGATCCTCCCCGTACGAGATGGGAGGCGATCTGGCATGGCCGGAGAACCGTCGGTCGGCGAGCTGGTGAAGCAGGCGTCGGAACAGCTCTCCGACCTGGTCAAGACCGAGATGCGCACGGCGCAGGCCGAGATGATGCAGAAAGGCAAACGCGCCGGCAAGGGCGGCGGGATGCTGGGCGCGGCGGCCGCCGTCGGCTACGTCGGACTGATCGGGGTCTGGGCCACCGTGGCCGCGCTGCTCAACCTCGCCCTGGACGTCTGGGCGTCGGTGCTCATCGCCACCGTACTGTTCCTGGTACTGGCGGGCGTCCTCGCGGCCCTGGGCCGCAGCCAGCTGAAGCGCGCGGTGCCGCCCAAGCCCGAGCGGGCGATCGACGGGATGCGTTCCGACGTCCACGAGATCAAGGAGAGGGTCCACCGATGACACGTCGTGAGGCGCCCAAAGCCCCGGGACCTGACGAGCTGCGCCGCGAGGCGGCCCGCAAGCGCCAGGAACTGGGCGAGACCATCGACCAGCTGATGGCCAGGACGGACGTGAAGGCACGCGCCGCCCACCTGGTGCACGACAAGACCCCCGAGCCCGTCCGGCAGCACCCCCGCCAGATCCTGGCCGCCGTCGCCATGGTGGCGGTGGCGGGCATCGCGGTGTGGCAGCTCCGCCGGACCGGGAAGTGGGGGTGACCGGCGTGGCCGGCAAGCCGTACAAGAACAAGCAGAAGAAAAAGAAGAAGCAGAAGATGTTCTACCGGCCCGTCGGCATCCTGCTCGGCATGGCCGGGGGTGCCCTCGCCAGCACCCTCTTCTCCCGCGCATGGGCGGCCGTCGGCAACGGGGACGCGCCGGACGCCATGGACGAGGAACGGGAGTGGAAGGAGATCCTGCTGGCCGCCGCACTGCAAGGCGCGATCTTCGCGGTGGTCAAGGCGGCGGTGGACCGCTCCGGCGCCCTGGGGGTCCGCCGGCTGACAGGGACCTGGCCGGGCTGACCGCGCCGGCGGCGCCGCGCCCCCCGGCTGGTCGCCCCACCCCGTCACCCCTGCGTCGCGACACCCCTTCATCACGCCACCCCGTCATCGCACCGCCTCGCGCGGCGTGGTGGCGGGGTGGCGTGTGCGGCGGGCCGAACGCCCTTGACCTCAAGTCGACTTGAGATTCCAGGATGGCTGTTGGGCCGCGCCACAGGGGGGCGGCAGCCAGGAGGCAGACAGCCATGAAGGTGATCACCGCATACGGAATCGACGCGCGTCCGGACCTCACCCGCCCCGGGGTCGGGGTCGTGAAGGCCAGTACCTGGCGGGTGGGGACGCCCGAACGGCAGCGCGCCACCGTGGACGCCATCGCCACGGCGTGGCAGAGCCGCGACTGGCCGTTCGACGGGCTCCTGTCGTACACCGTCCACACCGGGGAGGACGGCGACACCCTCTTCCACTACTCGCAGTGGCGGGATGAAGCCGCCTACCGGGAGTTCTTCGCCCGCCACCGCGACGACCGCAACGACGAGATCGACGCGGCCGTGCCCGGCATCGAGCGGGTGGGCATCGCCTCGTACGAGCTCTACCGGCGGCGGGCGCCGGCCGCGGACGGCCGTCGCGTCCCGGGCTGCGTCGTCATCGTGGACGTCGAGTTCGACGGACCGGACGCCGCGCGGCAACGGGACTGGGTGGACGGCGTGTTCGAGGCGCTGGAGAGCGACCCGCGACCGCACCCGGGCGGTATCTCGGGAACCTTCCACACCAGCCTCGACGGCACCCGCGTCCTCAACTACGCCGAGTGGGAGAGCGCGGAGGCCCACATCGAGGCCCTCGCCGCCCCCGGCGACGGGATCGGGAGCGCCACCCCGCAGTGGCGCAAGGTGAAGGCGTACCCGGGCGTCGCCGGCGGCGGCGTGCGGCGGTACACGCCCGCGCTGCACTTCAGCGCGGGCGGGTGACCGCGCCGGCCGCCGGGCGCCCGGCGGCCGGCCGCTACGGGCGGAAGCGCAGCACCTGCGGGTCGTGGTCGCTGTTCTGCTCCGCGAACTCCGCGTTGATGTGGACGCTGTCGTACTCGAAGTGCCGGATCGACGGGCTGGTCAGGATCTGGTCCAGCACCTGGCTGTTGCCCTGGAAGACGTACGAGTACCGCTCGGAGCGCGGCAGCGACAGGACCGCCGGGTACAGCGCGCCCCCGTCGGTCAGCGCCTTCGTCGTCGCCGAGAACTCGAAGTCGTTGATGTCGCCGAGGACGACGACGTCGGCGGTGCGCTGGACCTTCAGGATGTCCTTGACGAAGGTGTTCACCGTCTGGGCCTGCTGCAGGCGCTTGGTCTCGGAGGAACGGTTCGGCGGCTGGTGGTGCGAGACCAGCGACTCGTCACCGCCCTTGGAGCCGAAGTGGTTCGCGATCACGAAGACCGTACGGCCGCGGAAGGTGAACTCGCCCGCGAGCGGCTTGCGGCTGTTGTCCCACGCCGCGTCCGCGGGGGCGATGCGGCCGGGGGAGTGGGTGAGGGCCGCCCGGCCCTGCTCCCGTACGACGCCGGTCGCCGTGGTGGCGTCGCCGCCCGCGCGGTCGGTGAAGGACACGCGCTCGGGGTTGAAGAGGAAGACCTGGCGGATGTTGCCGCCCGGCTCGCCCCCGTCCTTCTTGTCGACCGGGTCGATGCCGCGCCACTCGTACGCCGGGCCGCCCGCGGCGACGATCGCGTCCGTGAACTTCTTCACGGTCTGGTCGGCGGCGACCGTGCCGTCGTTCTTCGCGCCGTTGTTGTCCTGGATCTCCTCCAGGGCGAGGATGTCGGGCGAGGCCAGGTTCTCGACGACGGCCTTGGCCAGCGCGTCGAACTTCTCCTGCGGGTCCGTCGGGTCGAGGTTCTCGACGTTGTACGTCGCCACCGCCAGCTCGCTCGGACGCTGCTTCTCTGTGACCTCGCGCTCCAGGCCCCGGTCGGCGACCGTGCCGAGGGTGCGGGCGGTGAGGGTGTAGCCGCCGTACTGGTTGAAGTCCAGCGGGCCCTCGGTCGTGCCGGTCAGCCAGTCACCGACGTTCGCCTTGGGGAACGGCTGCTGGGCGAGCGGGGTCAGCGACTGGATCTGGAGGCGGCCGGTGTTCTGGGCGGTGTACGAGCCGTAGACCGCGCCGCCGCGCCGGTTCGCGTTCTCGAACGGCTTCACCGTCACCCACAGCTCCGCGTGCGGGTCGGTGGCCCCGACGACGCGGGAGGAGCCGATGCGGACGTTCGTGCCCTCCAGGGACTCGTAGTAGTCCAGGGCGTACGAACCGGGGCGGAGCGTCAGGCCGTTGATGGAGCCGCCGGCCGCCGGGTCGCCCTCGGGCGCGTACGCGGAGGGCACCGAGCGGGCGGAGACGGTCACGGGCGCGGGGAGCGCGTTGCCCGAGGAGACCACGGTGACCGTGGGCTTGGTGATCTGCGTGAGGGACTGGTTGCCGGACGACGTGCCGCCCGGGACGTATTCGGTCACGGTGCCGGAGACGGTGACCGAGTCGCCCACGGCGACGGTCGGGACCGAGCCGGTGTAGACGAACACGCCCTCACTGGTGGCGGGGTCCGCGTCGGCCTGCGGGTCCTGGATCCAGAAGCCGCGGGAGCCGTAGGTGCGCACGCCGGTGACGATGCCCGGGACGGCGGCGACCTGGCGGCCGGCCAGCGGGGATATGCGGGTGGAGCCCTGGATGTCGTGAATGCGTGTCACGTCCGCGCTCGCGCTCGCGTCGTCGGCGAACGCCGAGGGGGAGGCGGCGAGCAGGCCGGCGGCCAGCGCGGCGGCCACGACGGCCGAGACGGCCGCCGCTCTGCGGGCGGTGCTGGACGCGGCTCTCGGCAGGGAGGAAGACATGGAAAGGCTCCGATGATGTGGGAGGTGCGTGAGGGGTTGGATCCGGACAACAGATCTACGCGCGTCAATGTCTTGTGTGGGCCGGGTACTTGTCAAGGGTTGCCGGGTGTACGGGCGTTGACCGGTACATGAACCAGCGGACATGCACCCAAATGCGTCTACGCTGGGGCCCGCCCGAACCCGTCCCCGTTTCCGAGGAGAGACCCCTGATGTCGTCAGACCGCCCCACCCTGCCGCCGGTGCGGCTGCCCTCGGACGCGGAGCTGGCGCGGGACGCGCTCGCCGCCCCGTTGCTGGCCCGGGCCGTCCGGCTCGCCCGCTGGGCGGGACCGCAGACCCGGGTCGGCGCCGGGGGCGAGCTGGTGGAGGAGCTGCTGCCGGCCGCCGCCGAGGCGCTCGGGCTGGCGGCGGACGAGGACGGGGCGGCGTACGCGAGCGAGGCCTGGCGGGTCGCCGTCGACACCGGGCTGGTCGAGGTCGAGGAGCCGGCGGAGGAAGCCGGTCACGGCGCGGTGGAGGCGGGCGAGAACCTCCCGCTGGTGACGGGCGGTTCACCGCAGGACGTGCTGGCCCTGTGGCTGGACGGCCTGGAGACGGTGTTCGCGGACGCGACCGCACCGCTGCTCGACGACTTCGCGGACGTCATCGGCGACAACGGCGAGATCGACCTGGAGGCGCTGGACTGGGACCCCGAGCGCGAGGCGGACTTCCTCGACGGGGTGCTGGGGAACCTGTACCTGCTGTCCGTGACGGAGACGGGCGCCGGCGGTGCGGCCGACGCCGGGACGGGACCCGGCCCGGTGCCGCTGCCCGCCCTCGCGGCGTCGATGATCGTGCCGGACGACATGGGGGAGCCCACCGACGACATCCTGGAGCAGGTGTCGGAGGCCATGATGCGGCTGGACGACCAGTTCCGCGTGCTGGAGCCCATCGGGCTGGTCGAGTACACCCCGGTCGACGAGGCGCTGATGGCGGAGGAGGGCGACGAGGAGACCGTCGCGGTCGGCGACGACGAGGACGTCTCCCGGTACGGGCTGGTGCGGCTCACGCCGCTGGGCCTGTACGGGGTGCGCCAGCGCATGCTGGAGGCGGGCGTCGCGGCGCCGGCCGTCGGCGAGCTGGCGGACAAGGGCGCCGACGTGCTGCTGACGGGCGTCGCCCGCTTCCCCGAGGCGTCGGCGCGGGCCGAGACCGCCGAGTGGCTGGCGCGGCGGGAGCCGCCGGCCGCGGCGCGGGAGCTGCTCGCGGCGGCGAAGGGCACCGACCCGGGCTCGCCGCTGCGCCGCCTCCACTGCCAGCAGGCCCTCGCCCTCGCGGGCACGGAGGCGGAGCCCGCCGTACGGGAGGTGCTGGACGACCCCGAGCTGGGCGGGCTGGCCCGGGTGTGGCTCGCGGAGCGGGGCGCGGCCGATGTGCCGGCGCCGCCCGAGTCGATGATCTTCTGGCTGGCCATCGACACGATCGCGGCGCAGCTCGACGCGGAGGGCGAGCTGGAGGAGCTCCAGGACCTCGTGGAGGGCCTGACCGGCCAGCACAGCGGCTTCTTCGACGCGGCCTGGCGGGTGGAGCACCCGGCGACCCCCGAGGTGCTGGAGGCGATGGGCCGTCTGCACCGGGACAAGCGGATCGCCAAGGAGGCGCGCAAGGCCGCCTTCAAGGCCCGCTCGCGCGGGGGCGCGTGACGGGGCACCGGCCCGTCACGTGGTGACGGGCCGGCCCACCGTCCGCCCGGCGCCGGCGAAGGCCCGGGACGCGGAGGTTTCCGGCCCCGGCGCGGGCCGGGACGCCGGGGACCTCCTCGGCCTCACGGCGGCGCACCGCCGGGAGGCGGGGCGCGCTACAGGGCCTGGGCGGCCGGCTTCACCATCCCGCGGACCGTACGGGACTTCACGAACTCGCCCATCGCCGTCATCTCCCACTCGCCCGAGAACTGCTTGATGAGCTTGGCCATCATCACGCCGGTCTGCGGCTCGGCGGTGGTGAGGTCGAAGCGGACCAGCTCCTCGCCGGTCGCGGCGTCCATCAGACGGCAGTAGGCCTTGGCGACCTCGGTGAACTTCTGCCCGGAGAAGGAGTTCACCGTGAAGACCAGGCCCGTCGCATCGGCGGGCAGCCGGCCGAGGTCGACCGTGATCACCTCGTCGTCGCCGGCGCCCTCGCCCGTGAGGTTGTCGCCGGAGTGCTTGATCGCACCGCCGAGGATGGAGAGCTTGCCGAAGTAGCAGCTGTCCAGGTGGTTGCGCTGGGGGCCGTAGGCGATGACGGAGGCGTCGAGGTCGATGTCCTTGCCGCGGTACGCGGGCTCCCAGCCGAGGCCCATCCTGACCTGGGAGAGCAGCGGGCGACCGCCCTTGACGAGGGAGACGGTCTGGTTCTTCTGGAGGCTGACCCGGCCCTTGTCGAGGTTGATCTTCCCGGAGGCGGGCGCGGCGGCGGGCGCCGCCGGGGGAGCGGCCGGGGCCGCGGGCGCGGCGACCGGCGCGGGCGCCGCGGGGGCGGCGGCGGGTGCCGGGGCCGCCGCTGGCTCCTCGTCCACGGACACGCCGAAGTCGGTGGCGATCCCGGCCAGCCCGTCGGCGTACCCCTGGCCGACCGCGCGGGCCTTCCAGGCGCCGCCCCGCCGGTAGATCTCGACGATGACCAGTGCGGTCTCGGTGCCGAGCCGCGGCGGGGTGAAGGTGGCGAGCACGGTGCCGTCGTCGGCGTTGCGTACGGTCGCCGTCGGCTCGACGCCCTGGAAGGTCTGCCCGGCGGCGTCCGGGCTGGCGGTGACGACGATCTTCTCGATGCCGGGCGGCACGGAGGAGGTGTCCACGGTGATCGCGTCGGGGGCGGTGCCGCCGCCGGAGCGGTAGGTGACACCGGGGCCGGCGGGCTGGTTGTAGAAGATGAAGTCGTCGTCGGAGCGCACCTTGCCGTCGGCGGTGAGCAGCAGGCCCGATACGTCGAGGCGCACGGGCGCGGAGACGTCCACCGCCACCCGGGTGGCGGTGAGGGGGATGTTCGAGCCGGGGGTCATAGCTGTCATGCCTGGCGTAACGAGCGGAGCCCCTTTGCCGTTCCCTTACCTGCGGCCACTCCGGTTACGGGGTTGGTCACGGACCGCCCGTTCGTTGCCGTGCCTGTACGCGCCGGTCCAGCGCGCCATCACCGGCTGGGCGTCGCCGGACGCGGCCTCGGCGCGGAACTTCTCCGCCCGGGCGCCGCGCAGGGTGCCGGCGGGGCGGCCGTGGTGGGTGATCCCGACGGTGCCGTCGGCGTGGGACACGTAGTGGAAGCCGTGGGGTCGGGGCATGAGCGGCATCCTGTCCTGCCCGTGCCGCGTCCGTCACCGGATCAACGGCGGTCAGTGCGGCCACTGCGGCGGGTTCGTCGTGAAGTGCCCGCCGAGGACGGTGTGCTCGGGCCGGGTGTCGTCCAGTTCGCCCTGCTCGGCGAGGAGCTTCTCCGCGTACTGCTCCGAGTCGTCCCGCGGGTCGTAGCCGAGCGCCCGCGCCGAGGACAGGTCCCACCACAGGCGGGTGTTGGCGGACGAGCCGTACACGACGGTGTGGCCGACGCCTTCGGCGGTGAGGGCGGCGTGGAAGAGGCGGGCGCCGTCGCCGGGGCTCAGCCAGACGGAGAGCATCCGCACCGAGGCGGGTTCCATGAAGCAGGAGCCGATCCGTACGGAGACGGTCTCGATGCCGTGCCGGTCCCAGTAGAGCTGGGCGAGGTCCTCGCCGAAGCACTTGGACAGGCCGTAGAACGTGTCGGGCCGGTGCGGCGCGTCGACGGGGATCAACGGGTCGCCCGCGCGGGGGCGGGGCGTGTACCCGACGGCGTGGTTGCTGGACGCGAAGACGACCCGGCGGACGCCCGCCTCGCGGGCCGCCTCGTACAGGTGGTAGGTGCCTTCGATGT
This sequence comes from Streptomyces sp. NPDC051310, assembly GCF_044455245.1. Lineage (NCBI taxonomy): Bacteria > Bacillati > Actinomycetota > Actinomycetes > Kitasatosporales > Streptomycetaceae > Streptomyces > Streptomyces sp. NPDC051310. The sequence goes on from NZ_JBITEO010000032.1 coordinate 10,478, forward strand.
TGGCGCGCAGGATCTTCTCGAAGGGCGCCTCCAGTGAGATGCCCGCCAGGTGGAGGACCGCGTCGACCCCCCGGACCGCCTCGCGCAGCGCCTCGCGGTCGGCGAGGTCCGCGGTGATCGCGTCCGGTTCGCCCTCGATGGGAGCCATGTCGAGGAGGCGGAGCCGGTATCCGTACGCGGGCAGCAGCCCCCGCATCAGGGTGCCGACGCCGCCGGCGGCGCCGGTGAGCAGGACGGTGCGGGGAGCGGGCATGGTCGGTCTCCTCAAGGGGCGGTGCGGCGGCTCGACGGCGCGGCTGTCTCCGCGCGGCGCGGTGTCCGCCGGGGCTCGGTGTACCCATGTGCGTGGATCGGATTCACAAGCGTGGACACGCTAGAGAGGCGGACGGAACAGCGTCAAGTGTGGCGTCTGGTGGGCAACTCGGCCTGCCGGTTGCGGAATTCCGTCAAACGGCGCCTTGACCGCCCACTCAGCGCTGCCTTAGCGTGAGGTCGTTCAAGTATGTGTACATGAATCAGATTCATGCACGACCGACTGTCCAGGGAGCGCACGTGACCTCTGCCCCGCTCGCCGCCCGACTCGACGGCCTGCTGTTCTTCCCCGTCACCGCGTACGGACCGGACGGAGCGCTCGACCTGGACGTCTTCCGCGCGCACGTGCGCGGGGGGATCGAGGCCGGAGCCGCCGCCGTGTTCGCCTGCTGCGGCACGGGCGAGTTCCACGCCCTGACGCCCGAGGAGTTCCGTGCCTGCGTCGCCGCCGCCGTGGAGGAGGCCGCCGGGCGGGTGCCGGTCGTCGCCGGAGCCGGCTACGGCACCGCGCTCGCGATCCGGTACGCGCGGCTCGCCGAGGAGGCGGGCGCGGACGGGCTGCTCGTCCTGCCGCCGTACCTCGTCGTGCCCGACCAGGAGGGGCTGCTGCGCCACTACACCGCGCTCGCCGCGGCGACCTCGCTCGACGTCATCGTCTACCAGCGCGACAACGCGGTCCTCACCCCGGCCACCGCCGCCGCCCTCGCCCGCGTCGACCGGATCATCGGCATCAAGGACGGACAGGGCGACCTCGACCTGATGCAGCGCATCATCAGCGCCGTACGCGCCGAAGGGCTCGACCTGCTGTACTTCAACGGGCTGCCGACCGCCGAGCTGACCGGCCCGGCGTACCGCGGCATCGGCGTCACCCTCTACTCGTCCGCCGTCTTCTGCTTCGCCCCCGACATCGCCCTCGCTTTCCACCGGGCGCTGCGGGGCGGCGACGACCCGGTCGTGCACCGGCTCATCGACGGGTTCTACCGGCCGCTGGTCGAACTGCGCGCCCAGGGGCGCGGCTACGCCGTCTCGCTCGTCAAGGCGGCCGTCCGGCTCGGCGGCCTGGATGTCGGCGAGGTCCGCCCGCCCCTCAGCGAACCCGCCCCCGCCCACATCGAGCAGCTGGCGGGGATCGTCGAGCGCGGCCGCGCCCTGCTGGCCGGTCTCCCGGGAGGGGGCCGCTAGTGCGCGCCTCCGCCTTCCTCTACCCCTGGGACGTCATCGGCGACCCGGACGCCGCCGGGCGCATCGCAGCCCTGGGCGTCGAGCAGGTCACCCTCGCCTCCGCGTACCACTCCACCCGGGCCCTGACCCCGCGCCACCCGCGCCACCGGGTCGTCACCGCCGAGCACGCCGCCGTCCTCTACCCGCCCGACGCCGGCCGCTGGGCGGGCCGCCCGTACCGCCCGTACGAGGCCGGGGACTGGGCGCCCGGCGACGCGTACGGCGCGGCCGCCGAGGCGCTCCGCGCGGCCGGGCTGGAGGTGCACACCTGGGTCGTCCTCGCGCACAACTCCCGCCTCGGCGCGGAGCACCCCGAGACCTCGGTGGTCAACGCCTACGGCGACCGCTACCCGTGGGCGCCCTGCATCGCCCGCCCCGAGGTGCGCGCCCTCCTCGTCGGCCTGGCCGCCGAGGCGGCGGTACGGTCCGGCGCGCGCGGCACCGAGCTGGAGTCCTGCGGCTGGTACGGCATGGCCCACCTGCACGCGCACGACAAGACCGCGGGCGTCGCGCTCGGGGACGCGGCCCAGTACTTGATGTCGCTGTGCTTCTGCGGCACCTGCCGCGAGGGGTACGCGGACGAGGGGCTGGACCCCGGTGAGCTGGCGGCCGCCGTGCGCCGCGCCCTGGAGCCGGTGTGGGCCGGCGCGGGCGGCCCGTCCGGCGACGGGTGGCCGGGCGTCGCGGAACTGCTGGGCGCCGGGCCCGCCGCGGCCACGCTGGCCTGGCGCACCCGTGTCGCCCGCGGCTTCCAGGAGGCGGCCGTCACGGCGGTCCGGCAGGCCGCGCCGTCGGACGGGCCCGCCTTCCGCGTCCTGCTGCACGCCGACCCGGCCGTGTACCGCTGCGGGGCCAACCCCGGCGCCGACCCCGCGCACATCCTGTCCGTCGCGGACGGCGTGGTGCTGCCCTGCACGGGCGGCGGCGCGGACGCGGTGCTGCCGCCGTTCGCGGAGCACGCCCGCGGGGACACCGTCCTGGCGGCCAACTTCACGGTCGTCGGCGGCATGGGCGGCTCCCCGGGCACGCTCGCCGCCGACGCGGCCCGCGCGCGCGACCTGGGCGCCGGCGAACTGCGCCTGTACCACGCGGGCCTGGCCTCCGACCGGGACCTGGCGGCGGTCGCGGAGGCCCTGCGCTCGCTGCGCCGGCGACCGTACGCACCCTCGTGACCGGGGCCCGGCCGATCCGGCCGGGTTTCCTCCTGCCGGAACCGTTGACGCGAACCCGTCATCGCCCTACCGTCATCGCGTCGTACTTCGTACGTCATATATGAGACGCGATACGCGAGATATGAGAGCAGCGACCGTATGGCCTTCGCCGCCCCCACCCCGATTCCCAGCCGCACCCAGTACGTCCTGGAGGCGATCAAGCACGCGATCCTCACCGGGCGGCTGGCCCCCGGCAAAGCCCTGGTGGAGACCGAACTGGCCGCGCAGTACGGGGTGTCCAAGACCCCCGTGCGCGAGGCGCTGAAGACGCTCGCGGGCACCGGACTCGTCGTCATGAGCCAGTACAAGGGCGCCACCGTCCGCACCGTGGACGCCGCCATGGCGCACGAGGTCTACGACGTACGGCTGCTGCTCGAACCCGAGGCCCTGCGCCGCACCATCGCGCGCGGCGCGTCCCTCGACGCCGCCGGGCAGGCGCTGGCCGACGCCGACGATGCCGCCGACCAGGCCGAACGGTCCCTCGCCAACCGGGAGTTCCACCGCGCCCTGTACCTTCCGTGCGGCAACCCGCTGCTCGCCAGGATGCTCGACGAGGTGCGCGACCAGGCCGCGCTGGTCTCCACCGTCGCCTGGAGCGCCGAGCCCTCGTGGCGGCGTGAGGCCGAGGAGCACCGCCGGATCCTGGGCCTCGCCCGGGCGGGTGACGCCGACGGTGCCGCGCGGGCCCTCCACGACCACATCGCCTCGTTCGTCGAGCGCGCGTTCCCCGCCGCGTGAAAGCCCCTGAGGAGAAGGACAGCCGCATGGACCACTCATCGCTGCGGGCGGCGCTCGCGGACGTCGTCGCGATCCCCGTGACGCCGTTCGGCGCCGACGGCGGCATCGACGAGGACACCTACCGCGCCCTGCTGCGCAGGCTCCTCGACGGCGGTGTGCGCGCCGTCACGCCGGGCGGCAACACCGGCGAGTTCTACGCCCTCACCCCCGAGGAGCGGCGCCGGGTCACCGAGCTGACGGTGCGGGTCGCCGGCGACCGCGCCGCCGTCCTCGTCGGCGTCGGACACGACCTGCCCACCGCCGTCGCCGCCGCCCGGCACGCCCGCGACACCGGTGCCGGCATGGTCATGGTCCACCAGCCCGTCCACCCGTACGTCTCGCGCGACGGCTGGATCGACTACCACCACGAGATCGCCGCCGCCGTCCCCGAACTCGGTGTGGTGCCGTACATCCGCAACCCGCTCCTCGACGGCGCCACCATCGCCCGCCTCGGCGAGCTCTGCCCCAACGTCATCGGCGTCAAGTACGCCGTGCCCGACGCCGCCCGCTTCGGCGCCGTCGCCCGGGACGCCGGGCTCGACCGCTTCGTGTGGATCGCCGGCCTCGCCGAGCTGTACGCACCCGCCTACTGGGCCATGGGCGCCACCGGCTTCACCTCCGGGCTCGTCAACGTCGCCCCGGCCGTCTCCCTCGCCCTGCGCGACGCGCTGCGCGCCGGCGACTACCGGGCCGCCGCCGGCGTGTGGGAGCGGATCCGGCCCTTCGAGGAGCTGCGCGCCGCCGACCAGTCCGCCGACAACGTGACCGTCGTCAAGGAGGCCCTGGAGGCGCTCGGCCTGTGCCGCCGCACCGTCCGGCCGCCGAGCCGCGCGCTGCCCGAGACGCGCCGGGCCGTCGTCGCCGGGATGGTCAAGGACTGGACGGAGCCGGCCGCATGAGCACCGAGGAACGGCAGCTGCGCAGTCATCGCTGGTACGGCACGGACGGGCTGCGCTCGTTCAGCCACCGCGCCCGCACCCGGCAGCTCGGCTACCTCCCCGAGGAGCACCTCGGCAAGCCGGTCATCGCGGTCCTGAACACCTGGTCCGACATCAACCCCTGCCACGTCCACCTGCGCGAGCGCGCCCAGGCCGTCAAGCGGGGCGTCTGGCAGGCCGGCGGCTTCCCGCTCGAATTCCCGGTCGCCACCCTCTCCGAGACCTTCCAGAAGCCCACGCCCATGCTCTACCGCAACCTCCTCGCCCTGGAGACGGAGGAGCTGCTGCGCTCGTACCCCGTCGACGGGGCCGTGCTGATGGGCGGCTGCGACAAGTCGACCCCCGCGCTGCTGATGGGCGCGGCCTCCGCCGACCTGCCGGCCGTCTTCGTGCCGGCCGGGCCGATGCTGCCGGGGCACTGGCGGGGTGAGGTCCTGGGGTCCGGCACGGACATGTGGAAGTACTGGGACGACAAGCGCGCCGGGCTCATCGGCGACTGCGAGATGGCCGAACTGGAGAACGGCCTGGCCCGCTCGCCCGGCCACTGCATGACCATGGGCACCGCCTCCACGCTGACGGCGGCGGCCGAGGCGCTGGGCGTCACCCTGCCGGGCGCCTCCTCCGTCCCGGCCGTCGACTCCGGGCACGAGCGGATGGCCGCGGCCAGCGGGATGCGGATCGTCGAACTGGTCCGCCGGGACCTGAAGCTGTCGGCGATCCTGACCCGGGAGGCGTACGAGGACGCCGTGACGACCGTCCTGGCGCTCGGCGGCTCCACCAACGCCGTGATCCATCTGATCGCCATGGCGGGCCGCTCCGGCGTCACGCTCACGCTGGACGACTTCGACCGGATCGCGCGGACCGTGCCCGTCCTGGCGAACGTCCGCCCCGGCGGCCGTCACCTGATGGAGGACTTCCACTTCGCGGGCGGACTGCCCGGCTTCCTCTCCCGGCTGACGGACCTGCTGCACCTGGACCGGCCGACCGTCGCCCACGCCACCTTGCGCGCACAGCTCGACGGCGCGCTCGTCCACGACGACGACGTGATCCGCCCCCGCGGCAACCCGCTCGCGGACGAGGGCGGGGTGGCCGTGCTGCGCGGCAACCTCTGTCCCGACGGCGCCGTCATCAAGCACATCGCCGCCGAGCCGCACCTGCTCAAGCACACCGGCCCCGCCGTCGTCTTCGACGACTACCGGACCATGCAGCGCACCATCGACGACCCCGCCCTCGGCATCACGCCCGACCATGTGCTGGTGCTGCGGAACGCCGGGCCCCGGGGCGGCCCCGGCATGCCGGAGTACGGCATGCTGCCCCTCCCCGCGTACCTGCTGGAGCAGGGCGTGCGGGACATGGTGCGGATCTCCGACGCGCGGATGAGCGGCACCAGTTACGGAACCTGCGTGCTGCACGTCGCGCCCGAGGCGTACGCCGGCGGGCCGCTGGCCCTGGTGCGCACCGGTGACCTCATCACCCTGGACGTCGAGGCGCGCACGCTCCGCCTGGAGGTGGACGACGCCGAGCTGGAGCGGCGCAGGGCACGCTGGACACCGCCGCCGCCCCGGTACGAACGCGGCTACGGCGCGCTCTACGAGGCACACATCACCCAGGCCGACACCGGCTGCGACTTCGCCTTCCTGGCCAGGAGCGGCGAGGTGCCGGACCCCTACGCGGGCTGACCCGCCCTTCCGGATCCGGCGGTCCTCCGGACGCCCGCGACCCACCCCGCGACCCCTGCGACCCGGCCACCGCGGCATCCCTATGTCCGGAATACCGAACGGCATCCGGAAAGCGCTTCCCCCTGTCCGATGAACGGAGACACGCCATGGCCCACGCCACGGCCGCACCACGGCGGCTGCCGTATCTGCTGATCGCGCCCGCCGGTCTGCTGATGCTGGGCTTCATCGCCTACCCGGTCCTCAGCGTCTTCTACTACAGCCTCCGGCACTACAACGTCACCAAGCCCTGGAAGAACGGCTTCGCGGGCCTGGACAACTTCACCCGCATCTTCACCGAGGACCCGCTCTTCCTGTCCACGCTCGGTTTCAGCGCCAAGTGGGTCGTCGTCCAGGTCGGGCTGCAACTCGCCCTCGGGCTGGTGCTCGCCCTGCTCGTGAACCAGACCTTCGTGGGACGGGCGCTCGCCCGGTCGCTGGTCTTCTCGCCGTGGGCCGTCTCCGGGGTCCTCACCACCACCATCTGGATGCTGCTCTACAACCCCTCCACCGGCGTGAGCCGCTACCTCGCGGACGTCGGCGTCGGCTCGTACGGCACCTCCGTGCTCTCCGACACGGGCACCGTGTTCTGGGCGGCGGTCCTTGCCGAACTCTGGCGCGGCGTCCCCTTCTTCGCGATCCTCATCCTCGCCGACCTCCAGTCCATCCCGAAGGACCTGTACGAGGCGGCGGCGGTGGACGGCGCCGGGCGGCTGCGGCAGTTCTTCCACATCACCCTGCCGCACCTGAAGGACGCCATCATCCTGTCCACGCTGCTGCGCGGCGTGTGGGAGTTCAACAACGTCGACCTGCTCTACACACTCACCGGCGGCGGCCCGGCCGGCGTCACCACGACGCTGCCCCTGATGATCGCCAACACCGGCATCGAGGGCCACGACTTCGGCTACGCCTCGGCGCTGACCACCGTCGCGTTCGTGATCCTCCTCTTCTGCTCGATCCTCTACCTGCGCCTGAGCAAATTCGGAGGCGACCGCTCATGACCGCCGCACTCGCCGAGAAGGGCACCCCCGCGCGCGTGCCCGCACCCGCGGACCGGCCCCCGGCGCCGCCCGCCCCCCGGGGCCGCTCCCGCCGCGAGCGCGCCTTCGACGACGTGCCGCGCTGGCAGATCTGGGTCCCGCTCGGGCTCTACCTGCTCTTCACGCTCGTCCCCTTCTACTGGATGCTGCTGTTCGCGCTGCGCCCCGCGGGGTCGACCTCACTGGTGCCGTGGCCGCTGACGTCCGAGCACTTCGAGAAGGTCTGGAACGAACGCAGCTTCGGGGTCTTCTTCCAGAACAGCATGACCGTGGGCCTGATCACGCTGGTGACGACGACGGTCGTCGCCCTCTCCGGCGGCTACGCGCTCGCCCGCTTCGACTTCCGCATCAAGAACGGGTTCATGCTGGCCCTGCTGTGCTCGCAGTTCATCCCGGGCGCGCTGATGCTGGTGCCGCTGTTCGAGATCTTCCGCAACCTCCGGATGATCAACTCGCTGGGCAGCGTCATCCTTGCCGAGACCGTCTTCCAGCTGCCCCTGTCGATCATCCTGATCAGCGGGTTCATCAAGAACGTGCCGGTCTCCCTGGAGGAGGCCGCCTGGGTGGACGGCTGCTCCCGCTTCCGCGCCTTCCGCGCCGTGGTGCTGCCGCTGCTGCGCCCCGGACTCATCGCGGTCGGCTCGTTCGCCTTCGTCCACAGCTGGAACCACTTCCTCTTCGCCCTGATGTTCCTCAGCGAACAGGACAAGCAGACGATCCCCGTCGGTCTCAACACCCTCATCGGCGCCGACAGCGTGGACCTGGGCGCCCTGGCGGCGGGCGGTGTCGTCGCGGCCGTGCCCGTGGTGATCGTCTTCGCCTTCATCCAGAAGTGGCTGATCACCGGCTTCAGCGCCGGCGCCGTGAAGGGCTGACCGCACATGGACACCCCCCTGCCCGTCGTGCTCGCGGGCGCCCGCGGCCACGGCCGCTGGCACCTGCGCAACATCCACCGCCTCCAGCGCGCCGGCCTGGTGCGGCTCGCGGGCATCTGCGAACTGCGCCCGCTCGACGAGCACGAGCTCGACGGCGCCGGCGACCCGCTGCAGTCCGCCGACTTCGGTGCCCTCCTGGACGCCACCGGCGCCACCGGCGGCGGCGTCGCCGTCATCTGCACCCCCATCCACACCCACACCGACCTCGCGCTCACCGCCGCCCTGCGGGGCACCCACATCCTGCTGGAGAAGCCCCCCGCCCCCTCCCTCGCCGCGTTCCGGCGCATGGCCGACGGGGTGCACCGGGCGGGAGCCGCCTGCCAGATCGGCTTCCAGTCGCTCGGCTCGCACGCCCTGCCCGCCGTCGCCCGGCTCCTGGCCGACGGTGCGGTCGGCGAGGTCACCGGCATCGGAGCCGCCGGGGCTTGGGCCCGCGACGAGGCGTACTTCCGCCGCTCCCCGTGGGCCGGGCTGCGGCGCCTGGAGGACGGCACGGAGGTCGTCGACGGGGTGCTCACCAACCCGCTCGCCCACGCCGTCGCCACCGCGCTCGCCCTGGACGGCAGCCCGCACGCGGAGGACGTCACCGCGCTCGACCTGGAGCTGGCCCGCGCCAACGACATCGAGGCCGACGACACCTCCTGCGTCCGCATCACCACGGCCCGCGGCACCCCCGTCACCGTCGCCGTCACGCTCTGCGCCGAGGAACCCGGCGAGCCGTACGTCGTGGTCCACGGCACCCGCGGCCGCATCACCCTCTGGTACAAGCAGGACCGCGTCCTCGTGCAGCGCGCCGGACACGGACCCACCGAGACCGTCCACGGCCGCACCGACCTGCTGGAGAACCTCGTCGGCCACCTCACCCGCGGCGACGACCTGCTGGTCCCGCCGCACCGCACGGGCGCCTTCATGCGGCTCGTCGAAGCCGTGCGCACCGCCCCGGAGCCCCGCCCGCTGCCCCCGGGGACCTGGTACGCCGCCCCCGGCGACAGCGGTCCGCGCCGCGTGGTGAAGGGCGTCGACGCGCTCGTCCACGCCGCCGCCGGCACCCTCTCCCTCTTCTCCGAGCTGGAGGCAGACCACCCATGACGACGGACCTCGTCCTGCGCTGCGCCGGGCGCCCGGTGGGCCGCTACCGCCACCGGCCCGCCCTGGCACCGGAGCTCTCGCCCCGCCCGTACCTCCACCCCGTCACCACCCTCGGGGGCACCCCCGTCACCGAGGAGCGGCCCGAGGACCACCGCCACCACCTGGGCGTCTCGGTCGCCGTGCCCGACGTGGCGGGCCGCAACTTCTGGGGCGGGCGCACCTTCGTACGCGGCCGGGGACCCACCCTCCTCGACAACCACGGCGAACAGCGCCACGACGAGTGGAAGCTGCGCGACCCCGACGGCTTCGTCGAGGACCTGTCCTGGCGGACCGGCGGCACCGCACTGCTGCGCGAGCGGCGCACCGTCGCCGTCACCGCCCTCACCCCCACCGCCTGGGCGCTGGACTTCACCTCCGCGCTCACCAACCCCGGCCCCGAGGAGCTCTCGATCGGGTCCCCGGCCACCAACGGCCGACCGGGCGCCGGATACGGCGGCTTCTTCTGGCGCGCCCCGAAGGGCCCCGCCGCTCCGGACGTCTTCACCGCCGGCGCGGACGGGGAGGGGGCGGTGCACGGACGCACCGCCGGCTGGCTGGCCCTGGCCGGCCCGGGCTGGACGCTCGTCTTCGCCGGAGCCACCGAGGCCACCCGCCGGGACCCCTGGTTCGTGCGCACCGCGGAGTACCCCGGCGTCGGCTCGGCGCTCGCCTGGGACACCCGGCTGCCCCTGCCGCCCGGCGGCACGGTCGTACGCCGCGTGGTGACCGTCGTCGCGGACGGCGCGCTCCAGCGGCCCGAAGCCGCCGCCCTCGTACGGAAGGCCCTGTCATGACACCGGTGTGGACGGCCGACCTCGGCGACGGCACCTACCGCAACCCCGTGCTCGCCGCCGACTGGTCCGACCCCGACGTCATCGCCGTGGGCCCCGACTACTACCTGACCGCCTCCAGCTTCGGACGCGCCCCGGGACTGCCCCTGCTGCACTCCCGCGACCTGGTCAACTGGTCGCTCGTCGGCCACGCCCTGCACCGGCTCGTCCCGGCCGCGGACTTCGCCGCGCCCCGCCACGACCGGGGCGTGTGGGCGCCGTCCCTGCGCCACGCCGACGGCCGCTTCTGGATCTTCTGGGGCGACCCGGACCACGGGATCCTCCAGGTCAGCGCCGAGCGGATACGCGGCCCCTGGAGCGAGCCGCACCTGCTGAAGGCGGGCAAGGGCCTCATCGACCCCTGCCCCCTGTGGGACGAGGAAACCGGCGAGGCGTATCTGGTGCACGCCTGGGCCAAGTCCCGCTCCGGCGTGAAGAACCGGCTCACCGGTCACCGCATGAGCCGCGACGGGCGCACCCTCCTGGACGACGGCGAGGTGATCGTCGACGGGGACCGCATCCCCGGCTGGTTCACCCTGGAGGGGCCCAAGCTGTACCGGCACGACGGCTGGTTCTGGATCCTCGCCCCGGCCGGGGGAGTGGAGACCGGCTGGCAGGGCGCCTTCCGGTCGCGCGACTTCGCCGGCCCCTACGAGGAGCGGATCGTCCTGGCGCAGGGCTCCACCGACGTCAACGGCCCCCACCAGGGCGGCTGGGTGCGCACCCCGGCGGGCGAGGACTGGTTCCTGCACTTCCAGGCCCGCGGCGCGTACGGACGGGTCGTGCACCTCCAGCCGATGGCGTGGGACGCGGACGGCTGGCCGGTGATCGGCGACGCGGGCGAGCCCGTACGCGTCCACCGCAAGCCCGCCGGGCCGCCGCAGCCCGTCGAGGCGCCCGCGGCCGACGACGCCTTCCCCGGCGGCCGGTACGGCCGCCAGTGGCAGTGGACGGCGAACCCGCGCGCCGGGTGGACCGTCGCACACGGCGGCGACGGCCTGCGCCTGGCCTGCGTCCGCACCGCGCACACCCATGACCTGCGCCTCCTTCCGCACGTGCTCACGCAGCGGCTGCCCGCCGAGACCTTCACCGCCGAGGTGTCGCTGGTCCTGGACCCCACCGGGCCCGGCGCGCGGGCGGGGCTCGCCGTGCTGGGCGACGCGTACGGCTGGATCGGGCTGGAACGGGACCCGGCGGACGGCGCGGTGCGGCTCGTGCACCGCTTCGCCGAGCCGGTCGCCGACCGGGAGCGGGACGCGGCCCACGCGCGCGTGGTCCACGCCCTGCCCGGTGGGCGGGTACGGCTGCGCGTCGGGGTCGCGCCGGGCGCCCGCTGCCGCTTCTCGTACGACGCGGGGGAGGGGTGGCGGCCGTCGGGGCCGGTCTTCGCCGCCACGCCCTGGCGCTGGGTCGGGGCACTGCTGGGCCTCTTCGCGGCGGCTCCCGAAGGACCGGGGAGCGCCGGGACGGCCACCTTCACCGACTTCCGCATCACCTGACCGCTTCCGGCACGGGCGGCATCGCGTGGCAGGACGCCCGCTTCGGCGCGTCCCGCAACCACGGCACCGCCGCCGTGGCCACCGACCGCCCCTGGAGGTCCGGCACCGAAGCCGCCCGCCACGAGGTCTCCGACCACCTCGCCGGCCCGGACGACCGGCCCGCACCGCTCCTGGAACACCGCACGCACGAGCCGAGAGAGAGAAGAGCCGACCATGAGCAACAGCCCGCACATCCACGGACGGCGCCGCACGGCGGCCGCCCTGTCCTTGGCGACGGTCCTCGCCCTCACCGCCACCGCCTGCGGTGCCGACGGCACCGGAGGCAGCGGCGCCGAGGGCTCCGGCAAGGGCACCATCACCTTCTGGGACAACAACGGCGGCGTCCGCACCGCCGTCTGGCAGGAGATCATCAAGGACTTCGAGGCCGCGAACCCCGGCATCGAGGTGACGTACGTGCCCGTCCCCAGCGAGGACGTGCAGTCCAAGTACGACACCGCCATCGCGGGCGGCGGCCTGCCGGACGTCGGCGGCGTCGGCGCCGCGTACCTCGCCAACATGGTTGCCCAGGACGCCCTGGAACCCGTCGGCGACCGCATCAAGGGATCCGCCCTCGACGGCAAGCTCGTCCCCGCCATGGTCGACTCCGTCACCTCGGCCGGCGGCCGCGCCGACGAGATGTACTCCGTCCCCACCTCCGCCAGCAACGGCACCCTCTACTACCGCACCGACCTGTTCAAGGCGGCCGGGCTGGAACCCCCCACCACCTGGGACCGGTTCTACGCGGCGGCCGAGAAGCTCACGGACGCGGGCGACAACAAGTTCGGCTACACCATCCGCGGCGGCGCCGGCTCGATCGCGCCGGCCCTGGACGCCATGTACGGGCAGTCCGGCATCACGTCCTTCTGGGAGGGCGAGAAGACCACCGTCAACGACCCGCGGAACGTGGCGGCCCTGGAGAAGTACGTCGGGCTCTACAAGCGGACGACGCCCGCCGCGGACGTCAACAACGACTTCAAGAAGATGGTCGCCCAGTTCGACACCGGCACCATCGGGATGCTCAGCCACAACCTCGGCTCCTACACCGACCATGTGAAGGCGCTGGGCAAGGAGAAGTTCGCCGGCCTGCCGAACCCGGTCGGGCCGGACGGCAAGCGCGTCCAGGTCTCCAACCCGGTGGACGGCCTCGGCCTGTTCCGCACCAGCAAGAACAAGGCCGCGGCCTGGAAGTTCATCGAGTTCGCCGCCTCCCGCGAGTCCAACAGCAAGTGGAACGAGTCGGCGGGCGCCATCCCCGCCAACAAGGAGGCGCAGTCCGACCCGTGGGTGCGGGAGGCCGAGGCGACCAGGCTGGGCGCGCAGGCGCTCACCGACGGCTCCACCACCATCGTGGAGCTGCCGTACTACCTTCCCGACTGGAACAAGATCAGCAAGGCCGACAACGAGCCGAACTTCCAGAAGGTGCTGCTCGGCCGGATGACCCCCAAGCAGTTCCTCGACACGCTCGCCGAGCAGCTCGACGCCGCCCGCGCCGAGTGGAACGAGCAGAACGCACGCTGAGCCCGCGGCCGGTGGCGGTGCCACGTCCCGCCGCCGGCCGCACCACCCCCTCCGTACGAGAGCGAGGCACCCTGCCGTGTCCCTGAGCCGCAGACAGACCGTGGCGGCGGCGCTCGCCGCCCTCCCGCTGGTGCCGGCCACCGCGGGCCGGACCGCGGCCCGTCCCCGCCGCCCGCGCACGCTCCACATCGCGGGCGACTCCACCGCCGCGCAGAAGTACGCCGACGCCGCGCCCGAGACGGGCTGGGGGATGGCCCTGCCGTTCTTCCTCACCCCGGGCACCCGCGTCGCCAACCACGCCGTCAACGGCCGCAGTTCCAAGAGCTTCATCGACGAGGGCCGCCTCACCGCCCTCCTGGAGGGGGTACGCCCCGGCGACGACCTCCTCGTCCAGTTCGGCCACAACGACCAGAAGACCGCCGACCCCGCCCGCTTCACCGAGCCCTGGACCACGTACCGGGAGCACCTGCGCCGGTACGTCACCGGGGCGCGGGAGCGCGGGGCGCGGCCCGTGCTGCTGACGTCCGTCGAGCGGCGGCGGTTCGACGCCGCGGGCCGGGCGGTGCCGACGCACGGCGAGTACCCGGCGGCCGTGCGGGAGCTGGCGCGGGAGGAGGGCGTCGCCCTCGTGGACGTCCAGGCGGCCTCCCTCGCGGAGTGGCACAGACTCGGGCCGGGGCCGTCCGAGGAGTACTTCCTGTGGCTCGAGCCCGGCGCATCGCCGAACCACCCGGACGGCGTCCGGGACAACACCCACTTCCGGCCGCGCGGCGCCATCGAGGTGGCGCGGCTGGTGACGGCGGGGCTGCTGGCCGCCGGGGTGCTGGACCCCCGCGACGTACGGCGGCTGGACGACCCGGTCCCCGCCGCATGGATCAGCTGGCCCCCACCCTCCCCCCGGACATGACAGGAGCCGCCATGCGCACCCACGCACCCCTGCTCGCGCTCGCCGGATGCACCGCCCTGGTGCTGTCGCTGACGAGCCCGGCCCGGGCCGCCGCCGGGTCCGGCGGGCCGGCCCCCCGCGACTTCGCCCGCGGGACCCTCCCGGCCGGTGACGGCTGGGGATCGGCGGGCACCGGCACGACCGGCGGTGCCGCCGCCGCGCCCGAGCACGTGTACACCGTCACCACCTGGGCCGGGTTCAAGGCCGCGCTCGCCGCCGACACCGGCGGCGCGCCGCGGATCGTCCGGGTCGTCGGCACGCTGGACGCCACCGGGGGCGGCTGCGCGGCGTTCGAGGCCGCCGGGTACGACTTCGCCCGGTACCTCGCCGACTACGACCCGGCCGTGTGGGGCCGCGACACCCCCGTCAGCGGACCGCAGGAGGACCTGCGCGCGGCCTCCGCCCGGAACCAGGCCGCCTCCGTCAAGGCGTACGTCCCCGCGCACACCACCGTCGTGGGGGCCGGACCGCACGCCGGGATCACCGGCGGCAGCCTGCAGATCCAGAACGCCGGCAACGTCATCGTCCGCAACCTGACCCTGGAGAGCCCGCTCGACTGCTTCCCGCAGTGGGATCCGACGGACGGCGCGACGGGCGCGTGGAACTCCGAGTACGACGCCATGGTGGTGCACGGATCCACCCATGTGTGGATCGACCACAACACCTTCACCGACGGCCGCCACCCCGACAGTTCGCTGCCCCGCCACTTCGGTGAGATCTATCAGCAGCACGACGGCGAGCTGGACGTCGTGCGCGGCGCGGACCACGTCACCGTCTCGTGGAACGTGTTCGCCGACCACGACAAGACACTGATGATCGGCAACAGCGACAGCGCGGCCGCCACGGACGCCGGCCGGCTCCGGGTGACGCTGCACCACAACCTCTTCACCGGGGTGGTGGAGCGCGCCCCGCGCGTGCGCTTCGGCCAGGTCGACGCGTACAACAACCACTACGTGGTGAAGAAGGACCGGCCGTACGCGTACTCCTTCGGCATCGGCCATGAATCGCGGCTGTACGCCGAGAAGAACGCGTTCACGCTGCCGGCCGGCGTCGGCGCGGGCAGGATCCTGAAGAAGTGGAAGGACGCGCCGGTGACGGCCGTGGGCAACCGCGTCAACGGCAGGCCGGTGGACCTGATCGCCGTCCACAACGCGGAGGTGCCGGAGGAGACCCTGCGGCCGGGCGCCGGGTGGACGCCGGTGCTGCGGACGCGGGTCGACGATCCGCGCGCCGTCCCCGGCCTCGTCGCCGCCCGCGCCGGAGCGGGCAGGCTTCGTTAGGGCCTCTCGTCCGGATCTCGGGTGGGGCTCGTGGCGTCCGGACACCGCACCCCGCGGCGTTGTCGTCGGTCGCCCATCCGCAGCGGCTCCCTCCTCCGCCGTGCGATGCACGGCGGAGGACGCCACTCCCCGGGCACTACGTCCCTACGTCCAGGCGCCGCCGGTACCGCACGCCGGGGCGCCCGTCGACGGTGAGGTCCTCCAGCGCGGTGAAGCCGGTGCGCCGGAGCACCGCCAGGGAGGCCGCGTTGTCGAGGGTGGTCACCGCGGTGAGCGCGCGGAGCCCGTACGCCTTGGCGGCCAGGCGGCACACCTCCCCGACGGCGGCGGTCGCGAGGCCCCGGCCGGCGGCGCGTTCGCCGATCCGGTAGCCGAGCTCGGCCGCCCCGTCCTCGACGTCCACCAGGTTGACCCGGCCCACGAGGCCGTCCCGCTCGTCCACGACGACGTGGAAGTGGCACAGGCCGCTGTCCTGCTCGGCCAGCAGACCGCGGTGGCGTGCGGCGAAGTCGGTGAAGTACGCGTCGCCGCGGTCCGGCACCGACCGGGCGAAGTACCGCCGGTTCTCCCGCTCGAAGGCGAGCAGGGCGGGCGCGTGACCGGCGCCGAGCCGTTCCAGCCGCATCATGGCATCAGCATAGGGACGACGGAGCCCGTCCACCCCTGCTTCTCCAAGCATTGTCATGTGCATTGACACGTAGGCCGGCCGCTGGTTCATTGCCTGTGTATGGGAGCGCTCCCACAGGTTCCCTCCCCTTCCCCGCACCCTTCCGGTAGGGAGATCCGCACGTGTCGCACATGACGCACCAGAGGAAGAAATCCAGGAGGCGGGCGGCCCTCGCCGGTGCCACCGCCGGCACCCTCCTGTTCGGCGCGGCCGGCCTCCTCGGCTCCGCGCCGGCGGTGGCCGCCGCCGACGCCCACGTCGACAACCCGTTCGCCGGCGCCTCCTTCTACGTCAACCCGGACTACGCCCGGCTCGTCGACGGATCCATCGCCCGGACCGGCGACGCGACGCTCAGGGCCAGGATGGAGAAGGTCAAGAGCCACCCGACGGCCGTCTGGCTGGACCGCATCGCCGCCATCCACGGCGGCGATGCCAACGCGGGCCGCAAGAGCCTCGCCGACCACCTCGACCTGGCACTGGCCCAGAAGACGCCCGGCCGGCCGATCGTCGCCACCTTCGTCGTGTACGACCTCCCGGGCCGCGACTGCGCCGCCCTCGCCTCCAACGGCGAACTGCCGCTCACCGCCGAGGGCCTGGCCCGCTACAAGAGCGAGTACATCGACGCCATCGCCGCGGTCTTCGCCGACCCGAAGTACCAGGACATCCGCATCACCACGGTCATCGAGCCGGACGGCCTGCCGAACCTCGTCACCAACCTCGCCGACCCCGAGTGCGCCCGGGCCAGGAGCAGCGGCATCCAGGTCGACGCCATCCGGTACGCCCTCAACAAGCTGCACGCCGTCCCGAACGTCTACACCTACCTGGACTTCGCCCACTCCGGCTGGCTCGGCTGGGACAACAACCTGTCCGAGACGACCCGGCTGTACACGGACGTCGTCAAGGGCACCACGGCCGGGCTGTCCGCCGTGGACGGTCTGGTCACCAACGTCTCCAACTACACACCGCTCAGCGAGCCGTTCCTCGCCGACCCGAACAGGACGGTCGGCGGGAACCCGGTCAAGTCGGGCACGTACTACCAGTGGAACCCCCACTTCGACGAGTCCGACTTCACCAAGGCGGTCCACAACGCGCTGGTCTCCCAGGGCTGGCCCGCGTCCACCGGCATGGTCGTCGACACCTCCCGCAACGGCTGGGGCGGCGCCGCCCGCCCGGCCGCCGAGTCCACGAGCACGGTCCTCGACACCTACGTCTCCCAGTCCAAGGTGGACCGCCGGACGCACCGCGGCCTGTGGTGCAACGTCAACGGCGCCGGCATCGGGCAGCCACCGCAGGCCTCGCCCCCCGGCCACCCGGACTCGCACCTCGACGCGTTCCTCTGGGTCAAGCCGCCGGGCGAGTCGGACGGCGCGAGCAAGGACATCCCGAACGAGGAGGGCAAGCGCCCGGACCCGATGTGCAACCCGGACTACACCGCGCCCAACGCGGGCAACAACCCCACCGGTGCCATGCCCGACGCGCCGCTGGCCGGGCACTGGTTCCACGACCAGTTCACGATGCTGGTCCGCAACGCCCACCCGGTGATCGGCGGCGGAGACACACCTCCCCCCACGGACACCACCGCTCCCACCGCGCCGGCCGGCCTGACCAGCACGGCGAGGACGTCGTCCACCGTCAGCCTGTCCTGGGCGGCGTCGACCGACGACGTGGGCGTGACCGGGTACGACGTGTACCGGGGCGGCACCAGGGTCAACGCCGCGCCCGTCACCGGGACGGCCTACACCGACACGGGGCTCGCGGCCTCGACCGCGTACAGCTACACCGTGCGGGCGCGCGACGCGGCGGGCAACGTGTCGGCGGCGTCCGCGGCCCTGTCCGTCACCACCGCGGCGGGCGGCGGCCCCGCGCCCGCCGGCGGGGTGAAGACCCGCGCCAAGAGCAACGACTCCTCGGCGACGGACAACGCGATCCGGCCCTCGCTCCAGGTCGTCAACACCGGCACCTCCGCACTGGACCTCGGCGCGGTGTCGCTGCGCTACTACTTCACGCGCGACGGCTCGGCGCCGGTCAACGCCTGGTGCGACTACGCGGCGGTCGGGTGCGCGCAGGTGAAACTGCGGGTGGTGCCCCTGCCGGCACCCGTCGCGGGCGCCGACGCCTACCTGGAGGTCACCTTCACGAACGGCGCACTGGCCGCGGGCCGCGACTCGGGCGACATCCAGCTGCGCATGGCCAAGGCGGACTGGTCGGCCTTCGACGAGGCCGACGACCACAGCCGGACGACGGCGACCGCGTACACCGACGCGCCCGCGATCCCCGCGTACACCGGCACCACCCTCGCCTGGGGCGCGCCCCCGGCCTGATCACCCTCCACCTCCGTCCGCCCGGCCCGGTGGGACGCGCCGGGCGGACAGCCCCCCACTGAAGGAGACACACCGTGAAGCCACGCACGATCCCCCGGTCACCGGTGCTGCTCGCCCTGCTCGCCGCGCTCCCCGCGCTGCTGCTGGTCATGGTGTCGAGCAGCCCGGCCGCCGCGCACGGCGCGATGATGCAGCCCGGCAGCCGAACGTTCCTGTGCTGGAAGGACGGGCTGACCCCGCAGGGCAACATCGACCCCAGGAACCCCGCTTGCGACGCGGCCGTCACGCAGAGCGGTGACAACGCGCTCTACAACTGGTTCTCGGTGCTCCGCTCCGACGGCGCCGGCCGGACGGCGGGCTTCATCCCGGACGGCAAGCTCTGCAGCGGCGGCAACCCGGCCTACAGCGGCTTCGACCTGCCCCGTGCGGAGTGGCCGCTGACCCATCTGACCTCGGGCGGCCGGCTGGACTTCTCGTACAACGCCTGGGCCGCGCACCCGGGCTGGTTCCACCTCTACGTCACCAAGGACGGCTACGACCCGGCGCGGCCGCTGCGCTGGGACGACCTGGAGGCCCAGCCGTTCCTGACGGTCGACCACCCCCGGGTCACGGGCCCCGTGGGCTCGGTGGAGGGCCGGTACACGTGGACGGCCACGCTGCCCGCCGGCAAGACGGGCCGCCACGTCATCTACTCGGTGTGGCAGCGCTCGGACAGCCAGGAGACCTTCTACGGCTGCTCCGACGTGGTCTTCGACGGGGGCAACGGAGAGGTGACGGGCGTCGGCGACACGGGCGGCACGCCCGGGCCCACCCCCACACCCACCGGTAGCTGCTCCGCCGCCCAGCGCACGGTCGGCACCTGGAACGGCGGCTACCAGGCCGAGGTGACCGTCAGGAACACGGGCACGGCCCCCATCCCGTCGTGGATGGTCCACGCCACCCTGCCGGACGGCCACCGCATCGACTCCCTCTGGAACGGCACCCTCGGCGGCAGCGGGACGGCGGTCACCGTGTCCGGCGCCGCCTGGAACGGCTCCCTGGCGCCGGGGGCCACGACCACCTACGGCTTCACCGCCACGGGCGGCGCCCCGCCCGCGACCCCGCAGCTGAGCTGCATGGTCCACCACTGAGGCCATGAAGCGGCCGGCCGTACCCACGGGGGGACGGCCGGCCGTGTCGTGCGTGGTGTCACGCCACCGCGCAGGGTGTGCCGTTGAGGCTGAACCGCGTGGGCTCGGCGAAGGTGCCCGCGTACGTTCCCTGGAACCCGAAGGACTGGCTGCCGCCCGGGGCGATCCGGGGGTTGGACGGGGTGCCGGTCGCGGTCACGGCGCCGGAGGCCGGGGTGAGGGCCGCGTTCCAGGCGTGGGTGACGGTCTGGCCGGCCGGGAGGGTGAAGGCGGCCTTCCAGCCGTCGACGGGCGCCCTACCGGTGTTGGTGAGCGTCACGTTCGCGGTGAAGCCGCCGGGCCAGACGTTCGGGGTGTACGTGACCTCGCAGGCCGTCGGCGGGGCCGGATCCGGACCGGGGCCCGGGCCGGTGCCGTCCGTGACGACGGTGGAGGAGAAGGAGCCCACGCGCAGCCCGGCACCGTGTTGCCACGGCTCGAAGCCGGCCTGGATGCTGGTGACGTACCACGACGGCTGCGCCAGCCCGCGGGCGACGGCCTGGTCGACGAAGTCCATCACGTCGAAGCTCCAGCTCGTGATCGCCGAGGGGGCGACGAACGAGAGGACGTCGTTGGCGCCGTTGTTGCCGGTCCACACCTCCCAGTCCCGTCCGGCGACCGTCGCCGAACCGGTCCTGGAGCCCACCGGGTTGACGGGCCCGGCGCGGTGGAACCAGATCATGATCTCGGTGCGGTTCACGCCGTCCGTGCGGGGCGTGGGGTCCAGCCAGATGTCGTACGAGGCGTTGTAGACGGCGCCGGTGACGTACCCGTACGAGACGCTCGTCGGCGCGCCGGTGATGGCGCCGACGCGCTCCGGCAGGGCGGTGCCGGGGGAGCAGCGCGTGTAGTGGCACCCGTGGACGACGGAGGGGTACGACTTGGGCGGGCCGTCGGTTGGTACGGAGCCGTCCGCCCGGGTGAGCTCGAACCCGGTGGCGGTCGCGTTGACGCACTGCGTCCCGCTGCTGCCCCAGCGGTTGTTCTGCACCAGGTAGCGGCCCTGGACGACCGTGGTGCCGTACGGCTCGCAGAGGAGGGTGTCGGCCTGCGCCGCGGGCGCCGCCGCGGCGAGGGCGGTCAGCGGGCCGAGCGCCAGGACGGCCGCGGCGGCGGTGGCGCGCAAGGAGCGGAGGCGGCGGAGGAGAGGTCTCATGGGGGTTCCTTCGCGGTGGCGGAGACGCTGAGCGCGTGGGAGCGCTCCCAAGGGTGCTGCCGCTGGACTGTAGAAGCCTCCGGAGGCTCTGGCAAGACACCGGAACGGCGCGGAGCGGCCGCGCCGCCCGCCGGGCCGGACCGGCTGCCGCCCGCCGGGCCGAACTGCTGCCGTTCGCCCGCCCGCTCGGGCGGCGTCAGGCGGCCGCCCGGCGCTCGGACCGCAGCGCCGCCCACGTCACCAGGGCGCCCAGGCCCTCCCACAGGCCCACGCCCAGGAAACCGGCGGGGGCGCGGCCGGTCAGGACCGCGAGGGTGAAGACGGTGCAGGTGAGGAGGCGGAAGGGGACGGTCCAACGGAAGAAGGGCTTCCAGTCCGTCGCGGCCGCCAGCAGGTAATACGCGCCCATGTTGACCGCCGCCATCGAGGAGGCGGTCAGGAAGACCGGCGTGTGGTCGCCGTTCGCGCGCCGGGCGGCGGGCAGGGAGTCGAAGCCCATGACGGTGAGCAGGACGCCGGGGGTCAGCAGGCCGACCGCGCCGAGGGCCGCGGCACACAGGCCGAAGACCGCGATGGTCCAGCCGGACAGGGAGCGGGGGAGCGGGCGGAGCGCGAGTCGCCCCCCGGGGCGGGTCCCGGGGCGGGGCTGCGGGCGTTGCACGGTGGGCCTCCAGTGGCAGGGGTGCTGCCCCCTGCATACCGCCCGGCCCGCAACCTCCCGTGCGCGGGGGTCACTTCGGCGCCACCCTCGTCATCCTCCGCGGCACCGCGGCACCCGCGGTACCGCGGCACCAGCGGTACCGCCGGCCCGGCACCGGTTCAGGCGCGGCAGCGGTTCGGGCCCGGCACCGGTTCCGGCGCGGCGGCGGTGCCGGTGCCCCCGGCGGCCCCGCGCGACCGTGCATCCGTGCTCGACCGGGGGCGCCCCGGTGGCCGGAGCCGCGGAGGGGCGGCGCAGGAGGGCGACGCCGGCCCCGGGCGGCTCACCCGGGGACGATGAAGCCCGACTCGTACGCCGCGATCACCGCCTGCGTACGGTCCCGCACACCCGTCTTCGCCAGCACCGCCGCCACGTGCGTCTTGGCCGTCGCCGGGCCCACGCCCAGCCGGCCGGCGATCTCGGCGTTCGTCAGGCCCCGCGCCATCAGCCGCAGCACCTCCGCCTCCCGCTCCGTCAGCCGGGCCGCCCACGGCGGGGCCGCCGCGGGAGTGCGGCGGCCGTACGCCGCGGCCAGCTCCCGCACCG
Source organism: Streptomyces sp. NPDC051310 (assembly GCF_044455245.1). NCBI lineage: Bacteria > Bacillati > Actinomycetota > Actinomycetes > Kitasatosporales > Streptomycetaceae > Streptomyces > Streptomyces sp. NPDC051310. The sequence continues at coordinate 32,426 of NZ_JBITEO010000032.1, forward strand.
CCGCCGGGAACAGCAGCGAATCGCTGCGGGCCACCAGCCGCACCGCGCCCACCAGGTCCTCCGCCGCCGCCCGCTTCAGCAGGAACCCGGCCGCCCCGGCGCGCAGCGCCTCGTACACGTACGCGTCGTTCTCGAACGTGGTCACCACCACGATCTTCGGCGGGTCGGGCATCGACGCGAGCAACTGCCCGGTGGCGCGGATCCCGTCGGTCTCCGGCATGCGCACGTCCATCAGGACGACGTCCGGCCGCAGCGCGCGCACCACCGACACCGCCTCCGCCCCGGTCGATGCCTCGCCGACGACCTCCAGGTCCGGTTCGGCGGCGAGGATCACGCGCAGCGCGGTACGCACCATCCGTTCGTCGTCGGCCAGCACCACCCTGATGGCCGGGGTGCCGCTCCCGCTCACCGGGAGCCGCCCGTCAGCGGCAGGCGGGCGGTCAGCCGCCACATGCCGTCCACCGGTCCGGCCGCGGCCGTGCCGCCCAGCAGACGGGCCCGCTCGCCGACACCGGTCAGGCCGCGGCCGCCGCCGGGGCGGTCCGGGCGCCGCGCGGCGGGTGCGCCGGGCGCGGCGGGCAGTGGATTCTCCATGGTGATCTCCAACTCCTCCTCGTCGAGGGCGATGCGCAGCGACACCGCGGCGCCCGCCGCGTGCCGGACCGCGTTGGTCAGCCCCTCCTGCACGATCCGGTACGCCTCCCGGGACACCGGTCCCGGTACGCGCGCGAGGTCGCCGCCGCACGTCACGGCCGGCGCCGGCCGGAGTCCCGGCGCGGACAGCAGCCGGTCCAGGGCCTCCAGGCCCGGCCCGGGCAGCTCCCCGTCGTCCTCACCCTGCCGCAACAGGCCCAGCACCGAGTCGAGTTCGCCGACCGTGCGCCGCGCGGTCTCCTCGATCGCGGCCAGGGCCTCGCGGACGAACGCGACGTCGGAGTCCAGGACCTTGCGCGCCGCCCCGGCCTGGAGCGTGACCGCGCTCAGCGCGTGGCCCACCGAGTCGTGCAGTTCGCGGGCGATCCGGTTGCGGACCGCCAGCTCGGCGGCGCGCCGCTCCGCCGCGGCGAGCCGGTCCGCGGGCGTCGGCCCCAGCAGCCGCGGCGCCTGCCGGGCCAGCAGCGCCCCGGCCCCGGCGGCGGCCGCCGCGAGGGCGACGAGGGACAGCACTCCCGCGGGCACGCCGCCCCACACCAGCCACGCCTGGTCCAGCGACCAGAACGAGGCGGCCGCCGACGCGCGCAGCGACGCGGAGAACGGCAGCACCATCAGCGACAGCGCGAACGGCGGCAGCGCCAGCGACGCCCCGGCGACCAGTCCGCCGACCGCCACGTGGAGCGTGAACCAGCCGGCGGTGCGCACCCGCGCCGCCCACGACCTCGCCGGGCCGTCCGCGAAACGCTCCGGTGCCACCCCGCACAGGCTGCGCGCCGCCGCCACCGACAGTGGCCGGGTCAGCGGGAACAGCGCCGTGACCGCGGCGAACGGCAGGGCCACGCCGTACGCCGCGAACTGCGCGCCGGCGGAACCGCCCCACACGCCGCCGGGCATGTCCGTGAACGGCGACACGAGGACCGTGCCGAGGAGCCAGAACGGCATCAGCAACGCGCCGCCCAGGATCAGATGGACCCAGCGCAGCCGTGCCCGGCGCCCCAGCAGCGCTCCCCGCAGCCTCCTCACGCCGGACGCCCCGCGTTTCCCGCGCGCCGTCGCAGGACGACGGCCATGCAGCAGGCCAGCAGCACCCCCGTGATCATCTCGCCAGCGTAGGTCAGGGTCATGGCCGCCGTGGGCTCGTTCCCGGGATCGTCCTGCGGCAGCAGCACCGACAGCAGCATCCAGCCGCCCCAGCAGCCCACCGCGCCCGAGCCGGCCCAGGCCAGGGCCAGCGGCGCCCTCCCCGCGCCCGGCCGGTCCGCGCCGTGCACCAGCCACAGCACGCCGGCCACGGCGGCGGCCGCGAAGAGCACCCGCAGGCCCTCGGCGGTGTGGAAGTCGGCCGACCGCTCCGCGATCCGCCGCGCGGGCAGCCCGGCCGTCCCGCCGAGCGCCCACAGCGCGTGCGCCGCGGCCGGCGCGAGCAGCAGCAGGGACGCGCCGGCCGTGACCGCCCGTAGGCCCGCGCCCGCCGGGCCGCCGGCCACCCGGCCGCCCCGCCACACGTGACCCCACCGGTCCCGCGCGTACAGGGTGAACAGCGAGCCCAGCGTGATGCCCTGCACGATGAAGCCGCCGTACACGACCCCGAAGACCCAGTCGTGAAGGAACGGTTCGTCCTGTTCGGCGCCTCCCGGGCTCAGCAACTGGACGGGGAAGCCGACCATGATCGGCACCAGCAGTCCGGTCGCCACCCACATGGGGAAGGCGAGCAGCCAGGCCGGTACGCGCAGGCCCCAGCGCTGGGTGAGCAGCAGCGCCAGCACGATCACTGCGGTGTCCATGAGCAGGGTCACGCCGTTGGCGACGACCAGCACGGTGCTGTGCTCCAGCAGCACGCTGCCGTCGGGGACACCGACGCGGCTGCCGGCGATCCAGGCGGTCTTGAGGGTGAGGTACGGGACGCAGGAGACGATGGCGAGCGCGCGCAGCGTCCGGCGCCCGAGGCCGAGCGGGGCGGGGCCCAGTGGGGCGGGGGCGAGCGGCGGCCGCGGTATCCGCCGTGTCCGCGGCGGTACGGGTGTCGGTGACATGCCCCTACGCTCCCGCCGCCGGGCCCTCCACCACCTCCTGCCCGGTGGTGAACCGCCTCCGCCGTGCGGCGGAGGCGGCCGGGCGCCGGGGACGAGTCCCGGGCGGGAGGCGGGCGGCCGTCAGAGCCGCCGCGTGGCCAGGGTCAGCCGGTCCCGGGCGTCGAACAGGGCGTCCTTGATCATCTGCTCGTGCGCCGGGGTGAGCCGGGCCACGGGCACCGAGCAGCTGATCGCGTCCCGCGCCGGGGTGCGGTAGGGGATCGCGATCCCGAAGCAGCGCAGCCCGAGCGTGTTCTCCTCGCGGTCCACGGCGTACCCCTGCTCGCGCACCGCGTGCAGCTCCTCGATGAGCTTCTCGCGGTCGGTGAGGGTGTTCTCGGTGAGCGCGGGCAGGGTCTCCGGGAGCATCGTGCGCACCTGCTCGTCGCTGTAGGTGGCGAGCAGCGCCTTGCCGAGGGAGGTGGAGTGGGCGGGCAGCCGGCGGCCGACGCGGGTGAAGGGGCGCAGGTAGTGCTGCGACTGGCGGGTGGCGAGGTAGACGACGTTGGTGCCGTCCAGCCGGGCCAGGTGGATGGTCTCCGTGGTGTCGTCGGAGAGCCGGTCCAGGGTGGGGCGGGCGGCGGCCACCACCTCGTCACCGTCGATGTACGACGTGCCGACCAGCAGCGCGCGCACGCCGATGCCGTACCGCGTGCCCGTCGCGTCCGTCTCCACCCACCCCAGCTCCACCAGCGTGCGCAGCAGCATGTACAGGCTGGACTTGGGGTAGCCGACGGCCTCCTGGACGGCGGCGAGGGAGTGCATGCCGGGGCTGCCGGCGAAGAACTCGAGCAGTTCCACCGTGCGTACCGCGGACTTGACCTGGGCTCCGCCCGGTTCGGTAGCTGCCATTCGCCCTCGCCCCTCTTGTTCTGACGGCACGCCCGTTAATAGAGTCCTGTGTATTCATCATCAGGAACGCTGTTCAGAATACCGAACAAGTGTGGACGGGCAAGAGCCGAGACGGAAGGGACGCCGCGTGTCAGCAGCACAAGTCTGGAGTGTCGACCCCCGAACCGGAAAGCGGCGGGGACAGGTTGCGGTGGAAGCCACAGCCGCCGACGTCGACAGCGCCGTACGCGCCGCCCACGCCGCCCGCGGGGCGCTCGCCGACCGCACGGTCCGCGCGGCCTTCCTGCGCCGGGCCGCCGACCTCCTCGACGCGGGGAAGGACCGGCTCATCGGTACGGCGGACGCGGAGACCGCCCTCGGCACGCCCCGCCTCACCGGCGAACTCGCCCGCACCTGCTACCAGTTGCACGCCTTCGCCGACCTCGTCGACGAGGGCGCGTTCCTCGACGTGATCATCGACCACCCGGACGACAGCGCCACGCCGCCCGTCCCCGACCTGCGCCGCTGGAAGGTGCCGCTCGGCGTCGTCGCCGTCTACGCCGCCTCCAACTTCCCCTTCGCCTTCTCCGTGCCCGGCGGCGACACCGCCAGCGCCCTGGCCGCCGGCTGCCCCGTCGTCGTCAAGGCCCACCCCGACCACCCGGCCACCTCCGAGGCCGCCGCCGAGGTGCTGCGCCTGGCCGCCACCGAGCTGGGCCTGAGCGCCGACGTGGTGGGGCTGGTGCACGGCTTCGAGGCGGGTGTCGAGCTCGTCGGGCACCCGCTGATCGCGGCGGCCGGCTTCACCGGTTCGGTACGCGGCGGGCGGGCGCTGTTCGACGCGGCCGCCGCCCGCCCCGTCCCCATCCCGTTCCACGGCGAGCTCGGCTCCCTCAACCCGGTGGTGATCACCGAGGCGGCCGCCGCCGAGCGCGCCGAGCAGATCGGCACCGGACTGGCCGGGTCGATGACGCTCGGCAACGGCCAGTTCTGCGTCAAGCCCGGCCTGGTCCTCGCCCCGGCCGGTGAGGCCGGCGACCGGCTCGTGAAGTCCCTCGCCGACGCCGTCGCCACCACCGCCGAAGGAGTCCTGCTGGACCACCGGATGCGCGACAACTTCGTCGAGGGCGTCACCGAACGGGCCGCCCTGCCGGAGGTGGAGGCCCCGGTCAGCCCGGGCCCCGGCGAGGAGCACACCGTCCGGGCGGGCTTCCTGACCGTACCGGCCGCCCGGCTCGCCGCCGACGGGCCGCACGACGTGCTGCTGGAGGAGTGCTTCGGCCCGGTCACGGTCGTCGCCCGGTACGAGGACGGCGACGAGGTATCCGCCGTGCTGTCCCGGCTCCCCGGCAACCTCACGGCCACCGTGCACCTGTCGGCCGACGAGGCCGCGGGCGGCGGCGACGCCGCCGCCGTCCTCGCCGAACTCACCCCGCTCGCCGGACGCGTCCTCGTCAACGGCTGGCCCACCGGCGTCGCCGTCGCCCCCGCGCAGCACCACGGCGGCCCCTACCCGGCCACCACCTCCACCTCGACCTCCGTCGGCGCCACGGCCATCGAACGCTGGCTGCGTCCCGTCACCTACCAGTCGACCCCCGAGGCGCTGCTCCCGCCGGAGCTCCGCGACGACAACCCGCTGGGCCTGCCGCGCCGCGTGGACGGCCGTCCGGAACGCTGACCGCGGGGCCGGCGGCACGGTCAGGGGGCGTGCGTACCGGCCGGCGCCGGCTCCGTACCGGAAGCGGACGGCCCGAGCCGGAACGCCGCGAACGTGACCACCGCCATGAGGGCGGCGCTCACCGCGAGGGCCGCCCTCATGCCCGCCACGAACCCGTCCGCGACGAAGGACCCGAACACCGCGATGCTCAGCCCGCCCGCGGTCTGGCGCGCGGCGTTCAGCACCCCCGCCGCCGTGCCCGCGCGCTCCGCCGGTACCGCGTCCATCGCCGTGGCGATCAGCGGGGGCAGCGCGAGACCGCACCCCAGGGCCATCGGCACCAGCAGCGCCGCGACCAGGGCGGGTGGCGCGGACTCATCCACGTACAGCAGGAGCAGCAGACCGGCGACGGTGACCAGTTGGCCGGTGACCACCGGCAGCCGGGCGCCGTGGCGGGCGGCCGCCCTGGCCGACAGGACGTTCACCGCGGGCAGCAGCCCCGTCATGGGCAGGAACATCACCCCCGCGGCCAGCGCCGAAAGCCCCAGCACCTGCTGGAAGTACAGGCCGAAGACGAAGACCATGCCGTAGAAGGCGACGCTGTTGGCCGAAGCGGCCGCGACGGACACCGCCACGTTCGGCGACCGGAACAGCCCGAGCGGCACCACCGGATGCCGGTGCCGTGCTTCGATCAGCAGGAAGGCCGCCGACGACACCGCCGCCGCGCCCAGCGCCCACCACGCCTCCGGGCCGCCTTCGATCGCTGCGAACGTCAGCGCGCCGAGCGCGAGCGCCGCGGTCAGCTGCCCCGGCACGTCCAGCGGCGCCGGGCGCCGGGCGGAGCGTGTCACGCGCGTCGTCAGCGCCAGCGCGAGGAGCCCCGCCGGAAGATTGACGAAGAAGATCCAGCGCCAGCTCCACCCGCTGGTCAACGCACCACCGACGACGGGGCCGAACGCCATCGCGACCGTGCCGCCCGCCGCCCACAGCGACACGGCGCGGGCCCGCCGTGCCGGGTCCGGGTACGCCTCCCGGACCAGCGCCAGCGACGCCGGCAGCATCACCGCGGCCGCCATGCCCTGCACCACCCGCGCACCGACCAGCGCCGGCAGCCCCGGCGCCAAGCCACAGGCCGCCGAGGCCAGTGTGAAGACTGCGACGCCGACCGCGTATGCACGGCTCGCGCCGACCCGGTCGGCCAGCGCCCCGGTGGACAGCAGCAGCGCGGCCAGCGCGAGCGTGTACGCGTCCACTGTCCACTGCAACCCCGACATACCGGCGCCCAGATCGCCGCCGACGGCCGGCAGGGCGACGTTCACCACCGAGGTGTCGAGCGTGATCAGCCCGAACCCCAGCAGCGCCGTCACCAGCGTGAGCCCGGGCCGGGGCACCGGTGTCCGCGTCCCGGACCCGGCGGGCGAGGTCCCGGCACAAGGGGGGCCGGCGGCCGGGGGGATCGGCGGGGCGGGCACGGCACGGGGAGCACGAAGGAGCTCGTTCTGCTGGTCCATGCCCTCCACCTTGGTGATCAACGCGGCCGTACAGTAGTGGCCCGAATGCCATACACCCGGAGGATCTGGCCATGCAGCCCGCGACGCACCGCCCGCGCCGAGTCGCCGTGATCGCCGCCCCGCCCGCGTCGATGTTCAACCTCGCGATCCCCGAAATGCTCTTCTCCAAGGTGGAGATCAACGGGCGGCCCGGGTACGAGACGGTGATCTGCGCCCCCGACCCCGGACCGGTCGCCACCACGGGCGGCCTGGACCTCGACGTCCCGTACGGCCTCGACGCCGTGGACGGGGCGGACACCGTCGTCGTCGCCGGCACCGGCGACCGGTACGAACCCGACCCCCGGATCCTCGACGCCCTGCGCCGGGCCGCCACGGCCGGCCGGCGTGTCGCGGCCATCTGCACCGGGGCGTTCGCCCTCGCCGCGGCCGGACTGCTGGACGGCCGCGCGGCCACCACGTACTGGCAGTACACGCGTGAGCTCGCCGAGCGGTACCCCGCGATCGACCTCCGCCAGGACGTCCTGTTCGTCGACGAGGGCGACGTCGCGACGTCCTCCGGCTACGCCGCCGGCATCGATCTGTGCCTGCATCTGATCCGCAGCGACTACGGCGCGGCCGTCGCCAACGAGGTCGGGCGGCTCGCCCTCGTGGCACCCGTACGCCCGGGCGGTCAGACCCAATTCATCCGGACCCCGCTGCCGCCCGAACGCGGGGTCGCGTGCGCCGACATCCGCGGCTGGGCCATGCGCCACCTCGACCGCCCGCTCACCCTCACCGACCTGGCCCGGCACGCGGGCGTCAGCGTCCGCACCCTCACCCGGCGGTTCCACGCCGAGAGCGGTGTCAGCCCCCTCCAGTGGCTGCTCCATCAGCGCGTCGAGCGCGCCAGGGAGCTGCTGGAGACCACCCGGCTGCCCATGGATCAGGTCGCCCGCGCCTGTGGTCTCGGCACCGCCGACTCGCTGCGGAAGCACCTGGTGCGTCGCACCGGCCTCACCCCGAGCGCCTACCGCTCCGCCTTCGGCCGGCCGGCAACCGCCGGCGGCCCACCGGCGTCCTCCGCTGCATGATCCGCCACGCCACCGCCGACGACCTCGACGCCATCGCCGCACTCCACCGCGAGGCCCGCGCCACCTACTACCGCGGCCACCTCCCACCGGACGCCTACGAGGGCCCGGCGGAGCTCGCCCGTACGCGCGCCGCCTGGACGGCCGCCATCGGGCGCGGCGGCGTGCTGTGCGCCGAGCGCGACGGCGAGGTGGCGGGCGTCGCGGCGTTCCGGCCGGCCGACGGCGTCATGACGCTGACGCAGCTCCATGTCGCGCCCGCCCACTGGCGCCACGGCATCGGCACGGAGCTGCTCGCGGCGTGCGTGGCGGCATGGCGGGAGGAGGGAGTGACCACGGCCCGCCTGGAGGTCTTCGAGCACAACACGCGCGCCCGGTCCTTCTACGCCCGCCACGGCTGGGTCCCGGACCCCGGCCGGCCGAGGAACGGCAACCACCTCGTCCTCGCCCTGCGGCTGCGCTGACCCGGCCGTCTCGCGGCGGAAGCCGTGGCGGGCCCCGGGGCGGCTCGCCCCGAGGGCGGCCGGCGCCGACCCCCGCAGGGCCGGCGAACGCAGTGACGCCGGAGGGCCACAGGGCCCTCCGGCGTCGTCGTCCGGCGCTGACCGCGATTACTTGAGGTAGACCAGCCCGTCGGTGGTGACCGTCGGGCGGCCGGACGTGCCCACCACGACGATCTTCACGGTGTGCTTGGCGCTGGAGGCCCAGCTCTTGGTCCAGAGCGCGTCACGGTACTTCGTGGTGCTCGACTTCAGGTCGACCGTCGCCACCTTCACGCCGTCGACGTAGACGTACGCCTGGCCCGACGTGGACGCCCGCGACACGACCCAGGAGGCCGAGCGGCCGGTGAAGGTCCACGTCAGGGACGCGCCCTTGGTGCCGCTGGAGTACGACTTGCCGCCGAGGTAGCTCGTGGACGACTTGGCCGTCCACGTGCCGGACTTGACCGCCGAGGTCTCCTGGAGGATCACCGGCGTGTAGGTGGCGGAGGAGGAGCCCGCGTTGCCGGCGAGGTCGTACGCCGTCATGGTCCATCCCGTGGCCACACCGGACTTGGCGGTCGTCGCCGCGCTGGTGGTGCCGGCCGCGTAGGTGGCGGCGACCGGAGCGGTCAGCCGGACGTTCTTCAGGACGGTGTTGTCCGCGGCCCTCCAGGACAGGGTGACCGGGACGGCCGTCGTGTTCACGGTGCCGGCGCGCAGCGCGAGCGTGGGCCTGGTGGTGAAGGTGGGCGCGGTGGTCTCGGCGACCACGGTGACGGCGGCGCTGGTCGAGGTCCTGCCCGACTGGTGCGTGGCGCGGACGGCGACGCTGTGGGTGCCGACGGCCAGGTTCGCCGTCGCCGAGGTGGCGCTGCCCGCGACGGCGGCGGCGGGCTTGCCGTCGACCAGCAGCTCATAGCCCTTGACGAGGGACGACGGCGTGGTCGCCGACCAGCCCACCGTCAGCGCCGACCTGGTGTAGTGGGTCGTGCCGGACTTCGGGGCGCTGACCGTGGTGATCGCCAGGCCGGAGACCGGGCCGCCCGCCCAGGTGCGCAGGGTCGGCAGCTGTGCGTAGAAGGCGTTGCCCGGGCACTGGGTGTTGTAGCCGTCGCGGTGGCCGTGGATCGTCGGGAAGCTCAGCCGGGCGTCCTTCGCCCAGGACTTGCCGAAGTAGTTGGTGCCGGCCGCGCCCGCGGTGAGGGTGGTGGTGCCGGTCGGGTCCACCCCGTACTGGCCGAGCTTCCAGGCGGCGACCCGTGCCACGGAAGCCATCGCGGCCTGCGGCGGCGCGGCGTCGGTGTAGGTGCCGAGGACGGAGATGCCGGTGGTCTCGCTGTTGAAGCCGTAGGCGTGGGCGCCCATCACCGGACGGTCGATGCCGCCCTTGCGGCCCTCGTAGACCACGCCGCACCGGTCGACGAGGAAGTTGTACCCGATGTCCTTCCAGCCCAGCGTCTTGACGTGGTACGCGTAGATGCCGCGCACCATGGCCGGGCCGTCGGCGCAGGTGTACGCGTTGGACTCGGCGGTGTGGTGCACCACGACCGCCTTGACCTTGCCGCCGGGCAGATAGCCGGGCTCCTCCGGGCTGATCGACTCGTCGGCCCCCCACTGCGCGCGGGAGGTGACGGCCGGCCGCGGCATCGTCGACGGCGGCGCGGGCGGCAGGCTGGTCGTCGCGCTCGGGCTGGTGCTCGGGCTCGGGCTCGTGGAGGCGGACGCGGAGGGGGACGGCGACGCGCTGCTCGGCGACGGCGCGGGCTGCGACGGCGTCGGCTCGCCGGTCGCGGGCTCGGAGGGAGCCGGCTCGGACGGCGCCGGCTCGCTCGCCGCCGGGTCGGACGGCGCCGGTTCGGAGGGCGAGGGCTCACCGGAGAGAGACGGCTCCGCGGTCTCCAGCGCGAACGCCGCCGGTGCCATGGCGGCCGCTCCGCCCCGCGGCCCGGGGCCGCCCAGCGCCTGCGACGCGCCCTGCTCCTGCACGGTGCCCTTGCCCGGGTCGATCATGTGCAGCCGGAGCCCGGCGGGCAGCTTCCCGCCGGGCTCGCCGCCCGCGGTGACCCGCACCTCGACACCGTTCGACGGGCCGACCCAGGCGGGCTCCGTGCCGCCCCGCTCGGCACCGGACTCACCCTGCCCGCTGTCGCCGTCCAGCGTGACCCAGCGCCCCCACGTGCCGGATTCCGAGCTGCGCGTACGGGCCTGGACCTTGCCCTTGATACGGGCCTCGGGGTCGGTCCACGTCACACCGAGAAGGCTGAACGATTCTGCATCCCGCTGTCCCAGCGTCGCGCTGCGCCCGTCGGCGCTGGTCTCCAGCCCGGCGCTGCGCACGTCGGCCGGGACCGGCCCGCCCTTCGCGTCGCCGTCGGTGCCGGCGTCGCCCGTGCCGGTCACCCCCTGGAACACCAGCACCCCGGACAGGCCGGCCGCTACAGCGGCGGCGGTGCCCCAAACCCGACGAGATCTCATAAGACCGCTCGAAGCCCTTCGCATGGAAATCCGCAATGAAAACACGTGATGGAAGCGGCACGTCTATACCGTGTGTCCGAAGCGGAAAGCCAGCGGGCTCACATACGGGCCGAAGCGCGCATACCGTGCATGCACCGACTCAGCGGGCATCACGGAGGTCCATGCGAGGGCGGGGCGTGCTCCGGCTCACACCGCACACCGCGCCGGAATGAGCCGCTCCTCGGCCGCGTTGACGAGCCGGGCGGAGGTGGCCTCCGCACGATACCCCGCCGCCGTGCGGCCCGGAGAAAGAGAGATCATGCGCGTCGAGATCTGGAGCGACATCGCCTGCCCTTGGACCAACAGAGCCATAGGTTAGCGCACCGGGTCTGACCTGCATAGATGCCCGAAATGGCCCCGCCCGTACGCCTCGGGGTGGGACGCACGAACGGGGCCGAGGAACAGCCCCTACCGCGCTGGTCACGGGAGGGACGGGAGATCAGCGGACGGCCGCTAGGAAGCACCCGAGGAACCCGGCCAGCACGAACGCAGCGAGCCGCCAGCGCGTCACCACCGGAGAGGTTCCAACTTTCCTCCCGCGCACTGTGGGCAAGGCACCTTGAACGTCTGTCGGCACGTCGCGCAACCGGTGAACCCCGCGCAGTCTGGGCACCAAATGCGGCGGTGTCCGGCGCACGTCCCGCAGAGAACAGAAATCGAGTGCAGCCAATCGAGCAACGTCGGCGGTCTCGGCGGATCGAATGGCCGACGGCCCGCCCTAGGCTTTGGCCGTTCCGGGGCCATGGTCACTCGTGGCCGTCCGGATGCCGCGCCATGAGGACATTGCAGTCAGTCACGGTGGTCATGTCACCGCCTGCCCGCGCACGGTCGCGAACGTTGGCCAGCTCTCGGCAACCGGCGCACCCGTCCACGGGAGTCGGTTCCAACTCGGGTTCCCTCAACGGGAGTTCCACGGGTGCGCTCGGGTATCTCCTCGGCTCGGTCATGCGCTGATCGTGACTCACCTGCACGGACGTTTCCCCCGCCGAACTAGGGACACTTGGGCCCTCCGCTCACTAGGGTTGAAGACAGCCCAAAAGGACGGTGCTAGGGGGTTGACTTGAACGCAGCGCTTAGGTCCGCGATGGACGACGCCAAACTGACGCCCCGTCAGCTTGCATACCGGGTAGGGGTATCTCCGAAGCAAGTGGAACGATGGCTAAGCAATGCGGATCTCACCCCGCACGCGAGGAATCGAGCGGACGCCTGCCGAGCACTGGGAGTAGATGAGGAAATGCTTTGGCCAAAGGTTGTGCAGGAACGGGTTAAGACAGGAAACGACCGGGAGCTAGTACATAGCTACCCCTACCGCTCCGCGTGCCCGTCAACGGTCTGGGCTGAATTGGTCGAATCAGCGAGCGGGGAAATGTTCCTCGCTGGCTATACGAACTATTTCTTCTGGACTCAGATCCCACACTTTGCCGACACGATCCGGCGCAAGGCTGAATCAGGCTGCCGAGTGCGGTTCCTGCTCGGTGACCCGAACGGAGAGGTGACCCGACAGCGCGAGGAAATCGAGGACGTAGCACTTTCCGTTTCCACGCGTATCCGCATCACGCTGGAACACCTTGACCGCCTCGGGTCACTGGCCAACGTGGAAACGCGATTCTCTGCCCCGCTGGACGCAATCAACCACGTAAGCCTGTCTGTTTTCCGGTTCGACAGCGAGGCACTTGTCACGCCGCATCTCGCGCGTCTCGTCGGCCACGACTCCCCGCTGTTGCATCTGCGTAAGCATGGCGACGGGGGGATGTTCGACCGGTTCACGGAACACAGCGAGGAACTGTGGGAGCGTGCGGAGCCTCGGACCACTTAGGAATCGCGAATACGAAAAAGCCCCCGACAGCCGGTCGAGCTATCGGGGGTGAACCTAGGAACGTTCCTAGGTCATTACCAGTTCGCCCACATGTACCGGTGACGCTCCGCGAATTCGCGTGCCGCAGCCTCTAGGTCAGGGTCGGGATATGGCTTGGTGTGGTCGTGGTCCCGCACTCGCTCGAATGCCTCGGGGTCACCATCACATAGGCCGTACAGCACGCCGAGACGGCCGTACTGCATATCCTCGGCGGACGGCCCGGAATCTGCCGGTGCCTGACTCTTACGCCGCGCCATGGTTACCGCACTCCGTGACGCGCTCGGGCCATTGCGCGGCCAGCGGCCGAAGTGGATCGGCTAACCGGCGTGTCGGCATCCTGTAGGCCGAGTGCGCGGATAAGCGCGAGGTACGAGGTTTCAGCCGCGCGCAGTTCCTTCAACGAGGGGTTCGGGAAGATGCCGCCTCGGATTCCGCGCACGATCACACCGCGCGAATTCACGTCGGCCTCTAGCGCTTGAATTTGATCCAGCACAGCGCACGCCCGGTCAAGGGTGGTCATCTCGTAGTTCTCAAGCTCGAACTCGGCTAGGACCGCTCGGCGGAATTCCGCGCTGATCTTTAGGTTACTCATAGTGCCCCCTTTCCGAGGGTGCGGGTGTTTGCGCTGATCACAGCCCGTTAACTGGTCTGGGGTCTGCGCAGGCATCATCGGAGCTGCTATACGTCCTCGGTGAAAAAGCGGACCTAACGAGGGGTACCCCCCAGGGGTTCCATCACTTTCCGCGACAATTCCCACCCCGAGCCGGCCGTTACCTAGCGTTATTTCACAGCGAGTAAAGCGCGAGCCGAACGGCCGAGGGCGCGGGACCGAGGGCGGCTCTATGGCCAAACCCCCAGTCCAGCTTTAACGGGTACGCGTTCGCTGAATGGTTCGCTGCACAAGCGCGCCCACATTGGATAGACCGCCGTCCGTTGGATCAAGGCCGCCCGTTCCTAGGCCAGTGGTGGAGCGAGCCGAATACTTGGCCAGCGTGGCGGCCTCGGCGTCTAGTTCCTCGGCGGTAGTGCCCCGGAGGAATCCAACTAGCTCATCAGGTAGGCCATGCTTTCGCGCCGCACGCTCCCGCTCTAGGGCGGTTTCAGCGGTCACGGCCCGTGCCTCTAGTTCCGTCACGCTCGCGCGCAGCGCTTCCAGTTCGCCGGTAGCGGTATCCAGCTTGGCCGTTAGTTCGTCCACTAGGGCGGCATCCGCAGTAAAGCTCTCAGTGCCCGTCTGCGGGGTGGAATCAGCCTCGGGGACCGATTCCACCTCGGGGACGCCCTCAGTGCTCACAGCGGTTCCCTGTGGCGTCTCTGGCGTGTTCTCAGACTTAGCCACAGCCAACCCCTTACGCGCCCGTAGCGGCAGGCTTGATGCCTACGGCACGTTGCGCGTCTAGAACCGTTGCGCCCACGAACGCCTCACAAATGGAGCGCTCCTGTCGGGTCTCTACGTCAAAGCCCATAAACCACGTCATCGCGTAGCCCTGGCCGTTCTCATCGGTCGCGGATGCGCCGGTAACCGATTCCGGCTTAGCCGGTGCCTTGATGGCTGCGGCGAACGCTTCCTTACTCATTGCAATAGCGCCCGTGAGGTACGGCGTCATGTAGACATCAAAGCCGTGCAGACGGCCCACGATTGCGTCACGCAGCGCGGAAGGCGAACCGGCGGAATCGACGTTCGAAAGGTTCGGGTCCATTAGTAGTGCGCGCTTAATAGCCGGGCTCACAACTAGGACACGGGACTTAGCGTCAACCTCGCGCGTGTCGAGAATCTCGCCCGCCTCGGTGATCGAGTCACGGGGGTTAGCCGGATCAAACGTTAGCGTGCCCGCGTTGATAACCGGCTGAATGGTGCCAGCGATCGTCTTTTCAACGAGCTTGGCAACACCGGCCACCTGTGGGTTAAGAACCTGCGCCGTGAAGTTCTCGACGTTAAGGGTCACGTCCTTAGCGGACAGCTCCACACCGTTCATGGCGTGAGTGGACAGCTCCACCTGCACCGTCTGCTCATTCAGTGCGGTGGTTACAGCGGAAGTCGAGCCGGTGAAAGGCTGCGCGTCGATTACCTTCGGAACGCGAACACGTACCGTGTCGCCCACGCCACCGACGAAATCCGCCTCGGCGTCACGGAAAACGAGACGACCTAGAACTAGCTCAGCCTTTAGCAGCCCAGCAGCCGCCTTAGCGACTACATCGCTTACGGCAAATGCGTTGGCCATTTTCAGACCTCCTTGGAAAGTGTGGTGTTAACCGGCTGTGCGGCGCGACCGTTGGTTACTAGGTTCAGCGCGACCACAAGGGCACGCTCTGTTTCGCGGCACTCTTCGAGCGTCGCTAGGCCGTTCAGCATCAGCTCATGCGCGAATAGCCGGTGAATGTCCAGCGCTGTGTATGGATCGGTCACCACGCCATTGCGATACTGATCAAGGACGTGCCAAGCGTCATCCTGTAGAAATTCGTTCATAACTTGTCCAATCAAAAGGAACGCCCCCCGGCAGTCGCAATGACCACCAGGGGGCGTTATCAGCTAACTGCGCGTTTCTTTCGGGAGCGGGCCGGTTAACCCCTCCGGCCCATAGACGTATGTAACCGTCTACGCGGCGCTTGTTTCAGCCGCTCGGTTGCGCCGTGCCCATTCACGCTTACGGCGTCGCTCGGCCTCTTTCTTGCATCCGTCGCATATCTGCGGCCAGCGACGGGACGAGACGACCGGACGGGTCAAACTAAAGCCGTGGCCGCACTCACGGCACGTTCCCCTGAACCGCTTCACGCCGTCGGCAAGCTGGACCCAACCAGCCGAGACGGCCCACGACTTACGCACTGACAGCGAGCGGGCACGCTTCCTCACAGCGAGCCGCGTAAGCCGTTCAGCGGCGCTGTCCAGCTCCCACAGGGGACGCCAAGGGTCATCCAGCGCGTCACGCAGCGAACGGGCCTCAGACGCCCTCACAGCGACTTCGGGGTATGGCTGCGGAAAGTCGGCGCGGCGGCCGAGTAGCCGGTGTGATTCCGCCTCAGCTTCGGCCGAAAGATCTCGTGTTATGAATCCGGCCGACTCGATAGCGGAACGGGCCGACATGGACGATGGGTCATATTCGACGCCTAGCAGCGCAGCGGCACCGGTCCAATCATCGACGCTATGGAAAGACAAGAAAACCTCCAATAGATAACTCCCGGCTTGGGCGACCGGGGGTGTCATGACCTAGGAACGTTCCTAGGTCAGTTGTCGGCCTCATGCTTACGGAGCCGATACGCCTTTTGCTTGTGCGCGGTCGAGCAGTACCGGCGAGGACGACCCGCACCATCCCAACCGGCGTTGTTCTCGCAGCCGTCCAGTTCGCAGACGGCATCCCAGCGCGCGTCTTCCTCGGCCCGCTTATCTGCCTCGGCGCAGTCGGGCGAACAGAACCGCTGACGGGTGTTCCTAGGGCTGAAAGCCTCCCCGCAGTGTGCACAGTCTCGGCCGGACAGCTTTTCCCAGAATGCCTCTCGGGTGACTGTGGCCGCGCGCTTACGGGCTCGACAGCGGGCAGAGCAAAGTACGTCCCGTCGGCCGGATAGCGGGGCATCGCAGACTAGACAGCGGCCGGGTATGACTTGGTCGTACATCATTTCGGCGCTTTCCTCTCTGGTGTGTCGAGTGCTGATTCCGAGAGCGGTTTTGGGTCGGCCTATAGAGTTCTATAGAGGGACCTGATGTGACCCTCAAAATCGACACTCGACACTTGGTTACATAACAAGGTGAAAAAACTAGAAGAAGAGAGAACGGCTCAGCCCTTCCGCTGTCGCTTCCGTGCATAGGCGGCCCGGTCCTTGCAACGAGGCGAGCAGTAACGGGCCGGACGACCAAATCCCTTGTCAGGCACGGTCTCTAGGCAGTCAGGACCGGCGCAGCGAGCAACCCGGAACAGCTTTGCGTTCACCGTTTCCAGGGCATCCGACACGTACTTGTGGACCTCTTCCGCTGTTGGATGGCCGGACCCTAGGGCGTCCCACGCAAGAGCACGCGCGATTTCAAGGGCGTACCTGATGTCCTCGAAAGCCGAAATTCCAGCCGAGTGGTTCCGCGAAAGTCCCTCGCTAGTCCGCGAATCTCCCTCGTTAGTCCGCGCCAATCCATCGAAAGTCTGATCAGCCATCTTGATTCTTTCTCCCTAATCTGAGGTTGGTTCGCGGAAGTCCCTCGTTGGTCCGCTAAGGTCCGCGAAAGTAGACCAAGGAAAACCCCCGCCATTCGCCGTGGCGGGGGTTTTCCTCGGAGAGGTGACAGGACGTCTAGGCAGGCTGCGCCGCGTACTCGATCAGCAGTGCGAGCCGGGCGGCCTGTAGATCCGGGGAATCACCGAGGTTTTTACGGAACGCTCGGACCAGACGGCCGCGCTTGCTGGTTTCGTTGGCCCATGCGTCCATTCGGGAGCTGAGTGCTTCCAGGGTCAGAGTGTTGGTCAGTGGCACCGCGCATCCCTCCGTTCTCTCCTCGGTGGCTTCACAGTTCAGAGAGTGCGCCGGTTAAGGGCCCCGAGGTGAGCCGGTTAAGCGGTGCTGAAATAGCGTCAGATTCGAGCCGGCGAGGACATGTTGTAACTGTGTGTAATTACCTGGCTACGGATTCTCTCTGTGGCTCTCTGACGCTCTATCGGCGGGCCGACCGAGGGACCCGCCAGCGAGGAACCGCGAAGCGCTCAGACGGCCATCTGCGGCATTGCTGGGGCCGTTGTCGGCAAGCGTGGCGCTGCCGTGACCATGAGAGCCGCTGTGTGGCCGTCTGCGGACGTGAAAGAGCCCCAATGGGGTTGGTTCCCATTGGGGCTCTCGGAGTGGCTTACGTAGCCGACTAGCCGTTCTGCTGGCGTGCCCTCTCGGCGTGCTTCGCTCCAGCTTCAAACGCCGCTTCCCATGCCGGGTCGCTGGCCTCTCGCCAATGGAACTCCAGCCGGTCATGCGCGGGCACTCGGTAGCCCCGACCCTGGGAGGGTTTGAGGACGATTCCCTTGTCTGTCAGCGCGGCCCGGAGCAATGCCCGCTGTCCGGCAATACCGGCCCCGTTCCAAAGCGCGGCCAGTGCTTCGGGGTCCATCAGCGGGGAGAGGTCCGCTTCTCGTGTGAGTTCGGCCAACTCGGCCTTTAGTGCTGTGATCTGTTCGCCTACCTGTACGCGCATGCTGTCGAACATGTCTTCCGTCATGCGGCCGAGGACGAAAAATTCCTTGTTGAGTTTCATCTCTCGGCCCACTGCCGACTCAAGCGCGGCCGTCACCTGCGCCTTACGAGCTTCCTTTTCCGGGTCCTTGTAGGCCAGCCACTCACGGGCGATTTCTTGCAGCGTGGCGGACTCGGGGGACAGGCTCAGAATGTGCCCGAACCATGCTTGCGTAACGGCGTCGTCGGCCCGCTCGCGCCCGATGGAAACTCCCTCGCAGACGTGCGCCCCCTCGTTGGTTCGGGCGTAACAGCGGTAAGCGGGTCCGCTGCTGACTTCCTTCACGCTGCATCGACCGCAATGCATGATTCCCGAAAGAAGATTGGAAACTTCCCGCTTACCGCGAGAGCGGTTCCCAACGGGCCCGTTCTTTTGGGCTCGGCTTGCAAGAATGCTCTTGATCTTGACGTGTTCCGCGAACGTGATCACGCCCTCACCGCAGGAAATCGGGATGCCGTTCTTGTCCAGCAGCGGAGTTCCGCCACGGTGGTATTTCCCGGTCCATTGGCCGTTCTTGTCGAGCATCCTTTCCCGTTGTGCGACGAGTCCGGCCCAAGTCACAGCGTGAGCAAGCGCGATGATTCCGGTTGCCTGCCAGTTGCGGCCGTGACGTGTCTTCAATCCCTCCTCGTTGAGAGTGTCAGCGATCCATGCCGGGGTCTTTCGGTCCAACAGGAATTCGGCGATTCGGCGGGCTGTCGGGTATTCCTCGGGGTGTCGCTCTAGCCGTCCCTCACCCTTTACAGCGCGCAGGCCGTAGGGCGTTACGCCACCCGTCCACTTACCGTCTGCTTTGTGGGAATCCATTCCCAGCTTCACGAAATCGCCAAGATCCTTCACTTGGTCGCGGGCCTGTTCACTGAGGAACGCGAGCACTGTTCGAGAGGTTCGAGAGTCCAACCCCTCGGACACCACGAAGATGTACGCGCCTTGTTCCTCGAACGTGTCGAGCAATAGACCAACCTGACCCATGCCTCGGCGGGAGAGTCGGGAAGTCTTGTAGACGTAGAGCGCTTTCGAAAGTCCAACTTCTGTGACGGCCGCTGTCGCTTTCTCGAATTCCTCGCGCCGGACGTAGCTCTTGCTCGCGCTCTTTTGCTCGAACCAGACATGCCGAATTCGCTTGCTCTCCCTGACAGCGTGTGCACACATGCGGCGGACCTGTTCGCGGAGTGCGCTAAGAGAGTCCTTTTTCTTGGAGCGGCGGACGTACATTTCCGCGAGATCAGGGGGGGAACCGACGGCCGGTTCCCAAAGGCCAAGCTCTTTGAGTTCTTCGTCCTCGAAACCGAGGGAACGCAACGTGGGGTAGTCGTCGCGGTGCATGTGTCTTGGTCCAATCTCCGAAGTCGGACCGCTGCCAACATGGGGCGGTTCTCCCCCTTCACCAAAGGTGTGGGTTAAGCGGGGAACCGAGGTGAACAGCAAAACCCCAGGTCAGAGCGGTTATGGCTTCGTTGGTCCAAGCCTGCCCGTGGTGCTACATCGGCAAGGCGCGCTTCGAGCAGGGCCTCGCGGCCTTCGCGCACCGCGACGAGGTCGAGGTCGTGCACCGCTCCTTCGAGCTCGACCCGCGCCGTCCGCAGGGCGACGTCGAGCCCGTCATCGACGCGCTGATGCGGAAGTACGGGCGCAGCCGCGAGGAGGCCACGGCCATGGAGGAGCACGTCGCCGCCGCCGCGCACGGCGAGGGACTGCCGTACGAACCGGTGGGGCGGACCACCGGCAACACCTTCGACGTGCACCGCCTCCTGCACCTCGCGAAGGCCCGCGGCCGCCAGGACGAACTACTCGGCCTGGCCTACCGCGCCAACTTCGCGGAGGAGCGGTCCGTGCACGACACCGCGACCCTCGTCGCGCTCGGCGTCGAGGCCGGCCTGGCCGAGGACGAGGTCCGCCGTGTCCTCGCGGACGCGACGGCGTACGCCGACGACGTACGCGCCGACGAGGAGGAAGCGGCCCGGCTCGGTGCGACCGGCGTGCCGTTCTTCGTGCTCGACCGCCGCTACGGCGTCTCGGGCGGCCAGCCCGCCGAGGTCTTCACCCAGGTCCTGGAGCGCGCCTGGCAGGACCGTCCCGTGCAGCCCCTCGCCACGGGAACGGCCTCGGCCGCCGCCTGCGGCGTGGACGGCACCTGCGAGGCGTAGCCTCGGGCACGCTGCCGACCTGCGGCTATAAGTCCGGCTAGGGTTTCGCCCGCACATTAACGCCATTGACGATGAGTCGGGCGGCCCGCAGGGTGGGGTCATGGAAACCCCTCTCGGAGGCGCCGAGTTCGCGCCCGCGCAGACGTACCTGAACACCTCCGCCTGCGGGCTGCTGCCCCGCCGGACCGTCGACGCCGTCACGGCCCTCGCCGAGGAGAACGCGGCCGGGCGGCCCGACGGGGCGGGCAGCTTCGAGGTGGTGGCCGCCGCCCGTGAGCGCTTCGCCCGGCTCGCCGGGGTGCACCCGGACCGCGTGGCGCTCGGCGGGTCGGTCACCGTGCACGTGGCGCTGATCGCCGCCTCGCTGCCGCCGGGCGCCGAAGTGCTGTTCGTGGAGGGCGACTTCAGCTCGGTGATCACGCCCTTCACCGTGCGCGGCGACCTCAAGACCCGGTTCGTGCCGCTGGAGGATCTGGCCGGAGCCGTGCGCCCCGGGACGGCCCTCGTCGCCTTCTCCGCCGCCCAGTCCGCCGACGGGCGCGTCGCCGACCTGGCCGCCGTGCGTGCGGCGGCGGCCGCGCACGGCGCCCGGACGCTGCTGGACGCCTCCCAGTCGGCGGGCTGGCTGCCGCTGGACGCCGGTGCGTACCACTACACCGTCGCCGGCGGCTACAAGTACCTGCTCTGCCCCCGCGGCGCGTCGTTCCTCACGGTGAGCGAGGAGGCCCAGGAGTCCCTGGCGCCCGTTCACGCGGGCTGGGTCGCGGGCGAGGACCCGTGGACGAGCACGTACGGGCCCGTCGAGCGGCTCGCGGCGTCGGCGCGGCGCTACGACGAGCCGCAGAGCTTCCTCGCCTACTACGGCGCCGAGCGCTCCCTGGCGCTGCTGGAGGAGATCGGCATCGAGGCGATCCACGCCCACGGCACGGCGCTCGCCGCGCGCTTCCGCGCCGGACTCGCGGACCTCGGGCACGAGCCGGCCGCCCCCGGCGCCGCCGCCTCGGTCATCGTCGCGGTGCCGGGTCTCGGCGGACGGCAGGCCGAGCTGGCCCGCGCGGGCGTCGTCGTGGGAGCCCGGGCCGGCAACCTGCGCGTGGGCTTCCACCTCTACAACACGGCCGCCGACGTCGACCGGGCGCTGGACGCGCTCTCCCCCTGACCAGCGCCTTCCGGGGGCGCCGGCCCGACGGACGCGCACGCGAGGGGGCGGGGCCATGCCCGGCCCCGCCCCTTCCGCACCCGCCCGCCCCGGCGCCTCCCGCGTCAGCGCACAGCGTGACGTCGCGCGCCCCGATGCGGTGTCTTCCGGGGGGCGACCCCCGGACCCCCGCGGCGGCGTCAGCGCACCGGCGTGAAGTCGCGCGCCCCGATGAATGCCGGCCGCCGCACCGGTGCGGCGAACGGCTCCACCGCCGTGTTCTCCACGCTGTTGAAGACGATGAAGACGTTGCTGCGCGGGTACGGCGTGATGTTGTCGCCCGAGCCGTGCATGGCGTTGCAGTCGAACCAGGTCGCCGACCCAGCCTTGCCGGTGAACAGCCGGATGCCGTGCGCGTCGGCGAGCTGCGTCAGCGCCTCGTCCGACGGCGTGCCCGCGTCCTGCATCTGGAGCGACTTCTTGTAGTTGTCCTTCGGCGTCGCGCCCGCGCACCCCAGGAACGTCCGGTGCGACCCCGGCATGATCATCAGGCCGCCGTTGGTGTCGTGGTTCTCGGTCAGCGCGATGGACACCGACACCGTCCGCATCCGCGGCAGCCCGTCCTCCGCGTGCCAGGTCTCGAAGTCCGAGTGCCAGTAGAACCCCGACGCGCCGAAGCCCGGCTTCACGTTGATGCGCGACTGGTGGACGTACACGTCCGAGCCGAGGATCTCGCGGGCCCGGCCGACGACGCGCTCGTCGCGCACCAGGTTCGCGAACACCTCGCTGATCCGGTGCACCTCGAAGACCGACCGCACGGCCTGCGACTTCGGCTCGATGATCGAGCGCTCGTCCGCGCGTACGGCGGGGTCGGAGATCAGCCGCTCCAGTTCGGCGTGGTAGACGGCGACCTCGTCCTCGGTGATCAGCCGGTCGACCGCGAGGAAGCCGTCCCGCTCGTACGCCTGCAGCTCGGGCGACGATGCCGGCCCCCAGACGACCGGGTCGCGGCGGGGCGTCATCACCTCGGACGTGCCACGGGTCGGGTACAGGTCCTGCACGGTGGTGGTGGTCAGGGTCAAGGTTCAGCCCTCCTCGGTCAGCAGCGGGTAGACGCCGTTCTCGTCGTGGTCCTCCCGTCCGGTGACGGGAGGGTTGAAGACGCACACGCACCGGAAGTCGGTCTTGGGGCGCAGGGTGTGGCGCTCGTGGCCGTCGAGCAGGTACATCGTGCCCGGCTCGATCCAGTGCGTCTCGCCCGTCTCGTGGTCGGTCAGCTCGGCCTCGCCCTCGACGCACAGCACGGCCTCGATGTGGTTCGCGTACCACATCGACGTCTCCGTCCCGGCGTACAGGACGGTCTCGTGCAGCGAGAAGCCGACCTTCTCCTTGGCGAGCACGATGCGCTTGCTCTCCCAGGTGCCGGAGGCGGCCTTCACATGGCGCTCGGTGTTCTCGATGTCCTTCAGCGATCGGACGATCACGGTGGTGCGACTTCCTTTCGTACGGGCGGGGTTCAGGCGGTTTCGCGGACGGCGCGGGCCAGCGTGCGCAGTCCCTCGTCCAGTTCGTCGGGCGTGATGGTCAGCGGCGGCAGCAGCTTGACCACCTCGCTGCGCGGCCCGGAGGTCTCCAGCAGCAGCCCGAGCTCGAAGGCGCGGCGGCAGACCTCGTTGGCCCGTGCCTTGTCGGCGAACTCCATGCCCCACACGAGACCGCGGCCCCGGTAGTGGGCCCCGTACGCGGAGTTCTCGTCGCAGATCGCCAGCAGCGCCTGCTCGACCTGCTCGCCGCGCGCGATGGTCTGCTTCTCCATCTGGCCGTCCGCCCAGTAGGTCTCCAGCGCGGCGGTCGCGGTGACGAAGGCCGGGTTGTTGCCGCGGAAGGTGCCGTTGTGCTCGCCCGGGCCCCACACGTCCAGCTCCGGCATGAAGAGGCAGAGCGACATGGGCAGCCCGTACCCGCTGATGGACTTGGACAGCGTGACGATGTCCGGGGTGATGCCGGCCTCCTCGAAGGAGAAGAAGGCGCCGGTGCGGCCGCAGCCCATCTGGATGTCGTCGACGATCAGCAGCATGTCCTGGCGGTCGCACAGCTCCCGCAGCGCGCGCAGCCACTCGGGGCGGGCCACGTTGATGCCGCCCTCGCCCTGCACCGTCTCGACGATCACGGCGGCCGGCTTGTTCAGGCCGGAGCCCTGGTCCTCCAGCAGCCGCTCGAACCACAGGAAGTCCGGCACGCGGCCGTCGAGGTAGTTGTCGAACGGCATCGGCGTGCCGTGCACCAGCGGGATCCCCGCGCCCGCCCGCTTGAACGCGTTGCCGGTGACGGCGAGCGAGCCGAGCGACATGCCGTGGAAGGCGTTGGTGAACGACACGATCGCCTCGCGGCCCTTCACCTTGCGGGCCAGCTTCAGCGCGGCCTCCACGGCGTTGGTGCCCGTCGGCCCGGGGAACATCACCTTGTACGGCAGGTCACGGGGCCGCAGCACCACGTTCTGGAAGGACTCCAGGAAGGCGCGTTTGGCGGTCGTCGCCATGTCGAGGCCGTGGGTGATGCCGTCGCGTTCCAGGTAGTCGAGCAGCGCCCGTTTGAGGACGGGGTTGTTGTGGCCGTAGTTGAGTGAGCCGGCCCCGGCGAAGAAGTCCAGGTAGGTGTGGCCGTCCTCGTCGGTGAGGCGGGCGCCCTGCGCGCGGTCGAACACGGCGGGCCAGCCGCGGCAGTAGCTGCGCACCTCCGACTCCAGGGTCTCGAAGACGCTCAGGGCGGGCGGGGTGATGGTCACGGCGGTTCGTCTCCTCGGTGGGGGGTGTCGGGGGGAGGGGAGGGTGGGGGATGTCCGGCGAATGCGCTCAGACGGCGGCGATCGGGCCGATGCGGTACAGCACTTCCGGTTCGTGGGTCCCCTCGGGGAACAGCCCCCCGTCGAAGAGGACCTCGCGCTCCACGGACGCTCCCCGGCGCTCGGCGTACGAGGTGAAGAGCCGGTCCGACGCGGTGTTGTCCGGAGTGATCGTCGTCTCCAGGGTGCGGACGCCCTGTCCGGCCAGCCGCGCGGTCAGGGCGTCGAGCAGCACCCCGGCCAGCCCCCGGCCGCGATGGCCGTGGTCGACGGCGACCTGCCAGACGACGAGCGTTCCCGGCCGCTGCGGCCGGATGTAGCCGGTGACGAAGGCGATCGGCTCGCCGTCGGCGCCGCGCGCCACGAGGGAGGTGGCGGCGAAGTCCCGGCACCACAGCAGGTAGCTGTACGAGGAGTTCAGGTCCAGCACCTGGGAGTCGCGGGCGATGCGCCAGATCGCGGCTCCGTCCTCGACGCGGGGGGTGTCGACCACGATGGCCGGCGACGCGGTGTGCGGTTCGCCTCGGTGGAATTCGTTTCGGGCTCGTGCGAGGTCTGCTTGTGCAGCGGTCATGCGAATTGAACTTACCCAGCGATTTCTGAAATTGCATCGGGGTGAGGGGTTGGGTGGACCCGTGTGCCTGTGTTATCGCGCGGGCGTGAGCCTTGAGGTGTCGGGCCCCGCGAACGTTCCTGTATGCCCGGATATTAACGGGCAAAGCGGACTTCATGTGGAGTCGATCACACTCGAATGACCGGCTTGACGCGTTCTCCGATTGCTCACGGATCCTCAATGAAATCTTTGCGTTTAGGTTCCGGGGAACGGGGCAGGAGAACGCGGGAAACCTACCCGTATATCGACCCTCATAAAGTACCGCGGAGTTCAGTGGAATAACGCAGTTCCTCGATTTCGGCGCATTGCCCGCAGCGCTCTTCCCCCGGGCCGCTGGCGGCCCGGTTGAGTCATGCGCCGCCCCTCACCCGTACGTGTGGCCGTACGCACGGTTCGGCACCGCGTGCGTGCCGGGAATACGTCCAGGGCGGGGAAGAAGACGCGACCGGAAAGCGGTTGACCAGCACAGTGATCATCAGCGCTGATGGGTGGGGGGAACCAGCAATGGAGCTGCGTCAGCTGGAGTGTTTCGTCGCGGTCGCCGAGGAGCTCGGCTTCGGCCGGGCGGCCGAGCGGCTGCGCATCGTCCGCGCCGCAATGGAGCACCGGATCGCCGCCCTGGAGCGGGAGCTGGGCCTGCGGCTCTTCGACCGCTCCTCCCGGCACGTCCGCCTCACGGCCGCCGGTGAGCGGCTGCTGCCCGAGGCGCGTGCGGCTCTCGCCGCGGCCGACCGGGTCCGCCGCACCGCCGCCGGGATCGCCGCCGGCACGGAGGGCCTGATCCGGCTCGGCACCGCGCGCGCCTTCGCCGACCGGGTCTACCGGGCCCTCGACACCCTGGCCGCGAGCCGCCCCGGACTGCGCGTACGGCTGGAGCGGGCGCCTCAGGAGGCGCGGCTCGCGGCGGTGCGCTCGGGCACGTTCGACGCCGCTCTGGTCCGGACCGTGGAGCGGGCCGAGGGCGTGGACCTGCACCCGTTGTGGTACGAGCCGCTCATCGCGGCGCTGCCGGCCGCCCACCCGCTGGCCGCCGGGGAGCCGCCCCGCCTCGAGGACCTCCTCCGGCTGCCGCTGCGACTCGCCCCGCGCGCGGCGAACCCGGCGTTCCACGACCTGGTCACGTCGGCGCTCCCCGGCTGGATCCCGGGCCCGCCGTTCACCACGCTCCACGACACGCTCACCGACCTGGCGGCCGGTCCGGAGCCGTCCTGGACGGTGTTCCACCCGGTGGGCGGCCTGCCCCCGGTCGAGCGCGTCGTCTTCCGCGCGCTGCCCGACCTCACGGTGCCCGTGTCCCTGGCCACGCCCCCCGGTCCGCCCTCACCACCGCTCCAGGCGCTCCTGGACGCGCTCTGCACGACGCACGGCCTGCGACCCGCGGCGGTGCCCACGCCCCGGTGAGACGGGCCCGCGCCCGGCTCCGGCGCTGCGGCCGGGCGCGGGTGCGGTGACGCTCAGGGCGGGCCCACGACAGGGCCCGGCTCGCCGGTTGCGGCCCGGCCCCCGGGGCGGGGGCAGGGTGCCGACGCCCCGCCAGCCGCCCTGCGGGTCAACGCCCCGCGGGCGGGGCCTCAGTCCTGCGGGCGGCCCCACGCGCCGGCGGCCGCCCGGCGTGCGGCCGCCACGTCCACCGGGAGGCCCCGCTCGCCGAGCGCCGCGCCCAGCGCCGCCAGGGCGGACACGACGACCTCCGGCGAGGCGTCCGGGCCGTAGTGGTTCACCCGGATCATCTCCTTCGCGAGCGCACCCCCGCCGGCGGCCAGCGGCAGCGACGGCTCGGCCGCCAGAACCGCGGCCACCACCTCCGACGCGTCGGTCCCGGCCGGGGTCCGCAGCGTCGTCGCCACCGGAGCGGCGTCCGCCGCCTCGTGGACGTACGGCTCCAGACCGCCGCCGAGCGCGAGCGCGCCCGCACGCGTGGCCGCCGCGGCCGAGGTGTGGCGGGCGATCACCGCTTCCAGGCCCTCCGCCTCGATGCGCTCCACGCACGCCTCCAGCGCCAGCATCTCCAGCTGCGCCGGGGCGTGCAGCAGTGCCCTGCGGCCCCCGTCGATCCAGCGCTCCTTCCAGTCCAGCAGCGACAGGTACGAGCGGCGCGGCGCCGCCGGGTTGGCCGCGAACCGCTCCCACGC
The DNA here is from genome assembly GCF_044455245.1 of Streptomyces sp. NPDC051310. Classification (NCBI taxonomy): domain Bacteria; kingdom Bacillati; phylum Actinomycetota; class Actinomycetes; order Kitasatosporales; family Streptomycetaceae; genus Streptomyces; species Streptomyces sp. NPDC051310. Next base: position 59,144 of record NZ_JBITEO010000032.1, read on the forward strand.
CCGGTCGCTCACCGAGACCGCCGAGACGCCCGCGGGCCCGCCCATCGCCTTCTGCGCCCCGATCACGCACAAGTCCACGCCCCACGCGTCCGGCAGCAGCGGCTCGGCGCCCACCGACGCGACCGCGTCCAGCATGAACAGCGCGCCGTGCGCCCGTACCACCTCACCGATCGCGGCGACCGGGTTGGTGTTGCCGGTCGCGGCCTCGGCGTGCACGAGCGAGACGAAGTCGGTCTCCGGGTGCCGCTCCAGCGCCTCGGCGACCTGCCCGGCGGAGACCGCCGTGTGGAACGGCACCTCCAGGTCCACGACCCGGGCGCCGCAGTCCCGCAGCCAGTTGCCGAAGGTCTGCCCGTACGGACCGGTGATCACGTTCAGCGCGGTCGAACCGGGGCGCGCGCCCGAGCGGATGCAGCCCTCCAGCGGCAGCAGCGCCTCGCCCTGCGTGATGACCACGTCCTGCTCGGTGGAGAGCAGCGCGGCCACCCGCCGCTCGATGGCCGCGAAGCGGGCGGCGGTCAGCGGGGGGAGGTCGAGGAGGGGGTGCGTCACGGCGGTGCTCTTCCTGTTCGGTCGCGTTGTCGTACGGTCGGCTCGACCGAGCGTACCCACGCCCTCGTAGAGTGCTGGGCATGAGCCTGGTGCTGCATGTGAAGGGGCGGGTGCTCGTCGGCCCGGAGGACGTCCGCGACGAACTGTGGGTGATCGACGGGCGCGTCACCTACCAACGGCCGTCGTCCGCCGCGCCGGACGTCCGGACGGTGACGGGCTGGGCGATGCCCGGCCTGGTCGACGCGCACTGCCACGTCGGCCTCGACGCCCACGGCGCGGTCGACCCGGCCACCAGCGAGAAGCAGGCGCTCACCGACCGGGACGCGGGCACCCTGCTGATCCGCGACGCCGGTTCGGCCGCCGACACCCGGTGGATCGACGACCGCGACGACCTGCCGAGGATCATCCGCGCGGGCCGGCACATCGCCCGCACCCGCCGCTACATCCGCAACTACGCCCACGAGATCGAGCCGGCCGACCTCGTCGCGTACGTCGCCCGGGAGGCCCGCCGCGGCGACGGCTGGGTCAAGCTCGTCGGCGACTGGCTCGACCGCGAGAAGGGGGACCTGGGCGCCTGCTGGCCGCGCGCGGAGGTGGAGGCGGCCATCGCGGAGGCCCACCGGCTCGGTGCGCGCGTGACCGCCCACTGCTTCGCCGAGGAGTCGCTGCGGGACCTGGTGGAGGCCGGGATCGACTGCATCGAGCACGCCACGGGCCTGACCGAGGAGACCATCCCGCTGTTCGCGGAGCGCGGTGTGGCGATCGTGCCGACGCTCGTCAACATCGCCACGTTCCCGAAGCTCGCGGAGGGCGGAGAGGCCAAGTTCCCGCGCTGGGCGGACCACATGCGGCGGCTGTACGAGCGCCGGTACGACACGGTGCGCGCCGCGTACGACGCGGGCGTCCCGGTCTTCGTCGGCACCGACGCGGGCGGCTCCCTGGCGCACGGCCTGGTCGCCGCGGAGGTCGCCGAGCTCGTCGCCGCCGGCATCCCGCCCGTCGAGGCCCTGTCGGCCACGGCGTGGGCGGCGCGGGCATGGCTGGGGCGCCCGTCCCTCGAGGAGGGCGCCCCGGCGGACCTGGTCGTCTACGAGGAGGACCCGCGCGCGGACGTCCGCGTCCTCGCGGCTCCGCGGCGCGTGGTCCTGCGCGGCCGGGTCGTCGGCTGACGCCGGGCGCGTGCCGGCTCCGCGGGCTGCGGCGTCAGCGGCTGAGGAAGGCCATCGACCGGGCGCGTGCCGGCTCCGCGGGCTGCGGCGTCAGCGGCTGAGGAAGGCCAATCGGGCGCGCTTCTCGGCCAGGTGGACCTCCGGGAGCACGATCTCCGGCAGGACCACCTCCGGGCCGAGCTCGAACCCGTAGCGCTCCAGCAGCGCGATCGCCTTGTCGTTGGCCGCGTCCGGCTCGGCCACGATCCGCTCGTGGCCGGACAGCGCGAACGTCGTCAGCGCGGTCAGCAGGTGCCTGGAGAAGCCGCGTTCCGGCGTCCGCGGGGGCGCGATCAGCAGGTGGACGCCGATGTCGCCCGGCCGCACCTCGTAGCACTCGCTGACCCGGTCCGCCTCCGGCTCGTACGTCTGGAAGAGCGCGACCGGCACGTCGTCGCGGTACGCCAGGAACGCGTGGTGCGTGGTCAGCGAGTCCAGGTGGGCGTAGATCTCCCGCACGTCCTCGACGCCCGCCTCCCGCATGCCCCAGAACCGGGCGCGCTCCTCGCCGACCCAGCCGTGCAGCAGCTCCGCGTCGCGGGCCGGGTCGACGCGGACGAGGCGGACCGTCCCGAAGCCGTCGACGGTCTGCTCGTACACGCACTCAGTGGTGGTCATGCCGCTCCTCGGTGAGCCGGTTCCAGTCGGTGATGACGGGGGCGAGGCCGCCCTGCAGCCACAGGGGCAGCTGGTCCCGCCGGTGGGGGTCCCCGGGGATGCCGGAGGCGCCGAAGGGCACCACCCACAGGCTGTCCTCGCGGCGGGCCAGGTCCCAGACGTAACGGGCGGCCGGGCCACGGGCGCTGCGGTCGGTGAGGCCGGGCACGGACGACGTGGACAGCACGCAGTCGTGGTCGCCGTCGAGCCCCGGCCAGGTGTCGTCGGGGTCCTCCGGCAGCGCCGCCCAGGGCGCGAGCCGGTGGGTGGCGCCCCAGGGCCCGGCGGGCGGGGCCGCGGCCACTTCCTCCAGAGCGGCGCGGACCGCGGCCAGCCGGTCGGCCGGCGGTACCGGTCCTCCGGTGAGCAGGGTCTCCAGGGCATAGGCGACCCGCGGGACGAGGGCCAGCCAGGGCTGGAAGAGCGCGGGGTACGCGGGCGGCTCGGCCAGCACGGCGAGGGCGGGGTGCCGGGCGAGACGGCGGACGACCGCGCCGCGCACGGCCGCGAACGCCGCGGCGTCCGTGCTGTCGGCCGCCATGCGCCGGTTCCAGCACAGCAGCCGGTCGCGCAGCTCGCGTGCCCGCAGGCCCAGGTCGGGCAGGGCGGCGACGAGCGAGAGCAGGGGGCGTGCCGAGGCGAGGTGGGTGTCGGTGTGGACCGCCGCCATGCCGGGCGCGGTCCAGCTCTTGGAGGCGTCCAGCAGCCGGGCGATCCGCTCCGCCCGGTGCGGCGGTGCGAACTCGACGCCGAGCGGGGACGCCAGGCCGCGGGCGTTGGCCATCACCGCCACGCCGTCCACCGCCTCGCGGGGCATCGGCTCGTGGCGGCCGGTCCACTCGTGGCCGGGCTCCCAGGCGGGCACCACGCGCAGCCGGTTGTCGCGCGGCCGCACTGGGACGTACCCGGCGACGCGGTGCAGGGTCCCGCCCTCGGTGTCGGCGGCCTGTACGACGTTGACCGGCTCGATCCAGCGGTCGAAGGCCCGGTCCACGTCGGCGACGGTCCGGGCCGCGAGCAGCGCGGGCAGGGCGGTGAAGCCCAGTTCGGCGGTGACGCGCGGCGGGTAGCGCAGGCTGATCACGTCGTCCGGGCCGTCGACGACCACGGGGCCGCGGTCGGTCTCGATCACCTCGACATCGACCGGTGCGGCGTCCTTGACCTCGACGGTCTCGGTGTGGACGCGGGCGGGCGCCCAGCCGCCCGGCCCGAGGGCCTCGACGCCGCCGCCGTCGGTGCGCCGGAGCTGCTCGCGGTAGAGGTCCTGGTAGTCGGCCATCGCGTTGGTGATGGCCCAGGCGACTGTGCCGGTGTGGCCGAAGTGCGCCATGCCGGGGACGCCGGGGACGGCGAGGCCGACCACGTCGAACTCCGGGCAGGCGAGGCGGATCTGCTGGTACACACCGGGTGCCTCGATGAACCGGTGCGGGTCCCCGGCGACGATCGCCGCGCCGGAGGCGGTGCGCTCGCCGGTGACGAGCCAGCCGTTGCTGCCGGAGGTGGCGGGGCCGTCGGTGGCGAACAGCTCGACGTGCTCCTCGCCGAGGCGCCGGGCGACCACGTCGCGCCACAGCTTGGTGGGGAAGCCCGCGAAGAGGATGTGCGTCGACAGCCACACGGCGAGCGGGGTCCACGGCTCCCAGCGTCCGGGAGCGAGGCCGGTGGCGGCGAACTCCGGTGCGCGGCGGGCGCCGTCCGCGAGCCCCTCGTTGACGCCGTCCACGTACGCGCCGACCCAGGCGCGCGTCGGTGCGTCGAGCGCGTCGAAGCAGCGCCGTGCGGTGTCGGCCAGCCGGGCGCGGCGGGCGAAGAGGTCCCAGTCGAGGGAGTCGGCGCCGAGGAAGGCGGCCGTGGTGCCCTGGGCGCGGTGGCGCTCGACCTCCAGCTGCCAGGCGCGGTCGAGGGCGGTGATACGGCCCTGGGCGCGGCTGAGTTCGTGCGCGTCGGCGGCGCGGAGATGCGGGATGCCCCAGGTGTCCCGGTAGACCTCGATGCTCAACTCATGTCCCGATCTCTTTAGGTTAGGCTGCCCTAACTTATGACATGCCTGGTCGAGAAGCAATCCCGGGGTGCGCGGGGATGCCGGGGGGAGGCGCCGCACAAAGGAGCGATGACCACCCTTTGGTGTGAACTGCCGTTACCCGCCTGACGTTTCACTCCCGCCACGCCAGGATTCCGGTGTCCCACGTCGCCTGCCGCGGCCCCCGCGCGTCCCCGCGGGGGCCGCCCGGCGACGCCATGTCTCCCGTGGGGAACACCACCGTGAACACGTACAGCACCGCCTTCCGCCTGCCCGCAGCCGCCGTCCTCGTGGCCCTCGCCTCCCTGGCCACCCCGGCGCACGCCACGCCCGGGGCCGGCGAGGGCCGGGCGAGCGCGGCCGTCCTGCGCACCGCCCTGGACGTCTCGCTCCTCGACAGCAGCGTGCACATGCCGCTCACGGCCACGCTCAACGAGGTCCACGCCCCGGCGAACGCCGACAAGGCCGCGCTGACGGCCACCCTGGACGGCGTCGACCGGGGCAGGCCGTTCACCCTCCTGCGGGCGGACGCCGCCACCGCCGAGGCCACGGCGGACACCCGCACGGCGCAGGCCGCCACCCGGCTCGCCCGCGCCCGGCTCCACGTCCCCGGCCTGCCGCTCCTCTCGCTCGTCGAGGTCGAGGAGGTCACCGCCCGCGCGGTGTGCGAGGCGGGCAAGCGGCCCCGCGCCGAGGCGAACGTCCTCGGCCGGGTCACGGTGCTCGGCAGGAAGGTGACGCTCACGCCCGGCGGTACGACGCAGGTGGCCGTCCCCGGGGTCGGCGAGGTCACCCTCGACCTGTCCGCACGCCGCACCACCTCCCGTACGGCCGCGGCCGGTGCGCTGTCGCTCGAGGTCTCGGTGAACCCGCTGAAGCTCAACGTCGCCGACGTGTCCGGCACCCTCACCCTCGCCGAGGCCGCCTGCACCGCCCCCGTCCCCGCCCCCGCCGCCGGCGTACGCCCGCAGACGGCCGCCACCGCGCCGGCCGTCACCGGCCTCGCCGCGACGGGCACCGGCCCGGCGACGCCCTACCTCGCGGCCGGCGCCCTCGCCGTGCTCACGGCAGGTACCGCGGCCCTGATCGCCCTGCGCCGCCGCCGCACCTGACGCGGCCCCCGCCGGGCCGCCCGCCCCGCGTTTCCCGAACCACGCCCCCGCGCCGGAGCCCCTGTGCCAGAGTGCGACGGGAGACCGTCGCGACCGACGCATGGACCCTGGGGGCGTGGTGGGGGTGCGCAGGCAGCTGTCGTTCACGGACGCGCTGGTGCTGCTGGGCGGGGACCCGCCCGCCGTCGCCGCGCTGGACCGGGCGCTCGGCGGGGCGCTCAACGCGGCGACGGGCGGGGTCGGCGACGGGCTCGTGCGGATCGCCGACGCCCGGGGCAGCGTGCTGGCCCTCGGCCGCGACGCCGTACGCGGCATCGGGCGGCGCCTCGGCCGCGCCGACGGCCGTGCCGAGCGCACCGAACTCCTGCACGCCGCCCACACCGTGATCGTCGTCCTCGCCTGGTTCCAGGCCCTGGAGGAACAGGACCTGCCCGTCCGCGTCGAGGACCTGGAGCTCACCCGCGGCGACCAGCTCGCCCTCGCGGGCGCGCCCCGGGCGGACGGGCGCGGCGCCGCCTTCGCCCGCTCGCTCGCCGCGACCGACGCGCCCGTCCCCGCGCCCCACCGGCCCTACGAGGCCGTCACGCACGAGCTGGAGCGCTGGTACGGGGGCCTGTCGGCGCGGTTCCTCGACTTCGCCGAGGGGCTGCGCGTCTGGAGCGGCCTGCCGCAGGCCGCCCGGGACGAGGCCCGGCGGGCGCTCGGCGGGGAACTGCCCCGCGGGGCGGTCCGGCAGTACGAGTCCCTGTACGCCCGGCTCGCCCAGGAGGCACCGGAGTTCGGGTTCTGGACCACCCAGGTCGAGCACCGCGCGACCCGGGCCGAGGTGCGCCGCTCCCTCGCGGGCGTCGCCGACCTGCTCGCCGGCCTGACCCGGACGGCCCGGCCCCCCACGGACGTCGCCGCGGCCCTGGCCCGCTCCTCCGAGGCCGTCCTCGCCCGGCCCGTCCTCGACGCCTCGGCCGGCCCGGAGGGCATCCGCGTGCCGACGCTGCGCGAGATGTACCTCGACCCCGACTTCCGGGTGCGGGAGGTGGCCGGCTCCAGCGGCCCGGCCACCGAGGCCTGGTGGGACGAGGCCCCGGTGCGCCGGGACCTGACCGGCTACCTCGCCGGGGCGCTGACCTCCGCCGGCCCGGCCGAGGCCCCGCTGCTCGTGCTCGGGCAGCCCGGCGCCGGCAAGTCCGTCCTGACGCGGGTCCTCGCCGCCCGGCTGCCCTCCGCCGGCTTCCTGCCCGTCCGCGTACCGCTGCGCGACGTACGCGCCGAGGACGACCTCCAGGAGCAGATCGAGCAGGCGGTGCGCGCCGCTACCGGGGAGCGGGCGTCCTGGCCGGAACTGGTGCGCGCGGCCGGGGGCGCCGTGCCCGTGCTGCTGCTCGACGGGTTCGACGAACTGCTCCAGACCACCGGGGTCCACCACAGCGACTTCCTCACCCGGGTCGCCCGCTTCCAGCAGCGCGAGGCGGAACAGGGCCGCCCCCTGCGGGCCGTCGTCACCAGCCGCATCGCCGTCGCCGACCGGGCCCGCTACCCCGAGGGCCTCGTCGCCCTGCGCCTGGAGCCCTTCCGCCCCGAGCAGATCCGCCGCTGGCTCGCCCTGTGGAACGACGCCAACGCCGACGGCCTCGCCGCCCGCGGGCTGCGGCCGCTGACGTGGCAGGCCGTCGCCCGCCACCGGGCCCTCGCCGCGCAGCCGCTGCTGCTCACCATGCTGGCGCTGTACGACGCGGCCGCCAACGCCCTCCAGCGCCACGACGACGCACTCCCGGCCGAAACCCCCGGCGCCGGTACGCCGCCCGCCGACGACTCCCTCGACGAGGCGGAGCTGTACGAGGAACTCCTCACCTCCTTCGCCCTCCGCGAGATCGACAAGGCCGGCCCCGGCCCCGCCGCCGTACCGGACCAGGAGGCGCGGGCCCGCGCCGAGCGGGAGCTGCAGCGGCTCGCCCTGGTCGCCTTCGCCCTGCACAACCGCCGCCGCCAGTGGGTGTCGGCCGCCGAGCTGGACGAGGACCTCGCGGCCCTCCTCGGCCGTGCCTCCGCCGGGGACGCGGGGTTCCGCACCCCGCTCGGCGCCGCCGACGTGGCGCTCGGCCGCTTCTTCTTCGTCCAGCGCGCCCAGTCGGTGCGCGACGGGCACACCCTCGCCACCTACGAGTTCCTGCACGCCACCTTCGGCGAGTACCTGGTCGTCCGCCTCGCCCTGCACGTCCTCACCGGACTGCTCACGCATCGTCCGCCGGCGCTCTCCCTCGCCGAGAGCCGCCTCGACGACGACCTGGCGTACACCCTGCTGTCGTACGCCCCGCTGTCCTCCCGGCAGATGCTGCGGTTCGCCGGATCGATGGTGCGGCGCATCCCCGGCGACGAGCGCGACCGGCTCGCCCGCCTCCTCGTCCGCGTCCTGGAGCAGCACGGCACGCGCACGGAGGAGCCCCACCGCGCCTACCGCCCGGGCCGGTTGCGCACCTCCTCCCGGCACGGTGTGTACGGCGCCAACCTGGTCCTGGTGATCCTGCTGCTGAAGGGCCGCGTCACCGCGGCCGAGCTGTTCCCCTCCTCGGCAAACCACGCGAGCGCCTGGCACCGCCACGCGCTGCTGTGGCGCTCGTCGTTCGACGAGGAACAGTGGACCGACTTCGCCCTGTCCGTGGAGACCCGGCGCCTCTGGACCGACGACGGCAAGGAACTGGAGATCACCCTGCGGACGGGGGTGACATCGCCGCCGCCCGCCCTGGACATGAACTGGCTGTACCGCTACCCCCGGGGCAACGACGGCCCCGGCTGGTCCCGTACCTACTGGGACGAGCTGTGGCACAAGCTGGACGTGTCCGGCGGCACGAACGACGCCGTCGTACGGCACGCCATGGACCCGGTCTTCGCGTGGCTGGGCCCCGCCGTCACCACGTTCGTCACGTCACCGGGCGGGCCCGCCGCCTCGGTCGCGCACGACGTGCTGGAGCTGCTGCTCGGCGGGGCGGACCTGCCGCCCGGCGAACGGGACGCGCTGCACGCCCGGGTGCGGCGCGGCCTGGACGGCCTGCCGCCGCACGTGCGGGAGCGGATCCGGCGGCTGCTCGCCGGGCCCGCGGACCCGCCCCCGGGGACGGGTCCGCGCGACGGCGCCTGAGCGGCGTCACCGCCCCTTCGCGCACCCCGCCATCACCAGCGCCTGGTCCAGCGCCTGGAGGAAGCGGTTGGTCGTGACGCGGTCGCGCACCGCCAGACGCAGCCAGTCGCCGTCCAGCCCCGGGAAGGTGTCCCCGCGGCGGGCCGCGAAGCCCAGCGAGCGCAGCCGGTCGCGGACCGCGTGGGCGCCGTCGATGCGCACCAGGACGAACGGGCCCTCCGCCGCCGTCACCGCCCGCACCTCCTCGAACTCGGCCAGCCCCGCCAGCAGATGGGCACGGTCCGCCGCTATCCGGTGGGCCGCCTCCGCGGCCTCCGCCAGCGCCGCCGGCGACATGCACGCCTCGGCCGCCGCCAGGGCGGGCGTGGACACCGGCCACAGGGGCTGCGCCCGCTCCAGCGCCGCGATCGTTGCCGGTTCGGCCAGTACATAGCCGATCCGCAGGCCCGCCAGCCCCCACGTCTTGGTGAGGCTGCGCAGCACCACCAGGCCGGGCACGTCGGTGCGCCCGGCGAGCGCCTCCCGCTCACCCGGGACCGCGTCCATGAACGCCTCGTCCACCACCAGGGTCCGCCCCGGCCGCGCCAGCCGGGCCAGGACGGCAGCGGGGTGCAGCACGGACGTCGGGTTCGTCGGGTTGCCGACCACCACCAGGTCCGCGTCCTCCGGGACCGCCGCGGGGTCCAGCCGGAAGCCGTCCTCCGCGCGCAGCAGCACCCGGCGCACCTCGTGCCCCGCGTCCCGCAGCGCCGCCTCGGGCTCGGTGAACTGGGGGTGCACCACCACCGGTCTTCGCACCGGCAGCGCCCGCGCCAGCAGCACGAACGCCTCCGCGGCCCCGGCCGTCAGCAGCACCCGCTCACCGGGCACGTCGTGCCGGGCGGCGACCGCGGCCCGTGCCGCCCGCCCGTCCGGATAGGCGGCGAGACCGGTCAGCGACCGGGCGATGCGCTCCCGCAGCCAGTCGGGAGGAGTGTGCGCACGGACGTTGACCGCGAGATCGGTCAGCTTCTCGTCCCGGACCTCCGCGTCACCGTGGTGCCGCAGATCGTGGGTGTCAGTGTGGGTATGCATGGCCGCCATTGGGGGGTGGGGGGTGGTGGGGGGTGAAGGAGCAGGGGTGAAGGGGCAGGGGGAACCGACGGTGGGCGGACGCCCTACGGGCGTTCCCTGTCTAAAGACTCCGGCGCCGGCCGTGCTGTCAACGCCGTTTCCCCACCGGTGTACCCGGGTCCCACATTCAACAATCGCCTGCGCGCCACCGCACACGTCACCCGTGCGCCCGGCCCCGCCGCCTTCCGCTTCGGGACGAGCAGTTCGCCGCCGCCCGCCAGCGCCGCCGCCTCCGCCACCGACGGCGTCCCCACACGGGCGGCCACGGCCGCCGACGGGCTGGGCACCGCGACCCGCGCCAACTCCGGTGCGGGGTAGGACCGCAGCGGCACACCGAGCCGTGCCGCGGCCAGTACGAGGCCCGGTTCGTCCGCCTTCGCGGCGACCGTCGCCAGTTCCACCACGTCGTCCGCCGGCAACCCGGCGTCCCGCAGCGCCTCCTCGACCAGGCCGAGCACCGCATCGGCGGACACCCCGCGCCCGGCGCCCACCCCGACCACCAGGGACCTCACCGCGCGCAGAACTCCGTGAACCGCCGCGCCGCTTGGGGCACCGCCGCCCAGTGCGTGTGCACGTAACTCGCGTGCACCCCTCCCTGGACGAAGCCCTCCACCCGCGTCCCCGGCTGCCGCAGTCCCCACGCGGGGGACGGTCCGGCACCCGGCTCCAGGACCGTGCGGTGGAACTCATGCCCCCGCATGCGCGTCCCCGCCGCGGCCAGCGGGCTGTCGCTCACCGCGACCGCGTCCCGGTAGCCCAGCGTCAGCCGCTGCGACATGCGCGCGTCGGCGTCCAGCACCCCGCACATCGGCTGCCCGTCCAGCGAACGCGCCAGGTACAGCAGCCCCGCGCACTCCGCCGCGACCGGCGCCCCGGACGCGGCGAGTTCAGCGACCGCCTTGCGCAGCCGCGCGTTGGCCGACAGCTCGGAACCGTACATCTCGGGGAACCCGCCCCCGATCACCAAGCCGCGCGTCCCGTCGGGCAGTTCCTCGTCGCGCAGCGGGTCGAACGGCACGACCTGCGCCCCCGCGGCGGTCAGCAGCTCGGCGTGCTCGGCGTACGAGAACGTGAACGCCGCGCCGCCCGCGACGGCCACCACCGGGCGCCCCGCGACCGGTTCGAGCTCCGGTGACCAGGGCTGCGCCGGGAGCGGCGGCGCCGACCGCGCCAGCGCCAGCAGCGCGTCCATGTCGCAGCCCGCCCGCACCTGTTCCGCCTGCGCGGCCACCGCCTCGACCGCCTGCGCCTGCCGCTCGGCCACCGGCACCAGCCCCAGGTGCCGCGACGGCGTCGCGACCGCCGGGGCGCGCCGCAGCACACCCAGCACGGGCACGCCCGACTCCCCGAGCGCCTCGCGCAGCAGGTGCTCGTGCCGGTCGGTCGCCACCTTGTTGAGGATCACCCCGCCGATCCGCACCCCGGGGTCCCACGACGCGAAGCCGTGCACCAGCGCCGCCACCGACCGCGACTGCGACGACGCGTCCACCACCAGCACCACCGGCGCCTTCAGCAGCTTCGCCACCTGGGCCGTGGACGCCAGCTCGCCCTGGTCGGCGGCGCCGTCGTACAGGCCCATCACCCCCTCGACCACGGCCAGGTCGCAGCCGCGCGAGCCGTGCGCGAAGAGCGGTGCGATCAGCCCCGTACCGCACATGTACGCGTCGAGGTTGCGGCCCGGACGGCCGGTCGCGAGCGCGTGGTAGCCGGGGTCGATGTAGTCGGGGCCGACCTTGTGCGGCGACACCGCCAGACCACGGCCGGCGAACGCGGCCATCAGGCCGGTCGCCACCGTGGTCTTGCCCGCGCCCGACGAGGGCGCGGCGATGACGAGGCGCGGGGGAGACGTCACCACTCGATGCCCCGCTGGCCCTTCTGACCCGCGTCCATCGGGTGCTTGACCTTCGACATGTCGGTGACCAGATCGGCGAAGTCCAGCAGCTCCTGCGGCGCGTTGCGGCCGGTGATCACCACGTGCTGCTGACCGGGCCGGTCGCGCAGCACCTCGACGACCTCGGCCGTGTCGATCCAGCCCCAGTGCAGCAGGTAGGCGAACTCGTCGAGGACGTAGAACTTGTACCTCTCCTCGGCGAGGTCCCGCTTGACCTGCTCCCAGCCTTCGCGCGCCTTGTCCTCGTGCGACTGCTCGCCCTCGGCGACCTCGCGCTGGATCCAGGACCAGCCCTCGCCCATCTTGTTCCAGGTGACGGTCCCGCCCTTGCCGGTCTCGCCGAGCGCCTTGAGGGCGTTCTCCTCGCCGACCTTCCACTTGGCGGACTTGACGAACTGGAAGACCCCGATCGGCCAGCCCTGGTTCCAGGCGCGCAGCGCCATGCCGAAGGCGGCGGTCGACTTCCCCTTGCCGATTCCGGTGTGCACCATCACCAGCGCCCGGTTGCGGCGCTGGCGGGTGGTGAGTCCGTCGTCCGGTACGACGGTCGGCTGTCCCTGCGGCATCAAGCGGCCCTTCTCGTTGCAGTTACGTCCCTGACCAGACCCGCGATCGAGTCCGCGCGCAGTTCGTCGAGCGTGACGGCGGTGCCCCCGAGGTGACGGGCCAGCTCCGCGGCCAGCCCGAGCCGTACGTGCCCGGACTCGCAGTCCACGACCACGGACGCGGTCCCCTCGGCGGCGTGCAGCCCGGCCGCCCGGGCGGCCAGCGCCAGCGGCTCCGGGCCGCCGGTCGCCCGGCCGTCCGTCACGACGACCAGCAGCGGGCGGCGCGACGGATCGCGCAGCCGCTCCACCCGCAGCACGTCATGGGCCTTCAGCAGCCCGGCCGCGAGCGGGGTGCGCCCGCCCGTCGGCAGCTGCTCCAGGCGCGCCGCCGCCGCGTCCACCGACGACGTCGGCGGCAGGGCGACATCGGCGGCCGCGCCGCGGAAGGTGACCAGGCCGACCTTGTCGCGCCGCTGGTAGGCGTCCAGCAGCAGCGACAGCACCGCGCCCTTGACCGCGCCCATCCGCTGCCGCGCCGCCATCGACCCGGAGGCGTCCACCGCGAACAGCACCAGGTTCCCCTCGCGCCCCTCACGCGTCGCCTGGCGCAGGTCGTCCCGCCGTACGACGAGACCCGGCCCCGACCGGCCGCGCGCCCGCTGGTGCGGCGCCGCCGCCCGGACGGTCGCCGCCAGGTGCAGCTTGGTCAGCGCGCCGCGCGGCCGCGTCGCCCCGGTGGTCCGGCCGTGCTCGGTACGCGCGCGGGAGCGCCGCCCCGCCGCCCCCTCACCGAGGCCCGGCACGCTCAGCACCTTGGTGCGGAACGGCTCGGCCGCCTTGGCCGGGGCCTGTTCACGGCCCCCCGGACCGCCCTGGGCGCCGGGCGCGGCCGGCTCCTCCGCCTGCGGGCGCTCGTCGGAGGGCGCCCCGCCCTGCGGGGGCACACCGTCCTGCGGACCACCGCCCCCGCCGCCGCCCCCGCCGCCGCCCCCGCCGTCGGGGCCGCCACCGTCGGGGTCCGGGTCGTCGCCCCCGCACTCCTCCAGCGTCTCGTCCAGCTTGGACTCGTCGAGCCCCGGCGCGTCGAAGGGGTTGCGCCGCCGCCGGTGCGGCAGCGCCAGCAGCGCCGCCTGCCGCACGTCCTCCACGGTGACGTCGCTGCGGCCCGCCCACGCGGCCAGCGCCGTCGCCGTACGGGCCATCACGATGTCCGCGCGCATGCCGTCCACCTCGAAGGCGGCGCACGTCGCCGCGATCCGGCGCAGCGCGTCGTCACCCAGCCGCACACCCGGCAGCAGCGCCCGCGCGGCCGCGATGCGCTCCCGCAGGGCGCTCTCCTCGCCGGCCCACCGCGCCGCGAAACCGGCCGGGTCGTCGTCGAACGCCAGCCGCCGCCGGACGACCTCCACCCGCTGGTCCGGGTCGCGGGAGGCGGCCACCTCGACCGTGAGGCCGAACCGGTCCAGGAGCTGCGGCCGCAGCTCGCCCTCCTCCGGGTTCATCGTCCCCACCAGCAGGAAGCGGGCGGCGTGCCGCACCGAGACGCCCTCGCGCTCGACGTACGAGGCGCCCATGGCGGCGGCGTCCAGGAGGTGGTCGATCAGATGGTCGCTCAGCAGGTTGACCTCGTCCACGTACAGGATCCCGCGGTGCGCCTGCGCCAGCAGCCCCGGCTCGAACGCCTTCACGCCCTCCGCCAGGGCCCGCTCGATGTCCAGCGCGCCCACGAGCCGGTCCTCGGACGCCCCCACCGGGAGCTCGACCATGCGCGCGGGGCGCGACGAGGCCGCGCCGGTGCCGTGCGGCCCGTCCGGGCACCCGGGGTCCGGCGCGACCGGGTCGCAGCTGAAGCGGCACCCCGGTACGACCGTCACCTCGGGCAGCAGGTCCGCCAGGGCGCGTACCGCGGTGCTCTTGGCCGTGCCCTTCTCACCCCGGACGAGGACGCCGCCCACCGCCGGGCTGACGGCGTTGAGCAGCAGCGCCAGCCGCAGATCGTCCATGCCGACGACGGCCGTGAACGGATACCGGGTGCTCATGCTGTGATCACTCCTTCGAGTGGCTTCCATCCGGCTTCGGAGGAGAGGTCGCGTCTGCGGGGTCCGCCGGTGTTCACGGCGCCCCCGGGGGCAGGAACGGCAGCCCGGCCGGGGGCCCCGCCTCGATCAGCTTCCAGAGCGCGTCCGTGTCCGCGTGCTCCTCGATCAGGTCGCCGAGCCGGTCCAGCTGCTCCTCGCGCAGCGCGCCGAACGACGTGTCGGGCGCGGGCACGAAGCGCCGCCCGGCCGCGGCCGCGACGTCCCGCAGGAACGCCCGGCGGAAGCCGTCGCTCTCCAGGGATCCGTGCCAGTGCGTGCCCCATACGGCGCCCACCCGGCAACCGTCCAGGAACGGCTCGCCACCGCGCACGTCGGCGACGCCGTGGTGGATCTCGTACCCCTCGACGTGCTCGCCGAGGGCCTCGCCGGCCGGCCGCGCCAGGGTCTTCTCCGGCGCGAACCGCACGCTTACCGGCAGCAGGCCCAGTCCCGCGACCTCGCCGGCCCGGGACTCGACGTCGTCCTCGATGCGCTCGCCGAGCGCCTGGAAGCCGCCGCAGATGCCGAGGACCGGCCGGCCCTCGGCGGCGCGCCGCGCGATCGCGTCCGCGAGGCCGCGCTCCCGCAGCCAGGCCAGCGCCCTGACCGTGCCGCGCGTGCCCGGCACGACGACCAGGTCCGCGTCGACGAGCTCCTCCGGGCGGTCCACGAACCGCACCACGACGCCCGGCTCGGCCGCCAGCGCGTCGACGTCGGTGAAGTTCGACATGAGCGGTACGGCGCAGACGGCGACCCGCAGCACGTCCTCGCCCACCGGCGGCGCGACGACCGACTCCCGGACGGTGCCCCGCAGGGACACCCGCAGCCCGTCCTCCTCGTCGATGCCGAGCCCGTGCGCGTACGGCAGGACACCGAAGGTGCGCCGGCCGGTCAGGCCCAGCAGCATGTCGAGCCCCGGCTCCAGGAGCGTCACATCGCCCCGGAACTTGTTCACCAGGTACCCCGCGACCAGCTCCTGGTCCTCCGGCGCGAGCAGCGCCGTGGTCCCGAAGAACTGCGCGAAGACCCCGCCCCGGTCGATGTCGCCGACCACGAGGACGGGGAACCGCGCCGCGCGCGCGATGCCCATGTTGACGATGTCGGTACGGCGCAGGTTGATCTCGGCCGGGCTGCCCGCGCCCTCGCAGATCACGGCGTCGTACGAGTCCCTCAGCCGCTGCAGGCAGTCCAGCACCGGCTCCAGCAGCTCGCGCTGCTTGCCGCCGTGGTAGCCCCGGGCGCTCAGCTCGCCGACCGGCCTGCCCATGAGCACGACCTGGCTGGAGCGGTCGCTGCCCGGCTTGAGCAGCACCGGGTTCATCAGCGCGGTCGGCTCGACCCGCGCGGCCTGCGCCTGCATGGCCTGCGCCCGTCCGATCTCCGCGCCCTCGCGCGTCACGAACGAGTTGAGCGACATGTTCTGGCCCTTGAACGGCGCGACCCGCACGCCCTGCCGGACCAGCCAGCGGCAGATGCCGGCCGTGACGACGCTCTTGCCCGCGTCGGACGTGGTGCCCGCGACGAGCAGCCCCCCACCCCTCATGTACGCCTCCGCTCGATCGCCCCGTACGCCAGTCGTGCGCCCGCGCACACCGCCAGCGCGAGGACACTCACCCGGCGCGACAGCCGCACCGCCCGTTCGATGTCCGCCACCTCGACCTCCCGGCCGCCCTCGTTGAGGACGGGCCGGTGCTCGACCCGTCCGCCGTACGAGAGCGTCCCGCCGAGGCGTACCCCCAGCGCGCCCGCGAAGGACGCCTCCACCGGGCCCGCGTTGGGGCTCGGGTGCTTCGCCGCGTCGGCGCGCCAGGACCGTACCGCGCCCCGGGGGTCACCGCCCGCGGCCGCCGCGAGTGCGGCGGTCAGCCGGGCACCGGGCCAGCCGGCCACGTCGTCCAGGCGGGCCGAGGCCCAGCCGAAGCGGCGGTAGCGGGGCGACTTGTGGCCGACCATCGCGTCCAGCGTGTTCACGGCGCGGAAGGCGACGAGCCCCGGCACGCCGCCGAGCGCGCCCCACACGAGGGCGCCGACCACGGCGTCGGAGGTGTTCTCGGCCACCGACTCCACGACCGCGCGGGCCATGCCCGGGCCGTCCAGGGCCTGCGGATCGCGCCCGCAGAGGTGCGGCAGCCGTTCCCGGGCCACCTCCAGGTCCCCGGCCGCCAGGGCGCCGCCGATGGCACGGGCCTCACGGCCCAGCGTCGTCCCGCCGACGACGGCCCACACGGAGGCGGCGGTCAGGGCGACAGCGGCGGCGCGCCGCCCGCGTACCGCCCGGTCCGCGAGCGCCGCCGCACCGGCCGCGCCCCCGGCGCACACGACGGCGTGCAGCAGGCCCCACCCGCGGTGGTCGCGCCACAGGGCGCCCTCCACGCGCGCCGCCGCGCGCCCGAAGGCGGCGACGGGATGCCCGCGGCGGGGGTCGGCGAGGAGCAGATCGACGGCGAGGCCGGCGGCGGCGCCGTACGCGAAGACACGGTGGCCCGGGGTACGGTCCGCCGCGGTGCGGGCACCGGGGGCGCGGCCCGTGAGGACACGGCCGCGCGCGATGTCTGTGCTGTGGTTGCTGCGCATCGGGTCAGCAGGCCGATACGTCTCGCCGGCCTCGGGAACGCGGGGTCACGGGTCTGTACGCAGCTGGTACGCAGCCGGGCATGGCGATGTCCTCACTCAGGGTCCGCGCCCTGGCTCGACGTGACCGGCGGCGAGAGTTCCTGACTCATCCGGGCCCCCAGGGCCGGACTCACAGTGGCGGGACCGCGCCGGATTCGCACCGGCTTCCTCTCCTGCCGCCGTAGATGGCCTGGGCAGTCCACCACGGCCCGCGAAGGCCCGTCAACTCACCCTTGACCTGCGGCGGGACAGTGTGCGGAGGCCCACAGGACGCGGGGGGGGGGGGGGGGGGGGGGGGGGGGGGGGGGGGGGGGGGGGGGGGGGGGGGGGGGGGGGGGGGGGGGGGGGGGGGGGGGGGGGGGGGGGGG
>NZ_JBITEO010000033.1:0-68130 GCF_044455245.1 Streptomyces sp. NPDC051310
GATCTCCGCGGCGAAAACCGGCGAGGAATCCAGCAACTCCACCGCCATCCCCACCCACTGCGCCCCCTGCCCCGGGAACACGAACACCGGCTTCACGGCGGAACCTGCGACCTGCGCCTCGGCGACGTTCGCGGCCGGCTCGGCGGAGCTGAGGTCGCTCAGGCCGGTCAGCAGGGCGCCGCGGTCGGTGGCCACGATGACGGCGCGGCGTTCGAGGTGGGCGCGCGTGAGGGCCTGGGCGAAGCCGATGTCGAGGTGGTCGAGCTCGGGGCGGGCGATCATGTGCGCCCGGAGACGGTCGGCCTGCTCGCGCAGCGCCGCGTCGCCGCGGGCCGACAGCGGTACGAGGACCGGCGGACGGACGCCGCTGCCGCTCTCCGCGGCGGGCTCGCGCGGTGTGGCCGCCTCCGTGCCGGGGGCCTCTTCCAGAATGACGTGGGCGTTGGTGCCGCTGACGCCGAACGACGACACGCCGGCGCGGCGGGGCCGCTCCCCCGCGGGCCACGGGCGCGCCTCGGTCAGCAGCCGGACCTCGCCCGACGCCCAGTCCACGTGCGGGGAGGGCGCGTCGACGTGCAGGGTCGGCGGCAGGGTCGCGTGCCGCATCGCCATCACCATCTTGATGACGCCGGCCACGCCGGCCGCGGCCTGGGTGTGGCCGAAGTTCGACTTGATGGAGCCGAGCCACAGGGGGCCGTTCGTGCGGTTCTGGCCGTACGTCGCCAGCAGCGCCTCCGCCTCGATGGGGTCGCCCAGCGGCGTTCCGGTGCCGTGGCCCTCGACCGCGTCCACATCGGCCGGGGTGAGGCCGGCCGACGCGAGGGCCTGGCGGATCACCCGCTCCTGGGAGGGGCCGTTGGGCGCGGTGAGGCCGTTGCTGGCGCCGTCCTGGTTGACGGCGCTGCCGCGTACGACGGCCAGGATCCTGCGCCCGTTGCGCCGGGCGTCGGACAGCCGCTCCAGGACGAGCAGGCCCATGCCCTCGGCCCAGCCGACGCCGTCCGCCGCCGCCGCGTACGCCTTGCAGCGTCCGTCCGGCGACAGGGCGCGCTGGCGGCTGAACTCCACGAAGGCGCTGGGGCGGGCGAGGGTCGTCGCTCCGCCGACCACGGCGAGCGAGCACTCCTTGGCGCGCAGGGACTTGGCGGCGACGTCGATCGCGACGAGGGAGGAGGAGCACACCGTGTCGACGGTGACAGCGGGGCCCTCGAAGCCGAAGGTGTAGCTGATGCGTCCGGAGGCCACGCTGGGTGACGACGCGATGGAGAGGTAGCCCTCGATCTCCGGGCGCCGGTCGCTGAGGCCCGCGACGAACTGGTAGTCGGAGAACATGAGTCCGCAGAAGACGCCGGTGTCGCTGCCCTTCATCGTCAGCGGGTCGATGCCGGCGTCCTCGAACGCCTCCCACGCGCCTTCGAGGAGCAGCCGCTGCTGCGGGTCCATGGCGAGGGCCTCGCGCGGGCTGATGCCGAAGAACTCGGCGTCGAATTCGGCCATGCCGTCGAGGAAGCCGCCGTGGCGCGTGTAGGCCGTGCCGGGGTGGTCCGGGTCCGGGTCGTAGAGGCTGTCCAGCTCCCAGCCGCGGTCCTGGGGGAACTCCGAGATCCCCATGCGCCCTTCGGCGACCAGCGACCACAGGCTCTCCGGCGAGGTCACGCCTCCCGGGAACCGGCAGCTCATGCCGACGATCGCCAGGGGCTCGCCCGCCTGGTCGAGCAGTTGCTGGTTCTGACGCCGCAGACGCTCGGTCTCCTTGAGCGACTTGCGCAGGGCTCCGACGATGTCGGGCTTCTCGAAGGCCATGCTTGTCTCCCCCACCTTCGGACTCATGCAGGCGACCATGTGGTCGATGTGCTAGATCCGGCGGGGGGTCCTCCAGATACAGCCAATCCTCGAAACTTTTTCCGGGCCAGGTGTACTCGGCGCCGGGGCCGGGTACTTCACCGGTTTGTCATGCAACTGCCGCCCTGACGGCCCCGGGAGGCCGGACGGCGGACGTCGGCGCCTGCCACCCGCGCGCACGCAGGGTCCAGGCCCGTACGCGGCCGGCCGCGGCCCGCGGGCCGGGCGCGTGGAACGGCCGAGGTCCCGCACGACGGGCGGGGCCGGTCGTGCGGGACCTCGATGGTCACGCGTGCGCGCGGGGCGCGGGTGCGGTCACGGGACCCGGCTCACGCCTTCGCCGCCAGGGCGTCCCGCACCGAGCTGCTGACGGCGTCCGTCAGGCGGTCGCCGTTCTCGGTGAAGAAGAAGTGGCCGCCCTCATGCGTGTCCAGGCTGAACTCCCCGGTGGTGCTCAGCCTCCACTGCGCCGCCTCGGGCTCGTTCACCTTGGGGTCGGTCCTGCCGATGTGCACGTGGACCGGCACGGAGACCTGCGTCCCCGGCGCGGCGCAGTACGTCTCCGCCATCCGGTAGTCCGCGCGCATGGGAGGCAGGATGAGGTCGAGGATCTCCTCGTCCTGAAGCAGTTCGTTCCCCATGCCGCCGAGCAGGGACATCTCCTTGAGGAAGGCGTCCTTGCCCTTGAGGTGGGTCTGCTCGTCCTTGCGCAGCGTGGGCGCCACCCGGCCGCAGGCGAAGAGGGACAGGGGCGGGTTGCCCATGGCTTCCATGCGGCGGGCGACCTCGAACGCCACCAGCGCCCCCATGCTGTTGCCCAGCAGGACGACGGGCAGGTCCTTCCATTCGCCCATCAGCTCGCCGATCTCGTCGGCCAGCTCCTCGATCGAGTCCCGGAAGGGCTCGTGCCGGCGGTCCTGGCGGCCCGGGTACTGGACACCGTGGACCTCCAGCCCCAGCCCGCCGAAGCCGCGGGCGAACTGGAAGTAGAAGTTCGCCGAGCCGCCGGCGTGCGGAAAGCAGATCAGCCGCGCCCTGGGGTTCTCCGCGGACGCCAGCTGACGGATCCAGAGTGCGAAATTTCCTGTGGTGGCCATACGGCACCATCCCCCTTACCTGCCCGACAGCCGCGCCGGGACGCTGTCGGGCCGACTGTGTGCGCGTCCCGGTGCGGTGGGAACTGACTGCGCCTGCTCGAAACGGTGGCGCGGCGGGGCGCGACGCGGCCCGGGGACCGGGGCGCCGCGGGCCGCCGCGCGGAACTCAGGCGGTTTTCTCGGTCTTCTGCAGGGCCACGCCGTCGGCGTCGTCCTGCGCCTCCTGCGTCTGCGGCGGGAAGCGGAGGAACAGGGAACAGGCGATCGCGCCGAGCAGCAGGAAGGCGACGGGCAGGAGGCCCGTCTCGCTGAGGGCCGTGCTGTAGGGCTCGTGGACGACGGCCGGGATCGCGCTGGGGCTGCCCTCGAACTGGCCGCCGGTGCCGCCGATCTGCGGCAGGTGCTCCTCGATCCGGTTGACGAACAGGGCACCGACCGCGGCGCTGCCGAGCACGGCGCCCATCTGCCGGTTGGTGTTGTAGATGCCCGAGCCCGCGCCGGCCTGGTGCACGGGGAGGTTGCGCGTGGCGATGGCTCCCAGCGGGCCCCAGGCCATGCCGTTGGCGATACCGGTGAGGGCGGCGGTCGCCGAGAACATCCACAGCTGCGAGCCCGGCTCCATCAACTGGCTGTACGCGACGATCGTGACGGCGAAGAGCACGAAGCCGATGGTGGTGAAGGTGCGCGGGTGCGCCTTGTCGGACAGCTTGCCGACGATCGGGGAGAAGACGCCGGTGAGGATCGCGAGCGGCGCGAAGATCAGGGCCGACTCCATGGAGGAGAGCCCTCGTACTCCCTGGAGGTAGAAGTACGACGGGACGGTCATCGCGGTGACGGCGGCACCCATGGCCGCGATGCCGATGTTCGCCAGCGCGAAGTTGCGGTCACGGAACAGGCTGAGCAGCAGCAGCGGTTCGCTCTTGTTGCGCGCCTGCGTCACCACGAAGAGCACCAGGACGACGAGGCCCGCGCCGATGGTGAGCCAGATGGTGGCCGACCAGTCCTTGTTGTTGCCCTCCTGGAGGCCGTAGACCAGCAGGAACATGCCCGAGCAGGACAGCAGGATGCCGAGCAGGTCGAACTTGTGGTGCTTGGCCTCCAGCGCCGGCACCAGCTTCCACGCCAGCGCGAAGGCGATGACACCGATCGGCACGTTGATCAGGAAGATCCACTCCCAGCCCACGGAGTCGACCAGCAGACCGCCGATGACGGGGCCCAGCAGGAGGGAGACACCGGCGGATCCGCCCCACGCGCCCATGGCGGCGCCGCGCTTGTCCGAGGGGAAGATCTTGGTGATCACCGACATGGTCTGCGGCGTCATCAGCGCGGCACCGAAGCCCTGCACGGCACGGGCCGCGATCAGGGTCTCGATGCTGTCGGCCACGCCGCACCACAGCGAGGCGAGCGTGAAGACGACCAGGCCGACCAGGTAGACGTTCTTCGGGCCGAAGCGGTCACCCAGGCGCCCGGTGAACAGGAGCGGCGCCGCGTAGGTGAGCAGGTAGGCGCTCGTCACCCAGATCACTCCGGAGACGCTGGCCTCCAGCGCCTCCATGATCGCGGGGTTGGCGACCGCCACCACACTCATGTCCAGCACGATCAGGGAGAACCCGGCGATCAGCGCGCCTAGAGCCGGCCATGGGTTACGTTCAACGGTCACGGTTGCCTTCCCAACGATTGCGACCCGCGGGACCACCGGTTGTCTTCCCCACGAGCGGACGGTGCCCCTCTGCCTGTGGACCCAGATCCGGCGGCAGCCGGTCCGGATACATCCGGGACGGACTTCGACGGCTGATGTGGCGGACGTCACATCCGATGCGGTCGCCGTCGGCCGCCCGCCGCGGAGGGTCGTATACGGCCCGCCGCCGACGCCGACGCTGCCGACGAACAGCGGGCGGGAGGACGGCCCGGAGCGGTTCTGCCACCGGTCGGTGTCAGTGCCCGACGGGACCTCCGCCGGCGCGGCCCGCCCGCGCACCGCACAACGCACCAGGCCGGCGGCCGGTTCGGCCGCCGCGCCGCGCCGCGGAGCCCGGCAGCGCACCGCCGGTCCACCCGAACTCCCCCTCGTGCGCGGCGTGATCCCGCCCCTCGCGGCACGCGGAACGAGGCGCTCCCCGATGGACTGGACCAAGACATCAACCAGGCGCTCCCCAGCGTAAATTCAAGCGCCCGGTTACAAGGTTGTCGATTGACACGCTGCTCCGGCGGCCCCGTATAGTAAACGGGTAGGGGGGAGGGACAGTCACATTCCAGTCGACTTGCATTGGCCTCACGAGTCTCTGTAACAGTCACTGATGAGACGGTGTAGCACGCTATACGTCTAAGTTCTTTCGAAAGCCAACCCCGGGGGTCCTTCCGAGTAACGGGAGGGAAAACACTCCGGGGTAGCATGGCTCATTACTGCGGCTCATCACTATTGTCGGCCTGCGGTAATTGGGGAAGCAGACAAAACCGGGGGATATATGCGCACGCCTACCCTGAACGAGCTAGTAGACGATTGCATAGCAGGAAACCAGGACGGCTGGAACCGCATCGTGGAGCGGTACACGCCCCTGATCTGGGCGATCGCCCGGGGCCACCGGCTGAGCACGGCCGACTGCGAGGACGTCAGCCAGACGACCTGGATGCGCGTCATCCAGCACCTGGGCAAGCTCCGCGATCCCGAGAAGCTCACCCAGTGGATCGCGGTGTCCGCCCGCCGGGAGAGCCTGAAGCACATCGAGAAGTCCGGCCGCAGCGTCCCGGTCGGGGACTCGCCGGTCTTCGACCGCTCCGAGCCCTCGGAGAACCTCCCCGAGGAGGCGGCGCTGGCGAAGGAACGCGACAACGAGGTGCTGCTCGCGTACTGCGCCCTCTCGCCGAAGTGCCAGGCCCTGCTCGGGCTCCTGGTCACGGACCCGCCGATGTCCTACGACGAGATCAGCGCCACCCTCGGCATGCCGAGGGGTTCACTCGGACCGGTGCGGTCGCGCTGCCTCGCCCACCTGGCGAAGCTCCTCCAGCGCGAGACGGAGCGCTCGGAGCAGGCCGCGGAGCTGCTCAACGCGATCACACGCTCGGGCCTGCGGACCTTCGCCCTGGAACAGCACCGCTGACCGACCCACCGCAACACGAAAGTGCCTTCCGGCCGGCACGACGGGCTCGCACAGCCCGGTCGTCCCGGCGGGAAGGCACTTTCCGCATCCGCGGAACCGGAGCACGCCCCCGCCGCGTCCTCCCGGCGGACGGACGGACAGGGGAAGCGGCCGGGGGCGCAGGGGAGGTGTTTCCCATGCTGAGCGATGCCATGAGGAGACCGCCCGTTCGCCACGCCCGGACGCTACGCGCGGGTAATATCCCGGCGCCGTCAGGAAATGGGGGCTCCCGCTCTCAGCCGCGCACCCGGTCGGCCGGTGCGACGGATACCGGATCGGCATTTCCGTCGCCATTCCCGCCGGAAAGGAACGGAAAAAGCGCCTTCGCGTTCTCCAGCATGCTCAGTGGCGGCCGCCCGAGAGCACCGGTAAGCCTGGCCAGCGTTTCGTCACCCGATTCTGCCGCCTTGACTTCGCCCGCGTCGTTCATGCCACCCACCTTTCGCCGAATTTAGTTTATTCATTAACCAGTAGCCCAGGCTATACGCGCTGTTCAAAAGAATCAATAGCGGTCCCCCGGTACCGCCGGGGATGTCGGGGCGCCTCGCCGGTGCCGGATCCGAGCGCGGCCGCGAGCAGCACGGCCGGCGCGGGAGCCGTCAACCACCACGTCAGCGTACTGGGGTGCGCCGGACGGCCGGGGCGGGCAGGGCGCCTGTGTCAGGTCGACACGGTGCGCCGAACCCCCCGTTACTCGGGGTACGTTCCCCCGGATCTCGCCGGTCGAACCACCGTGCGACCGTCTGCTCGTGGACGTTCCGTGAATGCCTGGTGCGGGTCGGACAATTGCAGCCGGCACCGGACCACGGCGGGGACGCCCAATCCACATGCCACGCGGCGCCGTTGGCAGACTCCCGGACTGCGGAAATCCCGTGCATCTGCACGAGCACGAACAACCATCCATGTCCGTCACCAACTCCACGAGCCCCCCGCTGCCATCCCGGAGTTGCCGGAGAGAGACGGAACAAGCCGCGGAAAAGGCCGAATCCGCATGGCTCCGCCCTTCCCCGAGGGCGGCTCACGCCGTGCGGGCACCCGCTCCGGCCGCCCGGCCGTGGACCATGTCCGCCCGCCCGGCCGGATGGCTGGCCGTCATGTGGTCCACGGCCTGAGCTTCTCCGGGTTCAGCACACCCCAGATGTGCGTGCTGCGGTCGCCGGCGACGTGGAACGCGTACACCGCCACGGTGGCGCCGGCGTGCCGGGCGACCAGGCCGGGGCGGCCGTTGACGGTCCGTTCGTCGAACGTCAGGCCGGTTGCCTTCGCCGCGATCCGGACCAGGAAGTGCGCCACCTGCTCGCCGCCCTCGATCGGGTACGGCACGGCCGAGACGCGGCCGCCTCCGTCACCGACCGCCGTCGCGGCCGGATCGAGCAGGCCGATGAGGGCGCCGACGTCCTTGGCTGCCCAGGCCTGCTTGAAGTCCCTGACGACGCCGGCGGCCCGCCCGGCCGGCACCGGCCGGGCGGGCGGCCGCCCGTCGCGCAGCCGGCGGCGGGCCGAGGAGGCCGACTGACGGCAGGCGGCCGGGCTGCGGCCGACGATCCCGGCCACTTCGGTGAAGGAGTACCGGAAGACGTCGTGCAGGACGAAGGCCACGCGCTCGGCCGGGGTCATGGACTCGAGCAGCACCAGGAAGGCCATGGTGACCGACTCGTCCAGGGTGACGCGGTCGGCCGGGTCGCCGGCCGGCCCGCCCGGCGACCCGTCGGACTCGATGGGTCCCGGCAGCGGCTCGGGGATCCAGTGCCCCACGTACCGCTCGCGCCGGGCCCGGGCCGAGCCGAGCAGGTTCAGGCAGATGCGGGTGGCGACCGTCGTCAGCCAGGCGCCGACCGACTCGACCGCCTCCTGCCGCTGCCGGGGCATGGCGTACCAGCGGACGTAGGTCTCCTGGACCACGTCCTCCGCCTCCGACAGGGAGCCGAGGAGCCGGTAGGCGAGGTTGATCAGCCGGCGCCGTTCCCCTGCGAGGGCGGCCAGGTGCGGATCGCTCAGGTCGTACCCCGGTCCGGGCTGGATGGTCACGGTCTCCCCCGTCTTCGTATGGACATCGCCGTCATCGGTCATGACAGGACAGCCCGGCGGTTTGTGAGGCGGTGCGCCGGCCTCACAAACCGCCGGGCTGTCCTGTCACAGGGGTTGGAGCGGCACCGCTCCGCCGGACGCCGCGTCCGGCCCACTGCGCGCATGGCACGCGCCGGAACAGGGGAACACGATGACTTCGTACGAGTCCGACATCAGGGCGCTGCTCGACAGCCGCGTCGAGGCCAGCCGGGCCAAGGACATCGACCGGCTCATGTCCCTGTACGCCGACGACATCGTCTACTACGACGCGGTCCCGCCCCTCCGCTTCATGGGACACGAAGCGGTCCGCGGCAACTTCCTGCGGTGGTTCGGCGCCTACGACGGCCCCATCGGCCTGGAGACGCACGAGCTCACCGTCGCGAGCACGGACGCGGACCTCGCCTTCGCCCACATGCTCCATCTCGACTCGGGGAAGCGCACGAACGGGCTCGACACCGCGATGTGGGTGCGGTCGAGCGTGTGCTTCCGCCGGTCCGGCGGCAGGTGGCTGATCACGCACGAGCACATCTCCCTGCCGATCGACCCCGAGACCCTCCACGTCTGGTTCCCGTCGGACGACTTCACGCCTGCCCGGCCGCAGAGCCAGGAACTCGGAGCCGGCAACGGCCCGCGGTAAGGGGCCCTTCGCGATCCGGGAATGAGGAAGGCCGTCCGGGCCCCCCGTGCGATCGCACGGGGGGCCCGGTCACGGAATCCCGGCAGCGTTCGGAAAACGTCAAGCAAGCAGCCAGCCGCGAGGGGCCCGGAGGAAGCCGGCCGGATCGTCACGGTGGACGGTGTGCCCCGCACCGTCCACCGTGCGTACGCGCCAGCCGCGACGGCTGAGCGTCGTGGCTTCCGCCGGCGGGATCCGCTCGCTGGGGCCCGCCAGCACGACGAGCGAGGGGACGGCCGGGGCACCCGGCAGGCCGGGCAGGTGCTGAAGGGCGGTCACCGATGCGGGGTCCCATGTGGCGAGGGCGTGCCGCTCGGCGGTGATGTCGTCGTCGTGCCAGCGGGGATGCGCGGCACGCAACTCCCGCCGGGTGGCGTGCCGGACGGCCCGCAGGGCGTCCAGGTCCCGGCGCCGCGCCAGCCAGGCGGGGTCGCAGTGGACCGCGCGGGCGCAGCGCAGTCCGGGTACGGCGAGCAGCAGCGCGGCCGAGCCCAGCGAGTGGCCGATGGCGAGTCGGGGGGCCGGGGGCAGGGTGTGCAGCAGGCCCCCGCGAGCGCGGCGGGGTGTGCAGGTCCGGGCGGGTGCGCCGGCCCCGAGTCCGGGCAGGTCCACGGCGACGACCCGGTAGCCGTGCTCGGCGATCGCCGGGGCGACGCGGCTCCAGCTGCGCGAGTCGGTCATGATGCGGTGCACCAGCACGGCCGTACGGGGGCCGTCGCCCCAGACCGGGTCGCGAGCTTCACGAGGCACCGCCGAGGGGCACCCGCGCGCGGTGGAGCACCGCCCCCGCGCCGGACACCTCGCAGGGGGAGCCGGCCGGGATGAACGCGGCGGCGCCCGGACGGAGGGCCGGGCCCTGCTCCAGACGCGCCTCGCCGGTGAGGCAGAGCAGCACCTGCGGTCCGGCGTCGGTCAGGCACACGGCCTCGGCGCCCGTGTCCACGCGCGACAGGGCGAACTCCGTCGCGGGTGATGCGTACCGCCTCTCTCCCGGCACCGCCGTCGGCGTGGGGCGGATGACGGACGGCCGCATCGGGGTGCGGTCGACAATGGCGCTCAGGAGCGCGGTGTCGACGTGCTTGTCGGTCAGGCCGCAGCGCAGCACGTTGTCGGAGTTGGCCATGATCTCCACACCCGTCCCCCGCAGATAGGCGTGCGGCACTCCCGCCGCCAGGTACAGGGCCTCCCCCGCGTCGAGGCGGACGTGGTGGAGGAGCAGCGCCGCGAGGAGCCCGGGGTCGTCGGGGAAGTCGTCGGCCACGGTGGCGTACGCGGCGGCGGTCGTGCTCCAGCGGCTCGTGGACGCGGAGAGGGAGGGCAGGGCGGCGGCGACGGCGCGCACCAGGCGCGCGGGGGCGTCCAGCGCTGCGTGCAGGACGTGCCCGAGGGCGTCCCGCGGGGGCCGGGAACGCAGCAGCGCCGCCCAGCGGTCGAGTCCTGGCACGGCCAGCGCATCGAGCAGCGCGGCCGTCCGGGCCGGGTCCCGGAAGCCGCAGAGTGCCTCGAAGGGGCCGAGCGCGCAGAGCAGTTCCGGCTTGTGGTTGCGGTTCTTGAAGGTGCGGTGAGGGGCGTCGAGCGGAATTCCGGCCGCTTCCTCGCGGTCGTGGCCGGCCCGCGCCTGCTCCCGCGTGGGGTGCACCTGCACCGAGAGCGCCCGGTCGGCCGCCAGCAGCTTGAGCAGGAAGGGCAGGTGCGGGCCGTGGGCCGCCAGGGTCGCCGTTCCCAGTTCGCCGGCCGGGTCGGCGGCGATGGCGGCCGCCAGGTCCGGGGCGCCGGGCCGGCCCGTGAGCAGTGACGGCGCGGCCGGGTGTGCGCCGAACCACAGCTCGGCATGCGGCTCACCGTCGGGCCGGCGCCCGAGGAGGGCGGGGATCGCGGTGCGTGACCCCCATGCGTAGGTGCGGACGACGGGGGCCAGGAGGGAGGGAAGGGGCATGGGGCGCTCCGGAAGGGCACGGGCGAAAGGACACGGGACAGGACAGGCGACGGGACACGGAGGCGCCTGGGCGGGGGCGCGGCAGGGCGCGCGACGGCACGCGGAAAGGGCCGCCCTCGGCGGGCGAGGGCGGCGGGCCGGTGCCGGGCCGCCGGGTCGGGGCCGGCGGGGCGGCAGAGGTGGTCAGCGGGTGGTGGTGGTGCCGCGCGGCGGCGCGCTGCTGCCGCGGGGCAGCAGCGCGGGCGTCGCGACGGGGCCCGAGGGGGGATTGCGGCGGTGGACGACGTCGAACAGCCGGCGGGTGACGTCGGCGCCGAAACCGAAGACGTCGTGGCTCATGGCGGACAGGTTCGGATGGGTGAGCTGGCACAGCTGGGAGTCGTCCCAGGCGATCAGGCTGACGTCCCTCGGCACGCTCAGGCCCATCTCGGCGACCACCGACAGACCCGCGACGGCCATGATGTCGTTGTCGTAGACGATCGCCGTGGGCCGCTCCCGGGAGGCGAGCAGCGACCGGGTCGCCCGGGCGCCCTGCTCCCCGGAGTAGTCGGTGGTGACGCTGCGGGCCGGCTCCAGCCCCAGTTCGGCCACGATCGCGTTCAGCGCGGCGGTACGGATCACGGTGTGCCCGAGCGCCGGGTGACCGCCCACCCGGGCGATCCGCCGGTGTCCGA
Organism: Streptomyces sp. NPDC051310; assembly: GCF_044455245.1. Taxonomy (NCBI): domain Bacteria; kingdom Bacillati; phylum Actinomycetota; class Actinomycetes; order Kitasatosporales; family Streptomycetaceae; genus Streptomyces; species Streptomyces sp. NPDC051310. The sequence continues at coordinate 11,430 of NZ_JBITEO010000033.1, forward strand.
GGGCGGCGAGGTAGCGCACCGCCTCGTGCACCGCGGTTTCGTCGTCGGTCCACACCGAGGTGAAGCCGCCGGTCAGGGACGGGTGGCCGACGGCGACGGCCGGCAGTCCGATCGCGGCCAGCTCGGTGATCCGGGGGTCGTTCTGCTGGATGTCGACCAGGATGGAGCCGGCGATCCGGCGGGACTGCCACCACCGGCGGTGGACGGCGATCTCCTGGGCGGTGTCCCGCACGAGGTGCAGCAGCAGCGAGCACCCCTGCTCCTCCAGGACGGACTCGACCCCGGAGATGAACTCCATGTAGAAGGGCTCCAGGCCGAGTTGCCGCGCGGGCCGGGCGATGACCAGACCGACGGTGTCCCCCGCGCCGGTCGCCGAACCGGACAGCTTGATCGCGGCCTGGTGCGGCACCCAGCCCAGCTCGGCGACGGCGGCCATGATGCGTTCGCGGGTGGCCTTCGAGACGCCTGGGCGGTTGTTGAAGGCCAGGGACACCGCTCCCCGGGACACACCGGCCCGGGCCGCCACATCGGTGATCGTGACGCGCCCCGGCCGTCGTGCCGTCCCCTCGCTCACGGACGGCTCCGGTCGCCGTTGACGCAGAACAGCGCCGCGCGGGCGGCCTCCGCAGTGGGCCGCGGCCAGCCGGTGACGCGCCACGTCGCGCTCTCGCCGGGCAGGAGCGTCACCCGCCCGTGGTCGGTGCGGGCGTGCGGATCCAGCCGGTCGGCCTGGAGCAGCAGGTCCCGTACGAGCCCGCCGGCCGTGACGGTGACCAGCGCACCGTTCACGGCGTCCTCGCTCACCCGCACCTCGTACGAGGCGGCGGGGTGGGCGAACGCGCGGTCCGGGCAGGCGAAGTGCTCCGCACGCAGCCCGTCCGCGTCGGCGACCAGGAACTCCCCGGTGACGTCACCGAAGTGCGTGACCCACTCCGGCAGCCGCTCCAGCGCCACCTCGCGCCCCGTGGCTTTCAGGGGCACCTCGGCGGCTGCCAGGACCGCTCCGTCCGCCCCGACCCTGCGGACGGTGGCGGTGGTCTCCCAGGTCTCCGCGGTCTGGTTGCAGGCCGCGAGCACCAGGTCGCCGTCGCGGTCCTGGATGGTCAGCAGCCGGTCGGCGTACAGGCGGCGCAGCTCGAACCAGAGGGGCTTGGGCCGGCCGTCGCCGTCGATCGCCGCCCAGGAGGTGACCGGCCAGCAGTCGTTGAGCTGCCACAGCACCGTGCCGGCGCAGCGCGGCCAGTGGGAGCGCCAGTGCTCGACTCCCGCGGCCACCGCGCGGGCCTGGTTGAGCTGGGTCAGGTAGTGCCAGGTGTCGAAGTCGGCGGGCTGCGCGAAGTGCGGGAGGAGTCCCCGGTTCAGCTTGCCGTTGCCGTCCTCCGCCTTCTGGTGGTGCAGCATGCCGGGGGTGTCCGCGGTCAGCGGCCGGTCGGACAGGGCGCGTTCGAGTGTGGCGAGCGCCGGTGGCGCCTGCCAGCCGAACTCGGCGACGAAGCGCGGCACCGTGGCGAGGTAGTCGCTGTAGTCGCGGCGGTTCCACACCTCCCACGAGTGGGCGGTGCCGTGGTCGGGGTCGTTGGGCGTGTGGTCCCACGAGCCCGACCAGGGGCTGCCCGCCCAGTACGGCCGGGTCGGGTCCGTCTGCGCCACCACGCGGGGCAGCAGCCCCAGGTAGTAGCCCTCGCCCCAGGAGTCGCCGGCGAGGGTCCGCTCCCACTCCCAGTCGGCGAAGCCCCACAGGTTCTCGTTGTTGCCGTTCCACAGCACCAGCGACGGGTGGGGCATCAGCCGGGTCACGTTCTCCCGGGCCTCGGCCTCGATCTCCGACCGCAGCGGCTGCTCCTCCGGGTAGGCGGCGCAGGCGAACAGGAAGTCCTGCCAGACCATCAGACCGAGCTCGTCGCACAGGTCGTAGAAGGCCCGGTCCTCGTAGATGCCGCCGCCCCACACGCGCACCAGGTCCACGCCGGCCTCGGCCGCCTGGGTGAGGCGGTGGCGGTAGCGGTCGGCGGTGACGCGGGAGGGAAAGGCGTCGTCGGGGATCCAGTTCACTCCCCGGGCGAAGACCGGGGTCCCGTTGACGACCAGGGTGAAGGCGCTGCCGTGCTCGTCCGCGGCCGTGTCGAGCTCGATCGTGCGGAAGCCCAGGCGGCGCTCCCAGGTGTCGAGGGCCCCGCCGCCGTCGGGGTCGCCGAGCACGACCGTGCACCCGTGGAGCGTCTGGTCACCGTAGCCGCGGGGCCACCACAGCTCCGCGTCCGGGACCCGCACCGTCACCGTGGCGGTGTACTCGCCCGGGGCGACGGTGACCTCCGCGGACGCGTCACCGACGGCGGCCACCAGCCGCAGGGGCTTGTCCTGCCCGGTCTCCGTGCGGTCGAGGCCGACGACGATCTCGGCGATCCCGGTGCCGTCCCCGGCGACGGTGACGTGCGGGCGGACCTCGGCCAGCCGGGCCGTGGACCACTGCTCGATCCGGGCCTCGCGCCACACACCGGCCGTCACCAGCGTGGGGCCCCAGTCCCAGCCGAACGAACAGGCCATCTTGCGGATGTAGTTGAAGGGCTCGGGATAGGAGTTGGGCCGCTCCCCCAGCGCGGCCCGCATCGCCTCCGCTTCGGTGTACGCGGAGGTGAAGGTGATGTCGAGCGGTGCGGGCCCGTCCGCCAGCAGCTCGGTGACGTCGTACCGGTAGGACCGGTGCATGTTGCGGGTGCGGCCCAGCAGCCGGCCGCCGACGTGCACGGCGGCGACCGTGTCGAGGCCGTCGAAGACCAGGTCGGCGCGTTCGTGCGTGCCGTCCCGCCGGGGCAGTGCGGTCGTGTACGTCCAGTCGGCACGGCCCACCCACGCCACGTCGTCCTCGTTGCGGTCGAGGTACGGGTCGGCCAGCCACCCCTGCGCCATCAGGTCGGTGTGGACGCAGCCGGGCACCCGCGCCGGTACGGCGGTCCCGGCCAGTCCGGGAGGCGCCTGCGCGGGGGTGTGGCGGTCGGTGTTCAGGCGCAGCGTCCAGCCCTGGGACAGCGCGGTGCGGACCTTCATGCGGGACTCCTCGTGAGACGTCGTGCGGGGCGCGGTGGGCGGGCGGGTCATTTGGTGGAACCGGCCGCGAAGCCGCTGTAGATGAAGCGCTGCAGCACCAGGAAGACGATCAGGGTCGGCACGATGACCAGGATCGCGCCGGCGGAGATGGTCTCCCAGTGGGCGCCGAAGGGGCCCTTGAACCGGAACAGGGCCGTGGAGATGGTGCCGAGCTCCGGGTCGGGCATGTAGAGGAAGGGCACGTAGAAGTCGTTGTAGACGGCGATGCCCTTGACGATGACGACGGTGGCCACGGCCGGCCGCAGCATCGGGAAGATGATCTTCCGGTAGATCGTCCAGGAGTTGGCGCCGTCGATGCGCGCGGCCTCGTCCAGGGAGGTGGGGATGGACCGGATGAACTGCAGGAAGATGTAGATCGAGACGATGTCGGTGCCGGTGTACAGCAGGATCGGCGCCCAGCGGGTGTTGAAGGCGCCCAGGTCGTCGATCACCTGGAAGGTGGCGACCTGTGTGGTGACGCTCGGTACCAGCGTGGCCAGCAGGAAGAGGGCCATGACCAGTTGCTTCGTACGGAACTCGAAGCGGTCGATGGCGTACGCGGTCATCGAGCCGATCAGTACGGTCCCGGCGGTGGAGACCACGAGGATCAGCGCCGTGTTGCCGAACGCCTGCAGCATGGCGCCCTGCTGGAAGGCGGTCGCGTAGTTCGCGAAGTGGAACCAGTCGCCGGGCGGCGACAGCGGTCCGTCGTTCGCCACCTCCGACTGCGTCTTCAGGGAGGTCAGCAGGACGACGCCGAGGGGAACGACGACGACGGCCGAGGCCAGCAGCAGGGAGAGGTACTTCAGGGCGACGGCGGTCCGGGACAGTGCGCCGCGGCCGGCGCGGACCGGACGGCGCCGGGCGGGCGCGGCCGTGCCGGTGGTGTCGGTGGTCACGAGAGCTCCACCCTCTCCTCGGGGATCAGCCGGCGCTGGACCCAGGTGATCAGCAGGATCAGGACGAGCAGGACGACGGCCGAGGCGGAGGCGAGGCCGACCTTGTCGAACTGGAAGGCGAGTTTGACGGTCTGGATCACGAACGTCTCCGTGCCGTTGGCACCGCCGGTCATGATGTACGGGATCTCGAAGACGGCCAGCGAGCCGGACACGGCGAGAACGCAGCTCAGGCTGATGACCGGCTTGATGCTCGGCGCGATGATGTGCCGGAACTGCTGCCAGCGGTTCGCTCCGTCCAGCTCCGCCGCCTCGTACAGGTGCGGCGGTATCGACTGGATGGCGCCCAGGAACAGCACCATGTTCAGCCCCATGAAGCGCCACGCCGACACTCCGGCCAGGGACGGGTTGGCCAGGTCCGGGTCGCCCAGCCACAGGTGCTCGCCGTCCACGCCGACCATGCGCAGCAACGTGTCGAGGGTGCCGTCGGGCTGGAAGAAGTACAGGAAGACGAATCCGACGGCCACCCCGTTGATCAGGTAGGGGAAGAACAGCAGCCCCTTGAACAGGTTGCGGAAGCGGGTGTGGAAGCTGAGGATCGTCGCGAAGTACAGCGCGAGCGCTGTCTGTACGACGGAGGCGGCCAGATAGAAGCCGCTGACGAGGAAGACCTCGAACCGGGCGGGCCGTGTCACCAGGTCGGTGTAGTTCTCCACGCCTGTGAGGGAGCGTGTGGGGCTGACTCCGTCCCAGTCGGTGAAGCTGTAGCCGATCATGTCGGCCACGGGGAGGTAGGTGAACATCCCCAGCAGCGTCAGGGGGGCGGCCAGGAAGAGCCAGGGGGTCAGGACTGCGGTACGGCGCCGCCTCCCGGTGTGCGGCCGACCGCCGGATGGATCGGGGGGCGGAGCGCTTCGCCCGCCGGCGCCTTGCGCTCCGGCACGGGCCTTCTGGACAACGGTCATCTGCTGGTTCCTCGTGGTGGGTTCCCGGAAGGGCGTGCTGGGGGCGGGGGCGCCACGGGTCGGGGTGCGGTCCCCGGTACGGCCGGGGATCGCGTCCGTACCGGCCGTGGGGGGCCGCGCCGCGGGTGCGGTCAGCCGCCGAGGGTGCGCCGGGCCTCGGACCACTTCCCGTTCAGCTCGTCGAAGTAGCTGTTCATGTCCCCGTCGGCCGCGCCCCTGGCCACGTCCACGAGCTTTTGCCGGTAGTCCTGCGCGGTGATGCCTATCTCGGACGCCTTGTTGATCCCATTGACCTCGGCCGGCTTCTCCCGGCGCTGGTGAATGAGGGTGACATCGTTGTCAGAGAACGCCTTGAGCGTCTCGGGCAGCGGAGCGCCCTTGACCGAGGAGAGGGAACCCTCCGCGGCGGCCTGGCCGGACTTGGTGATGTACCAGTCGATCCACGCGCGGGCGGCGGCCTTCTCGTCGGAGTGGACGTTGACCGCGTATTGGTAGTCGGGGCGCAGGACGGAGCAGAACTTCCCGTGCTTCTGCGCGGGGAACGGCATGAAGCCGATGTCGTCGGGGTTCTCGCCGGCCGCCTCCGCCGCGGCCCGCATCTGGGAGATCGCCCAGGAGCCGAGCCACATCGACGCGACCTTGCCGGTTCCGATCCGGGCCTTGGAGTCCTCCCAGTTGGTCGTGGTGGGATCGGGTTCGGTCAGCTTCTTCTCGACCATCGTGTAGAGGAGCTTGTCGATGGCGTACAGGTCCGACCCCTGGCTCCAGGGCTTGTCCGTCGCCGCCAGCGCGTCGTGGGCACCGGGATCGCACGTGGGGGAACCGATGGCGTTCGTCCAGTTGGTGAGCGGCCAGCCGTCCTTGTAGTTCGTGTAGTACGGCGTGGCGCCGGTCCTCGCCTTGATCGTCGTCAGATCGGCGATGAACTCCTCGGGCGTCGCGGGCCATTCGGTGATGCCGGCCCTCGCCCAGACCGCCCTGTTGTAGACGAAGCCGTTGGCCACGCCGATGCCGGCCAGACCGTAGACCTGACCCTCCACGGTGGCGTGGTCGGTGTAGTCGAACTTCGCCGACAACGCGTCGGCCTTGCCCAGGGGGGCGAAGAAGGTGGGGTACTGCTCGATGGACAGGGAGTTGGGGATCAGCAGGACGTCACCGTAGTTCTCGGTGTTCATCCGGATCCTGGTCTCGCCCTCATAGTCGGTCAGACCCTCGAACTTGACCGTCACGCCCGGGTACACCTTGCGGAACTCCTCGGCGTACTTCTTCAGGGTGCCGTCGGCGATCTGGTCCGTCCGGTTGGTCAGGACCGTGATCTCGCCCGACACCTTCGCCGGATCGCTCGGGGGCGCGGCGATCTCGCCACGCCCGCCGCCTCCCTGTCCGCTACCGCCCCTTGCCGCCACCATGGTCGCCGCCGCAACAGCCACCCAGCTTCTCCGCATCCCCGCCACCTCTCATCGCCTGAACTGTCGATGCCGGACCGAGGGGACGCCACGTCGATTCCCGGGACCCCGGCCTGGTGAGCGCTCAACGTAGACGCAGCGCCGCGACGGTGTCCATAGACCGGTCTAGACGAATTTCACCGAGTATCAGCGGCCTGACCTGCGACTTTACTAAATGCTGACTAAACGGAGCAGGGCTGTCGAGTCCCGCGGGAGGGAGGTGGGCCAGACCTGTGGACAACGTTGTCACACTCATGGTCCGCTGGGGCGGTGTCCGACCGGGCCGTCCCCCTCACCCATCGGAGATCCATCACCATGAGTAGTCAGCGGATCGATCCCCCGGCGCCCGGCGGTGTCCTGACAGCCGCCCTGGACATCGGCGGGACCAAGATCGCGGGCGCGCTGGTCACGACGGACGGCACCGTGGTCCACCGGGTGCGCCGCACCACCCCGGCGCGGGAGCCCGTCGGCACTCTCCTCGACACCGTGCACCAGGTGGTGAACGCCCTGGCCGCCAGTCCCCTGTGGGAAGGCGTCCGCGCCCTGGGCATCGGCAGCGCCGGCCCGGTCGACCTGTCGCGCGGGACCGTCAGCCCCGTCAACATCCCCGCCTGGCGCGACTTCCCCCTCGCCGCATCGGTCGGCGCGCATCCGGCGGTCGCCCACAGGCCCGTCGTGCTGGCGGGCGACGCGGTGGCGATGGCCGCGGCCGAGCACCGCCACGGTGCCGCACGCGGCCACGGGAACGCGTTGTGCCTGGTGGTGTCCACGGGCGTCGGGGCCGGGCTGATCCTCGACGGCCGTGTGCACCAAGGCCTCACCGGCAACGCCGGTCACCTCGGCCACATCAGCGTCGACTTCGACGGGGAACCCTGCCCGTGCGGTGCCAGGGGGTGCCTCGAAGGCATCGCCAGTGGCCCGGCCCTCACGCGGCACGCGCTGTCGCTCGGCTGGCGGCCGGACGCGACGGCGGACGCGTCGGCGGTCGCGGCAGCGGCGCGTACCGGTGACGAGGCCGCCCTCGCCGCGTTCGACCGCGCGGCCCGCGCCCTGGCGGCCGGTATCGCCGCGACGGCCGCGCTGGTCGAGATCGACATCGCGGTGGTCGGCGGTGGCGTCGCCCAGTCCGGCGAGGTGCTCTTCACCCCGCTCGGCCACCATCTGCGGCGCTACGCGGCGATGCCGTTCGTACGCCACCTGCGGGCCGTGCCGGCGGGACGGGGGTCGGACGCGGGCCTGGTCGGCGCGGCGGTCCTGGCGGAGGCGGCGGTGGAGGACGCGCTCGCGCACAGCAGCCGGTGAGGAGGCCCGTGCCGGCCGTCCACGGGGGCTTGGTGCGGAGCCGCCGCCGGTACGGGGGCGAGGGAGCTGTGCGGGCGGGGTCCGGGGCGGGCTGGGGGCCGGGAAACGGCGGGCGAGGCGGGCCGGCCGGGCCGGAGCCCGTACTGGACCGGATCGAGCTGTTTCGAGCTGTTCGGGCAAGGGGGATGGGCGGGCCGGGCCGGCAGCTCTACTCCGCGTCCGGATGCATCTGCACCCACCGGCCGTCGATGAACTTCATGTCCACGCCGTAGTACGGCTGGGGCGGGCGCGGCGGCCGCTGGCCGCGGTGTGGCGCCGGCCGCCGTTCGGGGCGGCTTGCGGGCTGCACCTTCGTGGTGCCGGGCTTCGCCCTCGCGTCGCGCTCGCGTAACGCTTCGATCCTCCGCAGCAGTTCAGCCCGGCTGATGTCCTGCGGTGCCCGGGTGAGGCCGGGCGGAACCGCCGATCGGCCCGCGGCCGACCGGCAGGCGCGGTGCATCGGTCGGCCACCGGTGGCGAGGACGAGCTTCTTCCTGGACACCGGCAGGCGGCATACCGCACAGCGCTTGAGCACGGGCTTGGGCCTGGACGCGTCGGACACGATCCCCCCGGATGGTGATGCCTCGGTGGGACAGCAGGATAGGCAAGGCCGGGACAGCCCGCAGGAGTTCCGGTGACAACCGTTGTCCCGCTCGGCGAGTACGTGCCGGTGCGGGACCCGTCGTGGACGACCTGCTCGGTGGGGCCGCGGACGGAAAGGACGGGGGATCTTCAGGTCACCTCGTCGCCCCGGTCCCCGGCGGACCGCCCGTCGAGTTCTCCGACGAAAGCCGAGGCAATGAGGGCGACCGCGCGGTCGTCGTCGGAGGCCAGTCGCCGCAGGACCTCCTGCGCGGTGGCCTCCGACAGCTCGAACAGCGCCTGCGTCAGGCATATCCGGGTCGCCGAGTCGGCGGTGGGCTCGGCCAGTTCGGCGACCAGGGCGGACACGACCTGGTCAGCGCACCCGTGGTCACGGGCCAACGTTCCCAGGACCTCCGCCGCTTCGACGTCGTTGGAGCCTTCGACCACCATGCCGACGAGCGCCGGCACGGCCGCCGTCGCGCCGCGCCTGCCCAGCGCCAGAGCGGCGTGCCCGCGCACCCTCGTATCGGGGTCCCGGAGCGCGTCCGCAAGCATCGCTGCCGCACCGGGGGCTTCGGGCATCTCGGCGATCGCCAGCACCGCGCGCCGCCGGATGCAGGCGTCCTTGGACCGCGCGCCGGCGGCAAGGGTGGCCATGCCGTCGCCGTCCGACCGGGCGAGCGCCCAGCGCAGGGCGCCCGCGACGTGGGGATCGGACTCGGCCAGGACCGCCCCGGCCAGCACCTCGGCGGGGGCAGGCACGCCCTCCGGCCGGGCCAGTACGGCCTGCTGCCTGCGCGCCGCGCTGGCCGAGTCGAGCCCCTGCATGAGCTCGACGATGCGCAGGACGTCCTGCCATCCGGTGGGCGCCGACGCATCGATCGCACGGAGCCGCTCCAGCAGCTCCCGTTCCCGCGCCAGGCGGTCCTCCGACCACCGGATGAGGTCGCTGACCAGGGCCGACGGCGTGAAGCCCGGGTCCTCCAGCGCGCGCCCGATCTGTTTGAGGGAGAGTCCGAGGGACCGCAGGCTCTCCACGTGGAAGACCCTGCGGACGTCCTCGGCGGAGTACTCGCGGTAGCCCCCGACGGTGCGACCGGTCGGACGCACCAGCCCGAGGGCGTCGTAGTGCCGGAGCATCCGGGCGCTCACCCCCGAGTGCCGGGCCACCTCGCCGATCAGCACCCCGCGGTCTCCTCGGCCTGTGCGGCCTTCGCGATCTCCTCGGCCTTCGCGGCGTGCGCCGTTACGGTCGCCGCGGTGGCTCCCGCAGGCTCGATGGTCTCTCCGGCCTGCGCGGCCTTCGCGGCGTGCGCCGTTACGGTCGCCTCCGCAAGCTCTCCCGCCCCCGCAGGCTCGGCGGTTGCCGCAGGCTTCTCGGCCTGCGCCGCCGCGGCAGCGGCTCGTTCCGGGCCGAGGTTCACGACCCGCCTCGCCTCGTCGACGGCCGCGTCGAAACCTGCCTCCGGGTTCTGCCGGAGCAGCAGGGTGGCACGGGCGTGCGCGGCCACCTCCGGGGAGGGATGTGCCACGGCGTTCTCCAGGGCGGGCCCGGCCGCGTCGCCGAGGTCGACGAGAGCGCGGCTCAGGCTGAGCTGCACGCTGCGGTCGCCGCGGCCGAGCTGCAGGAGCAGTTCGTCGGCCAGGTCCTTCCTCTCGCCCTCGGGTACGAGGAGGACCGCGACGCGCCACGCGGTCCGCGCCACCTCGTCGTCGGCGTCTCGCAGCATGTCGCGCGTGATCCAGGCCCACGCGCTCGGGTCGCCGATCTTGGAGAGCGTGTGCAACGCCTGGCTGCGGGCCTGAGCGCGCTCGGAGTCGAGTTCCCGGCGGACCCGGGGCAGGGTGATCTCCGGAGACAGGCGGGTCAGCGCCCAGGACAGCATGTCCCGCACGAAGAAGTCCGGCTCGACCGCGCACCGCTCGACCAGGGTCTCGAGGAAGCCGGGATCGGGGTTCGAGCCGACCGCCAGGGCCGCCTGGAGCCGGACCGACGAGTCCTTGGCGCCGAGGGCGTCGGCCATGCGGGTGTACTGCGGGGTTCCGTGTGTCGTGGGGATCGGGACCACCTCCTGCACCCAACGGGACACCTTAACAACGTGTCAAGGTCAAGCCGACGAAGCAGGAACCCACCATCGCCGGCCCATGGAACGGACCTTCACCCCCGTGCTCGGTGGCACGGCGCGGGGCCGCGACCGGTCCCCGGTTCCGGTCGCGGCCCCGCTCGTGTGCACGTGGGTCATCGGTGGGTCAGCAGCACCGGCTGAGCGCCGCGACCGGCCGGCTCACCTCGCCTTCCGGCGGGCCGGCGCAGCAGGTGCTGCCCTGCTGCCTGGTGAGGGTGTCCGCGTCGGCCTTGACCACGTACACCTCCCACGGTTCACGGCCGGGGCCGTGCACCCACACCTTGTCCTGGAGGGCGTAGCAGCAGCGGGTGTCGTTCTCCTCGGTCGTCGCCAGGCCCTCCCCGCTCAACCGGGCGGCGGCGGCGTTGACGGCCTCGGTGCTGTCGACTTCGACGCCGAGGTGGTCCAGGCGGGTGTCCTCGCCCTCATCGCCTTCGATGAGGACGAGCTTGAGTGGTGGTGTGGTGAGGGCGAAGTTGGCGTAACCGTCACGGAGTTTGGCCGGCTCCGTGCCGAAGAGCTTGGTGTAGAACGCGACCGATGCCGCGAGGTCGGGGACACGCAGCGCGAGCTGTACGCGGGTCATGACGGTCCTCCTGCCGATGGGGTGGTGGATGGGTTCAGCAGCCCCCGGAGCCGGCCGGTGAGCCGGTGCCGAGCTGGATGAGGGCGGGCGCCGGCGCACAGCAGCCACCGCCGTCCGCCTGCTGTTCGGTGTCGGGCCGGTCGAAGAGGCCGGCGCCACCGCACACCCCGGTCTCGGGGAGGACGAGTTCCACGCGCTCGGCGGATGCGCGGTCGCCGGCGATGGCGGCGACGACGGAGCGGACCTGCTCGTAGCCGGTGAGGGCGAGGAAGGTGGGCGCGCGGCCGTAGGACTTCATTCCGACGAGGTAGACGCCCTGCTCGGGGTGGGAGAGCTCGTTCACGCCGTGCGGGTACACGGTCCCGCAGGAGTGCTGGTTGGGGTCGATCAGCGGGGCCAGCTCCACGGGCGCCTGCAGGCGTTCGTCCAGGCGGAGGCGCAGCTCGGAGAGGAACGACAGGTCCGGGCGGAAGCCGGAGAGGACGACGACCTCGTCGACCGGGTCGAGCCGACGGCCGTCCTCCGCGACGAGGACCAGGCGGCCGTCACGGTCGCGCTCGATCGCCTCCGTACGGAAGCCGGTGACGGCGTCGGCATGGCCCTCGTCCACGGCCGCCTTCGCGGCCAGGCCCAGCGCGCCGCGCGCCGGGAGCTGGTCGGCGCTGCCGCCACCGAAAGTGGCACCGGAGATGCCGCGACGCAGGATCCACACCGCCTTCGTACCCGCCTCCGCCTTCGCGAGGCCGGCGAGAGCGGAGAGGGCGGTGAAGGCGGAGGCGCCGGAGCCGATGACCGCGGTCCGCTTTCCCGCGTAACGGGCGCGGACGGCCGGATTTGTGAGGTCGGGGACGCGGTAGGTGACGCGGTCGGCGGCCGCCTTCTCACCGAGCGCCGGCAGGCCGGACGCGCCGGCCGGGCTCGGCGTGGACCACGTACCGGAGGCGTCGATCACCGCGCGGACGAAGAGGCGCTCCTCCCGGCCGTCGGCGTACGCGACGTGGACGACGAAGGGCTGGGCCGCGCGGTCGGCGTCGACGATCCGGTCACGCCCGGCGCGGGAGACGCCGGTCACCGTCGCGCCGAGCCGGACGCGCTCGCCCAGGACGTCGGCCAGCGGTCGGAGGTACCGCTCCGCCCAGTCCCCGCCGGTCGGGTAGGTCGCCGCGTCGGGCTTGACCCAGCCGGTCGGGGCCAGCAGCTTCTCCGCCGCCGGGTCGGTGACCTCGCCCCAAGGGGAGAACAGCCGCACGTGCGACCAGTCGCGCACCGCCGCACCGGCGGCCGTACCGGCCTCCAGGACCAGGGCTTCGAGTCCGCGCTCGACAAGGTGGGCGGCGGCGGCCAGGCCGACGGGACCAGCTCCGATCACCAGGACGGGCAGTTGGTCGGTGGCGGTGGCGCTCACGACGACCCCCTCTTTGTTTCGATGTCTGTCGATGACTTGCACCGTCAGCATGGCATCTGCATTGATGGGCGTCAACATAGACGCTCATCGAAGTGAGGATGAAAGGCGGTTCACGTGGAGCACATGGAGCACGTGGAGGTGGCGGTGATCGGAGGCGGCCAGTCCGGACTCGCCGCCGCACACGCCCTGCGCGAGCAGGGCCTGCGGCCGGTGATTCTGGAGGCATCGGAGCAGGCGGCGGGGTCCTGGCCCCGGTACTACGACAGCCTGACCCTCTTCTCCCCGGCCCGGTTCAGCTCACTGCCGGGCCTCCCCTTCGGGGGCGATCCGGACCGCTACCCGTGCCAGGACGAGGTGGTCGCCTATCTCCTGCGTTACGCCGGCCACCTGGACGCCGAGATCCGCACAGGGCACCTGGTGGCCGGGGTGCACGCCGCCGGGGAGGGCTTCGAGATCCTGCTGGGGAACGGATCAGCACTCGGCGCGCGGGCGGTGGTGGCGGCGACGGGCGCCTTCGGCCGCCCGAACCGCCCGCGGCTGCCGGGCCTCGACTCCTTCACCGGGCGGGTTCTGCACGTGGCGGAGTACCGATCACCCGGGGCGTTCGCCGGCCGACGGGTCGTCGTGGTCGGGGCGGGAAACTCCGCCGTGCAGGTCGCCGCCGAGCTGGCGCAGGTGGCACAGGTGAGCCTGGCCACCCGCACGCCGGTGAAGTGGTTCCGGCAGCGCCCGGCCCTGGGGCTTGACCTGCACTTCTGGCTCAAGGCCACAGGGCTGGACATCGCCCCGCTCGGCCGCTTCCGGCGGAACCCGCCGTCGACGCCGGTCATCGACGACGGTCGCTACCGTGCCGCGCTCGCCGCCGGACGCCCCGACCGCCGCCCGCTGTTCACCGGCATCGACGGCCCGAAGGTGACCTGGCCGGACGGCACGACCGAGGAGGTCGACGTGATCATCCTGGCCACCGGTTACGCGCCCGACCTCGCCTACCTCGCTCCGCTCGGCGCGCTCACCGAGGACGGACACCCGCGCCATCGCGACGGCATCTCCCTCACGCGCGCCCGGCTCGGCTTCGTGGGGCTGGAGTGGCAGCGGAGCCTGTCCTCGGCGTCGTTGCGCGGCGTCGGCCGTGACGCCGGGTACGTGGCCGGGTGGCTGGCGGGACAGCTCGGCCGCCGGTAGCGGAGACACACCCTGGGACACTGGTTCGACATGTGTCAACATAGACGCATGTCGAACGCCACTGTGTTGCCGCTGCTTCAGCCCGAGGTCGAGCCGTGCTGCCCCCCGCTGACCGAGCGCCCGCTGACGGCCGACGAGGCGGAGCGCACCGCGAGGATGTTCAAGGCCCTGGGTGACCCGGTCCGCCTGCGGCTCTTCTCCGCGGTCGCCTCGCACGAGGGCGGCGAGGCATGCGTGTGCGACATCTCCGACGTCGGCGTCTCCCAGCCGACCGTCTCCCACCACCTGAAGAAGCTGAAGGAGGCCGGGCTGCTCTCCTCCGAGCGCCGCGGCACGTGGGTCTACTACCGTGTCGAGCCGGCTGTGCTCGCCGCCATGGGAAAGCTGCTCACCAAGGCGGCTGCCGCGTAACCGTCCCCGTGACGGCCGTACCGCTGACGGCCGGGCACGCCGACGAGGGCGGCGCCACCCCGAAGACGGCAGCCCTCACCGGGGAGCAGTCGGCGCCGGTGCCGGGTCGCCGGCGCCCGCGAGCGTACGGCCGGCAGCAGGGTCGCCGGCGCGACCGCGTGCTCGTCGAACACCGCGGCCGCGCATCGGCTGACGCCGTGGCGCGGGCCGCCTGCCGGCAGAGCCGTTCCGCTCAGTGCCCGACCGCGAGCTCACCGCTGAGCCGGTCGTGCATGGCGGCGCTGGGGGTGTTGAGGCCGGTGATCTCGACGGTCTTGCCGCGCTGGGCGTACTTGTTCTCGATGGCGTCGAGGGCGGCGACCGAGGAGGCGTCCCAGATGTGCGCCCCGCTCAGGTCGATGACGACCGTCTCCGGGTCGCCCGCGTAGTCGAACCGCCCGACGAGGTCGTTGGAGGAGGCGAAGAACAGCTCGCCGGTGACCCGGTAGACGACCGTGCTGCCATCCGGGTCGGGCACGGCGGTGACCTCGGCGAGGTGGGCGACCCGCTTGGCGAAGACGACCATGGCGGTGATCGAGCCGACGACGACACCGACGGCGAGGTTGTGGGTGACGACCACGCAGACGACGGTCACGAGCATGACGACGATCTCCCCGGCAGGCATCCGCCGGAGCGTCTTCGGGGCGATGGAGTGCCAGTCGAAGGTCGCGAACGACACCATGACCATGACGGCGACCAGGGCGGCCATGGGGATGCCGGAGACGACCGGGCCGAAGACGATGCACAGCACCATCAGGAACGCTCCCGCGAGGAAGGTCGACAGGCGGGTGCGGGCGCCCGAGACCTTCACGTTGATCATCGTCTGGCCGATCATGGCGCAGCCGCCCATACCGCCGAAGAAGCCGGTGACGATGTTGGCGATGCCCTGGCCGATGGACTCGCGGGTCTTGTCGGAGTGGGTGTCGGTGATGTCGTCGACCAGCTTGGCCGTCATCAGCGACTCCATCAGACCGACCAGCGCCATCGCGAAGGCGTACGGAGCGATCGTCGTCAGGGTGTCCAGCGTGAAGGGCACGTCCGGCAGGCCGGGAACGGGCAGGGAGGACGGCAGGGCGCCCTTGTCGCCGACCGTCGGAACGGCGATCGCCGCACCGACGGTGACCAGGGTGAGGATCACGATGGAGACCAGCGGTGCCGGGATCACAGTGGTGATCCTCGGGAGGAACACCATCAGCGCCAGACCGGCAGCGATCAGCGGGTAGACGGCCCAGGGCACGTCGGTCATCTCGGGGACCTGCGCCATGAAGACCAGAATGGCCAGGGAGTTGACGAAGCCGACCATCACCGAGCGGGGGATGAACCGCATCAGCTTCGCCACCCCGAGGGCGCCCAGGACGACCTGGAGGACGCCGGCCAGGATCACTGCGGCGATCAGGTAGCCGAGGCCGTGCTCGCGGTTGAGCGGCGCGATCACCAGCGCGACGGCTCCGGTCGCGGCGGAGATCATCGCCCGCCGTCCTCCGAAGATCGCGACCGTCACGGCCATCGTGAAGGAGGCGAACAGACCGAGCGCCGGATCGACACCGGCGATGATCGAGAAGGAGATCGCCTCCGGGACCAGCGCGAGCGCGACGACCAGGCCGGCCAGCACCTCGGTACGCCAGACCTTCGGATCGGACAGCCAGTCGGGCTTGAGGCCGCGCAGGCGCGCGGCCGGGGACACAGCGGTGGACAAGGGAGACGGAACCTGTCGTGCTCGGGCACGCCCCGTCCGGCAGGCGGGGACGTACGGGAAACGCGTAGGGCCGGGCCGGCACCCCGCGGGGCGGCTCCGTCGGCACGGAGCCGGAAGTCGGAAGAGGGACCCACGCGTGAGCATGGAGCCGCGCGCACATCCGGGGGGCGCAGCATCACGGCGGGCAGTCGGCGGCGGGTGTCATGGACTCACGCACGCTTCGCTCCCGCACGATCCGGTACTTCGCCGGGGGCGCCATCGACCCCGGCAACTCTACCCTAACGTTAGGGTAGAGCTTGGTGGCACCCAACGGGGAGGCCACGAGGACGACGAGAAGGGCCACCGGTCACCCGTGGACGGCAAACACATGCAGATCGGCGAGGTCGCCGCGAGAACCGAGCTGTCCCTGCGCACGATCCGCCACTACGAGGAGACGGGACTCGTCGTCCCCTCCGCCCGCTCCCAGGGCGGCTTCCGCCTCTACACCGAGTCCGACGTCCAGCGGCTCATGGTCATTCGCCGCATGAAGCCCCTCGGCTTCACCCTGGACCAGATGCGGGACCTCCTCGACGCCACCGACCGCCTCGACGGGGACGCCCGGCTCGCCGCCGGCGAACGCGAGGCACTCCTCGAACGCGTCCGCTCCTACCAGCAGACCGCCGCCGAACAGGTCGCCAGGCTCCGCGTCCAGCTCGCCCGAGCCGAGGACTTCGAAGCAACTCTGCGCTCCCGCCTGGCCAGCGACGCGGCAACCACGCGGATCCGCTGAGCCCGCGCCGAAGACAGCCCGGGTCGGCCGATGGGGGGCTGCGGGCGGCCGGGGACCGTACAGAACTCGCCGATGCGCAGTCGCAGGCGGCCGGGCGGATTCCGCGCGTAGTCGGCCCCGAACCTTTTCAGGATCACGTGCGCGTGGGAGGTGAGTTCCGCCTTTCGTGCAGCACAATTCGGGATGTCCTCCACCTGGAACCAATCCCCTTGGAGTGTGACCAGGAATTGTTCCGCCCCCGAGCAGGACACGGGAAAAGCTCCGTTGAAGTCGCCCGGCGTGACAGCGCTGAACGGATTCTCCGGTCCCGTTCCGTAGTCACCTCCTTCCGGCGCCACTGCAAGCCTCGGCCAGCCACGCGGATCATCCGTCCGCAGCTGCATGTGGAGTGGGAGGTGCCGTCCTGGTTCCTGCCGAGGTCGGGGACCGGGTGGCCCAGGGCGAACGACCGGGTGGTGCTGAACGGGATCGTGTGGAAGCTGCGGACCGGCTCGGCCTGGCGGGACGTACCTGAGCGGTACGGCTCGTGGCAGACCCTCTACGCGCGTTTCCGCAGGTGGGCGCTAGACGGCACGTTCTCCCGGATGCTGGAGCAGGTCCAAGCCGAGAAGGATGCCGCCATCCGCTCCCTCGACGACCTCGCGCTGCTGCCGAACCTGAAGCGCGTCACCGCCGTGGACGACGGCACGCTGGTCGCACCGGGCAAGTGGGAGACCTTCACGGCCCGCGGCATCGAGGCGAGCTGAGAGGCGGCGTGGGAGAGACCGAGGAACGAGGAGAAGTCATGCGCTGTGCACACTGCCGCCGTGAGGTCGTCTGCCGGCCGCCGGCGTTCGGCGGCCCACCCTGCCTGGGGCAGATCCACGTGCACAGCAACGAGGAGGCCTGCTTCCCCGAGCAGGGGGCGGCGAGCTCACGCGCCTGGCCGCCCGGCGGGTGCGGCTGCAACGCCCGGGACCTGAAGGCATTCATGACCGACCCGCCTCCTCTGCCCCCGCCGCCGCTGGCCGGTCCGGAACAACTGGCCGAGGCCGGCAAGGCGCTCCTCGGCCTCGCACCGGGCGCGGGGGTGAACGTCGTCGAGCTGATGGACGGCGCGGGCGTATGCGTCGTACAGGCCGGGCGTGGTGGCGGCAAGGTGTACGTCGCACCGGACCGGACCGTCCTGTTCGTCCCCTCCGCCACGGACTTCGACACCGGGCTCGCGGCCTTCCTCGGCGGCGCACGCACCCCCACGAGGGGGTTTGAAGACAGGCGCTAGTACGCGCAGGCCGCCTCGATCAGCCTGTACACCGGCTCCATCAGGCAGAACCGGTACAGCAGGAAGGCGATGAGGCGGTGTTCTGGTCGTCCACTGCTGGAAGCGAGTGCCGTCGGCGGTGGAGAAACCGTTGACGTCCATCGCCTTGCCGCTGCGCACGGAGACCAGCCCGTCATAGGCGTTGCCATCGACCGTCGCGGCCTGCGAGTCGTCCTGGGTGAACAGGAGGTACGGCACGACGGCGGCGGGCACTGCGAGCAGCGGACCGGTGGCGCTCCAGCGACGGCGGTGCCGACCGCGACGCCCGCCGCGGGGGCCTTATGAACAACCCCACCCGCGGCGGGCGCCACGGGTGGGGTTGTTCATGGGGAAGTGTGCTCCTTGCGTATCACCGTGGATCGGGCAGCTCAGCGCTGCAGGGTGAGGACACCCGGGCGGTACGGCAGCTGGTCGTAGGGCCCACCCGCCTGCGGGGACTTGCCCTGGTAGAGGAACTGCAGGTTGCAGGGGTCGATGGTCATGGTCTGATCGGGGTTGGTGCGGATCAGATCACCGTGGCTGATGTCGTTGGTCCAGGTGGCGCCGCTGTTGGCCTTGCCCGCGAAGGGGTTGCTTTCGCTGGCGGCTTGCGGGGTCCACGAACCGCTCAGGCTGGTGGCCGTGAAGGAGCGGAAGTAGCGCTGCTCATTCGCACCCCGCGCCTCGACGATCATGAGGTACTGGTTCTGGCCCTTGACCTTGTACACCTGCGGCGCCTCGAACAGGTTCTTCGCCGTGTCGCTCATGACCGTCGTGTACGACGAGCCGAAGCTGCCCGGGAAGTTCCCGATCGGCATGCTCGCCCGGTAGATCTTGCCGTTGTCACCGGCGAAGAACAGGTACATGTTCCGGTCGTCGGCGATCAGTGTCTGGTCGATCGGGCCGGTGGAGGAGTCGGTGCGGGGGATGCTGCCGGTGAACAGCGGCTGCGGCGCGGACCAGCCGTTGGGGTTGGTGGGGTCGCTCGACGTGCGGTAGCTGAAGGGCGACGCACCCCACTGGTACGCCAGCACCCAGATCTTCTTCGGCGCGAAGTAGAACAGCGTGGGCGCCACCGCGTTCTGGTTCATCCTGGTCTGCCCGGCCGCCGCCATGTCCGACCAGTTCGTGAACGGACTGAACGCCATCGAGCCGTACGAGGTTCCCGACGCGCTCGACGCGTAGACCAGGTGCTTGCCGTTGTGCATCACGTGGGTGAAGTCCTTCAGCGCGGCCCACCCGTTCGACGGCTGCGCGAGGGCACCCGTCGAACTCCACTTGTACGTCGACGGAAGAGCACACGTACCGCCGCCCGTCCCGGACGGGGCGGTCCACTTCTGGTTGCCGACGGACGCGCAGGCGTACAGCTGGATCCTGGTGCCGTTCGCGGTGGCCGCGCCGACGGCGTCGAGGCACAGCCCGGACTGGACGCCGGTGATCGTGCCGTCGGTGTTGATGTTCCACTGCTGGTTGGCGCCGCCGTTGCAGTCCCAGACGACCACCGGGGTGCCGTTGGTGATGCCCTTGCTCCTGGCGTCCAGGCACTTGTTCCCGTGGACCTTCAGCTGCTTGGCTGCGGTGTAGGTCCAGCGCTGGTTGGTCTGTCCGCTGCAGCCCCACAGTTGCGCCTGGGCGCCGTTGGCCGTAACGGAGCCGGGGATGTCGATACAGCGGCCGGAGGCGACGCCCTTGATCTCCCCCGTGCTGTCGGCCGGGTTGACCGGCGGGGTACCTGAGCCGGACTTGAACGCCTGCATGACCGCGGCGTACGCGGGCTTGGGCTTGCCGTTGCTGTCGAACAGCAGGGGATTCTCGCTGCTGCGCCAGGAGTCGCTGTCACGGACGCCCCACACCGTGATGCCGGTGCACCGTGCCACGGACAGGCAGGCGCTGACCGTGTTCGCGTAGTGGGTGGATGACGCCTGGGCGATGTCCAGCTCGGTGATCTGGACATCGACGCCGAGGGCGGCGAAGCCGGCCAGGGTGGTCCTGAAGCTCGCCGGCGGGCCGCCCGCCCCGAAGTGGCTCTGGAAACCGACGCAGTCGATGGGCACGCCGCGGGACTTGAAGTCCTTGACCATGCGGTAGACGCCCTGGGTTTTGGCGTCCGACCAGTTCTCGATGTTGTAGTCGTTGTAGCAGAGCTTGGCCGAGGAGTCGGCCGCCCGGGCGGTGCGGAACGCTTCCTCGATGAAGGCGTTGCCGAGCACCTTCTGGAAGACCGAGTCGCGGAGTTGGCCGCTGCCGCCGTCGGCGAAGGCCTCGTTGACGACGTCCCAGGCGTAGATCTTGCCCTTGTAGTGGGTCATCTGGGTGGTGATGTGGTGCTTCATCACGCTGCGCAGCGTGCCCGCGTCACGGATGGAGCTGACCCAGGAGGGGAGCTGCGAGTGCCAGACCGTGGTGTGGCCGCGCAGACGCTGGCCGCGTGCCAGGGCACGGTTGACGATCCGGTCCGCGGGGCCGAACTGGAAGTTGCCGCGGGACGGTTCGATGGCGTCCCACTTCATCTCGTTCTCCGGGGTGATCATGTTGAACTCCCGGTCCGCGATCGCGGTGTACGTCGGGTCGCCGAGCCTGCCGGCGGCTACAGCGGTGCCGAAGTACCTGCCCGAGGAGGCCGCCTGGGTACCCAGGCCCGCGGCTCCGGCGGAGCTGGGGAGGAACGTCACGACACCGGCCACCAGCGCCGTGGCCGACAGTCCTATCGTCAGTGTCCGGCGACGCCGGCGGAGCCGGTGCAGGCCCTTCATGATTCTCCTCGGGGGTTGCGGGTCATCCCGGGTGCCGTGTTCGTGCGCGCGTAGGCCGGGGCGGCCTGATCCGCCGCGAGGTGGGCGCGGTGCGGGACGCGTGGCCGTTCCTGCGCACCGGTCGCCCCAGGTTCGTCGGTGTGTCGTGTCATGGGAGGGACTTTCTTCAGGGGACAGGTCCATGGGGGGAGCCGGGAAACCCGCCGCGCCGGCCCGTCGAGGTGAGCGGCGGGAAGGGCACCCCTGAAGTGGAGGCTTGAGGACTCGCGGTCTCGTAACGGAAAAGTCGCGCCGTCCGGACGACTGCCTCGGTGATGCATCTCGCAGGTGAAAAGCGTTATGCCGGGCTCCGGAATCCGGTCGCCCATGGTGGAACGGCGCACCGCACCGCTCATCAGTGACGGAATCCGCTCACGGCGAGGCAGCCGTCGGTGCCATGAGCATCGGAGCCGGGTTCGGGCGCGGCACCCGGCCCACCGCCGGGTGGAGAAGGCGCGGTGCGGGACCGTACTGCGGGATCACCCGCTGTCACCGAGACGGTCCGGTCACTGCTGATCGGGGAGCGGTTCTCTAAGCCAGGGGCCCGCGCATGATGAAGGAAGCCTGACCGGCGAAGGCACGAGTGCCGTCGGAGCCATCGAGCCAGATGCCGCCGTCGCGGTGGCGGATGACCGATCCGGGATAGTTGTGCGCGTGCAGGGTCACCGACCCGGCGGCCGCCCCGGGGCGCGGGCAGAAGGTGGCGTCTTCCCGGAACAGTTCGCTGCCGTCGTCGGTGCTCAGCCGTAGCCGCAGGTAGTGGTGGCGGAGATACCGGCCGTCCGCGGCGCGGAAGGTGACGCACCGTGTGTCGGCCAGCCCCCTGACGACCGTGAAGGTGACCCGTTGCCGTGCCCGCTCGCCGCTCGACGCGGAGACCGGGCCGAGCGCCGCGAAGTCTCCGTCATACGTGACGAACAGACCGGGCTGGTCCACGGACTCCAGCGACTGCGCGCCCAGCGGAACCGTGCCTGTGACGGCCGAGGGACCCACCGGCGACGGTGTGGCCGACGGGGCGGTGGACGACGGGATCGGCGTGGGAGCACTGACCGTGGGAGCGGCGGTGACTCCGGGCACCCGAGGTGCCGGTTCGGGCCAGGCCGCGTAGGTGGCGGTCCCGGCGACGAGCACCGCGCCGGTGGCGAGGCTGACCATCGGATGGGCGGTCACCGCGTGGAGTTTGCCGAGCAGCGAGCCGTGCAGACCGCCTCCCGCCGTCGCCGTCGCCGTCGCCGTCGCCGTGCCGGCGGTGACGTGTGCCGCGGCCAGCCCGGCGGCGCTCGCGGCCGTACCCGACAGCAGGCCCTTGGCGGTCAGCGCCGCGACGAGTGCGGCCGGGACGGCCAGCGGCGCGAGGTTGAGGAGCAGCAGCTCGGCGGGAACCCGTTCTGTCGTCGTCGCCGTGCAGATCGGGCAGTCGCGGGTGTGCCGCGCGATCCGCTTGCGCCACACGGATGTACGCAGGCCGTCCCAGCCGACGACGGTCTCGTTCAGGCCGGGACAGCGCGGGTTCGCCTCCAGCGCGGCGACGATCGTCCGGCTCAGTTCCCATTGCTCGCGCATGCGCTGCACGCGAACTCCGGCGTGGGCGACACTGAGCCCCATCGCGTCGGCGATGTCCTGACGGCTCAGCAGGCCGGCGCATTCCTGCCACCACAGCGACAGCAGCACCCGATGATCCGGGTCGAGCCACCGGCCCGCTTCGACCACCTGACGGCGTTCGTCCGACATGTGCAGACGCAGGATCGTCACGTCCTCGAGCGCGGCGCCGGCGTTCGGTACCCGGAGGGCCTCGTCGATGACCGTGGTCCGGTCGGCGAGAGTGCGCTGCCGGTGCCAGTGGGTATTGATCTGGCGGAGCGTGATGGACACCAGCCAGGACCGGAAGCTCTCCGGGGCACGCAGGGCGGGCAGGTCGCGCACCGCGCGCAGCAGGGTCTCCTGGACGACGTCGTCGACGTCGGCATGTCCGCTCAGCGCTCGCCCGACGATGTTGTAGAGCAAGGGCAGGTACGCGGCGATCAGCTTCTCGCGCGCGCGATCGTCACCGGCCTGCGCCGCGACAACCAGCTCCGCGTGATCCGCGTCCATGAGCCCCATTCCCACCTCTTCAGGAGAGCGATCCGCCGAGTACGGCGCCATACCTTAGCGTCGGCGAAGGCACACGGCCGAAGGTGGAGGGCCGCACGATGAAGCGACTGCCGGCGATCGCGCTCGACAGCCGCTGCGGATGTCGGCCTGCCGCTGGAGGACCGGGGCCTATTGGCCACCGCGTACTTGCGGGCATCCCTGACTTTGTGTCAGATCGCGCCGCTGCTCGGCAGCCACCAGCTCGGCAGCCAGTGCCCCAGCCGCTTCAAAGCGCCCACCGCCACACAGCCGAGGGCTCCGCTCGGCGGCTACGAGCACGCATGACGATCGGTCAGGAACCACGCTGCTGGTGCGTCAGACGTGCGTCACGTGCGTCGGACATGCGTCAAGACATCGCACCCAACGCACGTGACGCCCATCCCGCACACTCGGAGAGACGTCAGCTGGTCCCGGCGGAGCCTGCCGCTGCGTGGGCCACGACCGCTTCTCCCCTGACGTCACCGGCACTGGGCATGCGCGCAGCCCGCATCGCCCTGTGACGTCCGGGTGTCATGGAACATCCTGGAGCGGAACACCAGGAAGCACCATGGGTCGCCGCCGGTGCCGGTGGGACATGAACTCCGGTGGCCGTGGCTGCCAGACCCGGGGAACACCCCACGGAGTGGCGTCGATGCCCTGCCGTTCGACGGCCGGTCGGCCAGTCGGCCGACAGCTGCGTCCGCTCAGGGGCCCTGTGGTGCAATGTGACATCTGCCCGGCACCGGGCTTGGCGCCGGCCCCTCAACCAACCGGGACGGAGCCCTGAGAGTCAGCGAGCAGTGAGGAGTCACCGTGACCGTATGCGGGCCTGACGGGGGCGGTGCGGCTACCCCTCGTACTCCTGAGGACAGGGGTGGCCGGGGCAGGGCGATGACCTTGGCGGGGGCGCTGGCGGCGGCTGAGACCGCGGCGCCCGTGGAGTCGCTCGACGTGGTCGCGCGCATGCTCAAGGAGCACCTCGGGGCCGCGTCGGTATCGTTCCTGATCACCGATTTCACCGGCGGCTCGGTCGTACGGCTGGGGGCGGCGGGCAGCGTCGATACCGACGAACCCGCCCGGCGCATCAGTCTGCGGGGCACCCTGTACGACGACGTGATCCGCACCCAGCGGCCGAGCGTGGAGGACCAGGGCAAGGGGGCGCTGGTGCGGATCGTCGCCCCGGTGACCAACCGCGGGGACGCCATCGGGCTCCTGGAACTCTTCCTGCCCACGGCGCCGGACGCGGAGGTGATGCGGGAGATCGGCGAGACCGCGCACGCCCTGGCGTACATCGTCATCGCCAACCGGTCCTTCACCGACGTCTACCAGTGGGGCCGTCGCACCAGCCCGCTGAGCCTGGCCGCAGAGATCCAGCACCGGCTGCTCCCGGCGTCGCTGGCGTGTGAGGCGGCGCAGTTCGCGGTGGCCGGGGCGCTGGAGCCGGCCGATCACGTCGGGGGCGACACCTTCGACTACGTGATCGACCGGGACACGGTCCAGCTCTCCGTCACCGATGCGATGGGGCACGACGTCGACGCCGCACTGCTGGCCACCCTCCTGGTGGGCGCCCTGCGCCGGGCACGGCGGGCCGGTGCCGACCTCGCCGAACAGGCCCACCAGGCCGACCGGGCCATGCGCCAGCACGGCCGCCGGAGCTATGTCACCGGCCAGCTCCTGCGTATCAGCCTGCTCGACGGCACGACCGAGTTCATCAACGCCGGACACCCCTGGCCTCTGCGGATGCGGGACGGACAGGTGCGGGAGATCACCCCGCAGATCGATATGCCGTTCGGCATCCATGCCCCTCACACCTACCGGGTCCAGTCGCTGGACCTGCGGCCGGGCGACCGGCTGGTGATGCTGACCGACGGCATGCTGGAGCGCAATGCCAACAGCCTCGATCTGTCGGACCTGATCGTCCGCACTCGCGCGCTGCATCCGCGTGAGGCCGCCCGCACCCTCATCGCGGCGGTCGTGGACGCCAACCACGGTCACCTGCAGGACGATGCGACCGTCATGTGCCTGGACTGGCACGGTGTCGGCCACTCCCGGCGGGACGCCGACACCGGCGCCGACCTCGCCGATGCCTCCGCCCCATCCCGGACGGGGCGGACCACTCCGGGGCACTGACTCGAGGACCAGGCCGATACCCCGTTCGGAGTCGGCCACCTCGGGCGGGCGAAGCGGCGTGTTCTGCCCCGGAGAGACCGCGTCACCGGGGCGGGTTCCTGCGGCGGCGGCCCAGGCGCAGGCCGAGGAGGACGAAGTCGGCTACCAAGACCACCACGCCGATGACCAACAGGTAGAACAGGCCCTTCACCACCACCCCGATGATGCCGAGCACGATGGCCACGATGACCAGCAGGAGGAAGAGAGCCATGCGTGTCACCTCACGTGGGGGAAGCTGGTGGGGCATCAGCGGCGGGCGAGACGGCGTTCGCCGCCCGCACCCGTTCGGTAGGCGAGCTCGTAGTGCGCGAAGACCGCCTTCTCGTCCTCCGCGAGCAGTTCGCCGTCCGTGCCGATCGAAGGCGCTTCCTTGACCTGCTTCTTGTCGTAGGCGACCTTCAGATACCCGGGACCGACCGTCGCGCCGCACAGGGGGACGAACACCAGCCGGTGCCGGGTCGGCAGGCCGACCGTGACCGTCGCGAACGCGGGCTGGTCCGTGGCCGTGTCGACGTAAACCGCCTCCAGGACGCCGATCTTGTGTCGCTCGTGGTCGACCACCTGGTGGCCACGCCACTCCCTGACGTCTTCCGCCTCGAACACGGGGCCCCCTCTGTCACAGGTCAGGTGAAGACCGCTGTCTCGTACTTCCCCAGCCCCTCCCTCCTTACCTGCCTACGGGACGTCACACCCCGGGAAAGCAGCAAACTTTCAGGCCGGAAGGGCGGACGATTTTCGAGCGTGGGCGATGCCCCGGCGGTCACCCAGCCGGTCACGGTCAGTAGGTGGCCAGGGAGACGGCGATGTAGTGCGCGGTGAGAACTGCCACCCGGTCAGGGAGTGGAACGCCTCGTGGAAGCCGAACCAGCGGGGCGAACGGCGGTACCAGGGGTTTCGGCCTGCCCATGGTCAGATGTCCCTGACCGTGGTCGGCGGCGCTGTCTTCACGGGTCGGCTGGCTCCCGGGGTCGTACGGAGGCAACGTGTCGGAGGTCCCGGCCGACTCGTCCAGCGTGGGCGAGTTCGCCGCGGGCTCCCGGAGACGGGTGGGATGTACCGTGTCTCGATCGACGACGTCAGCGCCTGGACAATGGGCGACTTGCCTGAAGTCGGCAAGGGGCGTGCCAGCACATTTTGCGGAACCTTTGCCCGGGGGCAGTCGTTGGTCAGGTGAACGCGCGAGCGGAATCGCGACCGATGACTCAGAGGAATACCGAGGTCACGTCGATGGCTATGTGGGACCGACTCAAGGACCAGGCCAAGAATCTGCAGCAGACCCAGCGCGGGAGCGGTGCGACCCACGGACCGAGCCGCGGCGCAGGGCCCGGCGGTGGCCCACGCGCCCAGCTGATCAGCACATTGAAGACGCAGCTCGGCTCCCTCAGGACCGAGCTGAAGAGCGGTGCGTACCGGGACGCGAGCATCGCGATGTGCGCACTGGTCGCGGCCGCGGACGGGCATGTGGACCCGGCCGAGCGGCAGCACGTCGAGTCGGTGATCCTCAGCAATGAGGTGCTGCAGAATTTCCCGCCTGAGGAGTTGCGCCAGCGCTTCAACAAGCATGTGGATCAGCTGACCCACAACTTCCAGCAGGGCAAGGCCGAAGCGATGCAGGACATCGCCAAGAGCGCCAAGAAGCCGACCGAGGCGAGGGCGGTGATCCAGACCGGCATCGTCATCGCCGGGGCCGACGGTGACTTCTCCCAGGCCGAGCAAATGATCATCCGGGAGGCCTGCACAGTGCTGGGAGTGTCTCCCGCCGAGTTCCAGCTCTGATCTGCCCGCGGTCCGGATCCCCATGCGGCTGATGGGGAACGCCGGTGAGCGCCCCCGCTCCCGCTCCGTCGCGCTCGGCCGGGCATTGGGAGGTGGTGCTGCGGATCACCCTTCCGGACCTCCCGGCCTGCACCACGATGCTGGGCGCGGCCCTGGTTCACAGCGCCGTTCCCGCAGCGCCCCCGCTCGTGGTTCCAGCGCTCGGCGCGATGGCGTACGACACCGGGCTCTGGGCTGTGCGCCGCCGCGACGGCTGACGACCGGCCTCCCCGGCGACCTGGTCGAGGCTGCCCCCGGCCAAGCTCGCCGTGCCGCTGTAAAGACTAACGGCACCGTCCCGGACCCGTCCCGCACACGCTGCTCAACGGGGCGGTTTACCGGCGCGGGCCGGGCAGGGCCGGACGGCTGGTGGTGCTCCAGCGCGGGACGCTGGGAGCGGGGAGCGCGGCCGGGCGGTGTGCAGCGGCAGCCCGTTGAACATCGAGTGGCGTGGGGGCCGGCGGCTCGGGCGGCAGGATGGGGGTGAGCTGGGCCATGCCCTTGATGCAGCTGTAGGTGTCCTGTCGCCAACGGGGCAGCGGGGCCGGGTCGGATACGCCCTGGGTGACAGCGGTGAGCAGGGCGACGGGGGTGTCGGTGCCGGCGGTGGCGTACCAGGCGGGGCGGTCGATGGACTTGCCGGCCCACAGCTGCCAGCGGGCGTCGCGCGTGGTCGGCTCGGCTTCTGGGTCCGGGTCGCCGGTGGTGAACTGCCCGAGGCCGGGGTATCGCCTTCTTCGTCCTCGCCTCTCGTACGGCCGGTGGCTGCCGGTAACCGGAAGCGGACGGGTTGGCGCACCGCGCCGATGGCACCGGGACGAAGACGCCCTCGTGGGGCGCCGCGCACGGCCGGCGCGCTGCTCGAGGTCCTGTCCGAGGGGCTCACGGCCACCGTCGCGTGAGGCACCGCGTGGTCGGGTAAACCCGACCCCCAGGTCTCGACCTGGCTGTCATGACGGGGCCGCCGTGGGCCCGGTCTGATGGAGGGGTGCTTACTCTCCCGACGCAAATCCCATGGAAGCACCGGCTGTTGTGGTCCGGCGGCTGGTTCGTGGCGTTCGTGTGGGCCGGGGTGTTCCCGCTCATCGCGGCGCCCGGGCCGCACCGGGTCTGGGGAGCGTGCGCGTCCGTCGGCTACCTCTGTGCGGCGGGCGCCGCGCTGTGGTCGCGGGGGCGGGGCCTGTCCCTCGGGTTCGCCTTCGCCGGTGCGGTGGCCGTGCCGCTGGTGATGCTGCTGATCGGCGGCGGGGCGCAGAGTGAGGTCGGCGTCATCGAGCGGTCCGGGGTTCTGACGCTAAGTCAGGCCACCCCGTACCTGGCCGACCCCCGCACGGTGGTCGAGGTCACCCCATACCTGCCCGGTATGGCGGTCTTCGGGCTGCCGCGCGCGGTGCTGGGCGACAGTGGTCCGCTTCCCGGACTGCTGGGTGATGCCCGGCTCTGGTGCGCGGCGGCGTTCCTCGGCTGCCTGTGGGCGGCCCACCGCGTGACGCGGGGCGGAACCGGCGGTGCGCCGGCGGGCGCGCGTCGCCGCGCGGTGGGCCGGTACGCCGTCGGCGCGTTCGTCGCCTCGCCGTTCGTCGCGCTGCCGCTGTGCGTCAGCGGCGTGGACCTGCCGCTGACCGGACTGCTGTTCCTGGCGCTGGCGTACGCGGCCCGGCGGCGCCCGGTGGCCGCCGGGCTGGCGCTCGCCGCCGCCTGCTCCCTCAAGTGGACGGCGTGGCCCGCCGTCGCGGTCGCCGTGGCGCTGCTCGCCCACCGGGCAGGGGTGCGGGCGGCCGTGCGCGGGGCCGCCGTGGCGGTGGCGGGCACCGTCGTGCTCGTCCTGCCGAGCGCGCTGCTGTCGCCCGGGCCCCTGGTGCAGCAGGTGTTCGCGTTCCCGACGGGGCGCGGGCCGTGGGAGACCCCGGCGGCCAGTCCGCTGCCGGGCCGGCTGCTCGCCGACCTGGGTCCGGCCGGCTGGTACGCGGCGGTCGCGCTGCTGCTGGGCGGCGGGCTGGCCGTCGCCGTGTCCCTCGTGGTGCGGCGCCCGTACGACCTCGTGTCCGCCGCCGACCGGCTCGCCATCGGTCTGTCCGTGGCGTTCCTCCTCGCGCCGGCCGGGCGGTTCGGGTATCTGGCCCTGCCGGTCAGCCTGGTCGTACTGGCCCGGCTGGTGGGCGGCGCCCGGCGGACTGGCCCAGCACCCGGCCTCGTCGTACGCGCCTCCCGGCCCGCGGGCCCGGCTCCGGCTCCGACTCCGGTGCGGGTTCCGGTCGCGTGGAGTGCCCGGTGAGCGCCCGCGCCCGCCCGTACCGGGGCGGTGTCGGCCACCCCGAGGCGGGACGCGCACCGGTTCCCGTTCGTGGCGGACGGCCGCCGGGCCCGCCACCGGCGAGGCGACCGCTGAACGCCCGTCCCGCGCGTCACCCATGACTGCCGCGACCCCCTCTTCACCGCCTGACCATCCCCCTCGACGAAGGCAGCCACCACCCATGGGCACCACCCTGATCGTCACCAACGACTTCCCGCCCCGCCAGGGGGGCATCGAGACGTTCGTTCACGCCATGGCGATGCGCGTCCCCGGCAATGACGTGGTCGTCTACACGTCCAGCGAGCAGGGGGCCGCCGCGTACGACGCCACCTTGCCGTTCCCGGTGGTCAGGGACCCCAGCCACATGCTCCTGCCGACGCCCCGCGTGACGCGCCGCGCCGTGGAGATCGCCCGGCGCCACGGTTGCGACCGGGCCTGGTTCGGGGCCGCCGCACCACTCGCCGCGATGGCGCCGGCGCTGCGGCGCGGCGGGATACGGCGGATGGTCGCCACCACGCACGGCCACGAGATCTGGTGGGCGCGCACACCGGGCGCCCGGCAGGTGATGCGGCGCATCGGCGACCACGTGGACGCCGTCACGTACCTCGGTGAGTACACCCGGCGCCGGATCGCGCCGGCGCTGGGGCCGCGGGCCGAACTGGTGCGGCTGGTCCCGGGCGTGGACGCGGCGGCCTTCCGGCCCGCGTCCGGCCAGGCGCGGGAGGTCCGGGAGCGGCACGGCATCGTGGGGCGCAAGGTGATCCTGTGCGTCTCGCGGCTGGTGACGCGCAAGGGCCAGGACACGCTGATACAGGCGCTGCCGGGGATACGGCGGGCCGTGCCGGACGCGGTGCTGGTGATCGTGGGCGGCGGCCCGGACGAGGAGCGGCTGCGGAAGCTCGCGCGCCGGCACGCCGACGGGCACGTCGTGTTCGCCGGGGGCCTGGACCACGCGTCGACGGCCCCCTACTACGCGGCGGCGGACCTGTTCGCGATGCCGTGCCGGACCCGGAAGGCCGGGCTGGAGGCGGAGGGGCTGGGCATCGTGTTCCTGGAGGCGGCCGCCAGCGGACTCCCCGTGGTCGCCGGGGACTCGGGCGGCGCGCCGGACGCGGTCGTCGACGGGGTGACGGGCACCGTCGTGAACGGCAGGGACGTACGGGCCGTGGCCCGCGCCGTGTCGGAGATCCTGAGCCACCCGGAGCGGGCCGCGGCGATGGGCGAGGCCGGCCGGGCGTGGGTGGCCGCGCAGTGGTCCTGGGACACGTCGGCGCGGCGGCTGACGCGGCTGCTCACCCCCGGCGCCGACCTCAGGGTGGCTGTGTCCGGGCGGGGCGCCGAGGAGGACTGACGGGTCGTCGGCCGCCACCCTCGCGCGGGCGGCGTCGCCGGTCTGACCGCCCTCGCGCGGCGGAGGCGCACGGCGCGGTCAGACCGGCGGCGCCTCGCGACGGAGGTGGGCGAGGACCGCCAGGACGCGGCGATTGCCCTCGGCCGGGTCGAGCTCCAGCTTCATGAAGATGTTGCTGGAGTGCTTCACCACCGACGCCTCCGTGATGGTGAGCCGCTGCGCGATGGCCTGGTTGTTGAGGCCCTCCGCCATGAGGGCCAGCACCTCCCGCTCGCGGGGCGTGAGGCGCTGCAGCGGCTCGTCGGCGGTCCGCTGCTGGAGCAGCACCCGGACCACCTCCGGGTCGATCACGGTCTGCCCGCCGGCGACCCGGTCCAGCGCGTCGAGGAAGTCGGTGACCTCCCCGACCCGGTCCTTCAGCAGATAGCCGAGCCCGCCCTCGGCCGACGAACCACCGCTGAACAACTGGGTGGCGTAGGCCGTGGCGACATACTGCGACAGCACCAGCACCGGCAGGCCGGGGTGCCGGCCGCGCAGTTCCAGCGCCGCCTTCAGCCCCTCGTCGCGGAAGCCCGGTGGCATCCGCACGTCGGTGATGACCACGTCCGGCCGGTCGGCGTCCACGGCGCGCGCCAGTTCCGCGGCGTCCCCGACGGCGGCGGTCACCTCGTGTCCGACGCGGGACAGCAGCTCCACCAGACCGGCGCGCAGCAGGACGGCGTCCTCGGCGAGCACTACGCGGAGCACGGCACCTCCACCCGCAGTTGCGTGGGTCCGCCGACGGGACTGGTCACGGTGAGTCTCCCTTTCAGAATGGCCACGCGGTCCGCCAATCCTTGCAGACCGGCCCCGGCGGTCGGATCCGCGCCGCCGTGCCCGTTGTCGGTGATGAGCAGCACCAGCTTGTCGTCGCGCAGCCGGCCCACGACGGCGACCGCGTCGGCGCCGCTGTGCTTCGAGGCGTTCGTCAGCGCCTCGGTGAGGGTGAAGTACGCCGTCGTCTCGACCGCCGACGGCAGCCGGTGCGGCAGGTCGATGTCGACGGTCACCGGGATGGGATTGCGCAGGGCGAGTTCGGCGACGGCGGCCGGTAGCCCGTGGTCGGTGAGGACCTGGGGGTGGATGCCGCGCACCAAGGAGCGCAGCTGGTCCAAGGCCTGGCGGGCCTCGCCGCGGGCGCGGGCGATGAGCGGAGCGGCCGGCGAGTCCTGGCCGCGCAGCTCCAGCTCGGCCAGCCCCAGCGTCATGGTGAGGGCCACGAGCTGCTGCTGCGCGCCGTCGTGCAGATCGCGTTCGATACGTCGCCGCTCGGCTTCGAAGGCGTCGACCAACCGGGCGCGGGAGCGGGTCAGTTCGATGACCCGGCTGCTCAGGTCCTCGTCGCGCGCCGACAGCAGGGACTGGGCGACCCACACCTGCGCGCCCGCGAGCAGCCCGCCGACGTACGCCGAGACGACCAGCCCGAGCAGGCCCGCGGCGCTGCCCGGCAGGGCGGCGACGGGGTCGGAGATGGGCCGGCCGGGCACCAGCATCACCGTGTCGGGGGCGATCGCCCACACGATGGCGGGCGTCGCCGTCAGCATCAGCGACAGGCCGAGCAGGGCGACGAAGCCGATGCCCGTGGCGGTGAAGACGACGCCCAGGGCGAGGGTGTATCCCAGCTCCCGCCAGGTGGCCCGCTCGCGCAACCGGGTGCGCAGCCACGGCCAGGCACCCGTGCCGGGCAGGGAGCCGTGCGGGTCGAGGAGGGGTTCCGGTTCGACGAGCCGTAACCGGCGCCGCTCCAGGGCGGCGACGGGGATGCCGATGACGGCGGCCGCCATGAGGACGAGCAGGCCGACGCCCACCACGGACAGGCCAACGCCGACGAAGAGGAGGGCGGCGAGGACGAACAACGTGAAGAAGCCCACAACGGTGCCGCTCAGCAGGAACGCCCAGCACCGCAGCGGCCAGGTGGAGAGGGCGAAGCGCAGGGGGCGCCGTCGCATGGCGTCCCAGACGGCGACGGTCATGGTGCGTGTCCCTCCGGGGCCGTGGCGCGTGCGGGTCCACCAGGTACTCTAACCGGCCGGTGAGCCGGGGCGGATGGTAGGGAAAACCCTCCCTCCAAGACTCCCCGCAGCCCCACTGACCTGGGCGGTCCGCTCTGCTGAACTGGGAGCATGTCACTGCTCACCGACATTCAGCTCCCCGCCGTCCAGCTGGCCGCCGTTTCCAAGAGCTACGCGGGCGCCGCGGGGCGCGTCCCCGTGCTGCGGGAGGTCAGCCTGGGCTTTCCGCAGCGGGCGCTGACCGCCGTGATGGGCCCGTCCGGCTCCGGCAAGACGACACTCCTGAACTGCGCGGCCGGCCTGGACAAGCCCGACACCGGCCAGGTCCTCCTCGGCGACACGGACCTCGCCGCCTGCGACGAGCGGGAGCTGACGGCGGTGCGGCGCGGCCGGATCGGCTTCGTCTTCCAGCAGTTCAACCTGCTGCCCATGCTGAGCGCGTACGAGAACGTGGCGCTGCCGCTGCGCCTGCGGGGCGGTCGGGTGAAGCGGGACCGGGTCATGCGGGCGCTGCGCGAGGTGGGTCTGGAGGACAAGGCGGACCGACGGCCCGCGCAGCTGTCCGGCGGTCAGCAGCAGCGGGTCGCGATCGCGCGGACGCTGGTGGCCGAGCCGGAAATCGTCTTCGCCGATGAGCCGACCGGGTCCCTGGACCGGAGCAGCGGCCGGCAGGTCATGGAGCTGCTGCGCGCCGTGGTCGACCGGGAAGGCCGCACGGTCGCCATGGTGACCCACGATCCGGCGGCCGCGGCGTGCGCGGACCGGGTGGTGTTCCTCTCGGACGGCCGGGTCGTCGGGCGGCTGGACCACCCGACGGCTGACGCGGTCGCCCGCCAACTGAGCGTGTGGGAGCGGTGATGTGGCGGATTTCCCTGCTTTCGGTGCGGCATTACTGGGCCCTCTTCGCCGGTACGTTCGTGGCACTCGCGCTCGGCGTGGCGCTGATCGGGGTGTCCGCCTCGGCGCTGGCCGCGACCTGGGCGGTGCCGCCGCCGGGTGCCGGCCACCCGGCGGTGACGCTGACGGACGGCACCGGTGCGGCGCGCACCCTCTCCAGCGGTGACGTGGACATGGGCGGCGTGCAGAGTGTGCTGGCGATGGCGGGGGTCGTGTCGGCGTTCGTGACGGTGTTCGTCATCACCGGCACGTGCGCGTTCGGCATCGCCCTGCGCCGCCGGGACATGGGGCTGCTGCGCCTGGTGGGCGCGGGCGGGCCGCAGGTGCGGCGGATGGTGCTGGGCGAGTCGCTGGCGGTGGCGGTGCCCGCCGCGTTGGCGGGGTGCGCGGTCGCCGCCGCGGCCGCACCGGTCGCCGTCGAGGCGCTCAACGGCACCGGTCTGTCCCCGGTCGAGCTGCGCCCCGGACCGTTGTTCTGGCCGCTGGTGTTCGCGGCGGGCAGCGGTCTGCTCATGGCCGTGCTGGGGATGCTGGCCGCCTCGGGGCGCGCCGCCCGGGTGCGCCCGACGGAGGCGCTGCGCGAGGCGGACCTGGACGCCCGGACGATGACCGCGGGGCGCGGGGTGATGGGCGTGCTGGCGCTGGTGACCGGAGCGGTGATGGTGGCGCTCGCTCCGGGCTCCGGGGCGGAGGCGGCCACCCCGCTGGCGCTCTTCGGCACGATGGCGCTGGCCGTCGCCGCCACGCTGCTCGGGCCGGTGTACCTGCCGCCGCTGCTGCGGCTGTTGGCGCTGCCGCTGCGCTGGGCCGATCCGGTGGCGGGGCGCCTGGCCGCGGAGTCGGCGCGCGCCTCGCGGCGGCGTACGGCGTCCCTGGTGGGGCCGGTGCTGGCGATCCTGGCGATCGTCGGCGTCTTCACCACGGTGCTGTCCACCACGGGCGCGGCGACGAAGGCGGACGACCGGGCGCGTACCGTCGCGCAGCTCGTCGTGGAGCCCGCCCGGGGCGAGGCGTTGAGCGCGGATGCCGTGGCCGCGCTGCGCGAGGACCCGAGGGTGGCGGCCGTCTCGGCGCCCGCCGCGCTGGAGGTGGCGGTGGCGGGCCCGCATTCGGTGTGGAAGGAGCAGGCGGCGGTCGCGGACCCGGCCGCGCTGGCCCGTACGCACCGGATCACCGTGGTGGACGGGTCCCTCGGTCCGCTCCGGCCGGGTACGGTCGCCGTGTCCCGGGAGTTCGCCGACTGGTACGGGTACCGGGCGGGATCCACGGTGACGTACGGGCTGTTCGGCGGTCGGCCGGTGACGGCCCGCGTGGTGGCGGTGCTGGACGGCGGGTCGGCCGTGCCTCCGCTGCTGCTGCCGCCCGGTTCGCGGGGTGCGGCTGCTCCGGCCCCGGCCCCGTCGCGCGCCGCCGTGCTGCTCGGCGGGCGGGACGCGGGCTCGGTGCGGGCGGTGGCCGCCGAGCTGACCGCGCGGGTGGGCGCGGACCGAATAAAGGTGGTGCCGTCGGCGGAGTGGTTCGGCAGCGCGGCGACCGATCAGGACCGGCTCAACCGGCTGGTGCTGGCGGTGCTGACGGTGCCGGCGTCGCTGTACGCCCTGATCGCGGTGGCGGGCACGCTGGTGATGTCGTACAGCCGGCGCGGTCGGGAGATCGCGGGCATGCGGATGCTGGGTGTCAGCGCGGGACAGGTGCGCCGGATGGCGCTGTGGGAGACGCTGTCCACCTCTCTGCTGGGTGTGCTGATCGCCGCGGGGGTGGTGGCGGTGGGGGCTCGGGCTTACCGGGGCGCGCTGACGGTGTTCGGCGGCGAGGCCCCCATGAGCGTGGAGTGGGGGATGCTCGCGGCGCTCACCGCGGCGTGCGTGCTGGTGGGCGTGGTGGTGAGTCTCGCGGCGACCGGCCGTTTGCTCCGGCAAGTCGGCGTCGCTATGGTCACTTCCCGCCAGTAGGCCTATCCGGCCCGTGGCCACGCGGCGCTCGGCGCTGGGCGTAGCGTCACCCATCCTGCCACGCCTATGCTGATGGCCCCCCACACAGCTCCACGTTCCCTTCACCACCGGACGGCACATGTCCGCCGGTTGGTTGGCACGATCCTAACGAGCAGGAGTCTCCATGCGCGTCGCGATCGCCGAGGATTCCGCGCTCTTGCGAGCCGGAATGGCGAGGCTGCTGGCGGACGAAGAAATCGAGGTGGTCGCGTCGTTGAGCGACACCACCGGGGTGCTGGAGGCCGTCAGGACCACCCGGCCGCATGTGGTGATCATGGATGTCCGCATGCCGCCCACATTCACGGACGAGGGCATACGCGCCGCTCTGGAGATACAGAAGCTCGGCGCGGGCACCGCGGTACTCCTCCTTTCCCAGTACGTGGAGCCCACCTACGCCGAGGAGTTGGTCCGGGACGCGCCGGCGGGGACGGGATATCTGCTGAAGCAACGCGTCGGGGACTTCGAGGAATTCCTTTCCGCCCTGCACCGGGTCCGGCGCGGTGAGACGGTCCTGGACTCCGACATCTTCAAGCAGTTCATCGGCACTCCGCGCGAGAAGCGCGCCACCGAATTGCTGACGCCGCGCGAACGCCAGGTGCTGGAACTCATGGCGACGGGGCTGACGAACAGTGGAATCGTGAACCGGCTCGGTATCTCCGAGCGCGCGGTGGAAAAACACGTCACGTCGATCCTCGGCAAGTTGCAGATTCCCAACTCGGGTGAGAACCACCGCCGGGTGCTGGCGGTACTGGATTATCTGCGGGGCATGGAGAGGCTGCAGGACAGGACCGACTGACGCACGATGGTCCGTAGTCCTGTGACCCTTCCGACTCCTTATCGCGTGGCGGCCGGGCTGATCTACCTCTCCGTGGGCAGCCTGGTCGGTCTGCTGCTGGCCCCCCTCCTGGTGGCCTCCCTCGTGCTGCGCGCCGTCTCGTGGTGCCTGCTTGTCGGCCTGCCGACGGTGGTCGTCGTCGCCGTGCGCGGTGTGGCGGCGGCGGTGCGGTGGGCCGTTCCGGCGGTGCGGCGGAGGCCGCCCGGGCCGGGCAACGCCTTGGGCGAGGTGCTGCAGCAGGTGCCGGCCCGGATGGCGGTCCTGCGCGACGGCATGTCGTTCAGCCTGCCGTTGCTGCGGGCCGTCGCCGACCTGGAGCGCCTGCTCGCCCACTCGGTCGTCGGCGACCCCGGAGACCCCTCGCACCGGTCCGCCGAGGCGGATCGGGAGGCGGATCGGGAGCACCGGTCCGCCGAGGCCGGCTGGGACGACATCGGCTACCTCGGGCTGCTGCTGCTCGGCACGGTCTGGCTGCTGCCGCTGGCGGCCCTGGCGTTCCCCGTGGTGGCGCTCATCGTGGCCCTGCCCATCGGCCCACCCGAGCAGCTCGCGTTCGGGCCCGGCGTGACGCTGCTGGTCACCGGGGCGGTCACGCGCGTGTCGGTGGTTGTCGTGTCCGTGGCGGTCTTCACCGTGCTGCTGGGACTGCTGTTCTGGATGGGCAAGCTGCGGGCCCGGATGGTGCGCCGCATCCTCAGCCGTATCGACGAGGCCGAGGCGCAGCGCCGGGAGGAGGCGGCCGAGCGCCAGCGCATCGCGGCACTGCGGGTCAATGACGCCGATTACCGCCGGCTGGAAAGGGATTTGCATGACGGGGCGCAAGCGCGCCTGGCGGTTCTGCTCATGCACCTTTCGCATGCGAAACACCGTCGGAGCGACGACGTGGAGTATCTGTCCGCGCTCATCGACGAAACCCACCAGGAGATCGGCAAGGCCCTCGACGAGATCCGGGACCTGGTCCACGGTATTCAGCCGCCCATTCTGAGCGACCGCGGTCTCGACGCGGCCGTCACGGCGTTGACAGAGCGGTTCCATGTCCCGGTGTCCGTGTCCAGCCGCCTTCAGCGGCGCCCGGATGTCAGCGTGGAGTCGACCGCTTACTACATCGTCGCGGAATGCCTGGCCAATACGGTCAAGCACGCGTCCGCCACGTGTATTCACGTCCGCCTGGAGGAGCACGACAACCAGCTCGTCGTCTCGGTGACGGACGACGGCACGGGCGGCGCCTCGCTGACGGCCGGGACGGGGCTGCGCGGGCTGGAGGACCGGGCCGCCGCACTCAACGGGCGGTTGGACGTGTGGAGTCCGCCGGGTGGACCGACGACGGTGACGGCCACCTTGCCCTGGTCAGTGCACCCCATCTGACCTGCGTCTTTTCCTTACATCGAAAGCTCTTGCCGTTTTTTGAACTCTTGATCGAGGATGTGGGGGTACGGCTACCCGCACCCCCACAGTGCGGGTAGCCGTACCTGTGAAGCTCGACAAGGGGGAAACGTGGAAGCGCAACCTGTGGCGGACCGACTGCGCGGACTCGCGCACGACCACTCGGTTCCCGGCGCACAGCTGACCATCCACCGGGCCGGGGAGACCCTGTCCATGACCACGGGCGTGACTCGGGTCGGCACGGCCGGGCCGGTCACCACCGACACCGCCTTCGCCCTGGGTTCGGTGACCAAGGCGTTCACGGCCACCGTGATCGCCCAGCTCGTTTCCGAGGGCGACCTCGAATGGGACGATCCGGTCGCCGAATACCTGGCGGAGTTCGATGGGGCGGTGGATGAGAAGATGTCCGCCATCACCGTGCGGCAGCTGCTCAGCCACACCGCCGGACTGGTCGCCGACCATGAACTCGACGACGCCGGGGAATCCTCCCTGGCGCGTTATACGGCGAGCGCCGCGACCACCCTCACCCTGCACGATCCCGGCCACTGTTTTTCGTACTCGAACACCGGTTACGGCATTCTCGGCCGGGTCATCGAGACGGTCGGCGACATGAAGTGGCAGGCCGTCGTGGAGAATTCGCTTCTGCGACCGCTCGGCATCGACCCGGTGTTCCTGGGCGGCGGCTCCGCGGCCGGCCTGCGCACCGTGGCAGACGGCCACGCCGTCCGGCCGGGCCGGGAGCGCACCGCGCGTCCCGTCGGCCTGTATCTGCCGGCCGGCTGGGCACCGGCGAGCGCGCTCGCCGGCAGCGCCGACGACCTGGTCGCACTCGCCGCCCTGCACCTGGGCACCCACCCCGACGCCGACAGCCTGCTCCCCGCCGGGGAGCGTGCCGAGATGGCTGCCCGGATACCGGCCGCCGACGCCTTCGGCATGGCCGACGGGTGGGGCCTGGGCCTGGCCCACTACGCCTCGCCCGACGGAATCTGGCTCGGCCACGACGGCACCGCGGACGGCGGCAGCGCCCACCTGCGGTTCCACCCGGCCACCGGCACCGCCGTGGCGCTGACCACCAACGCGACCACCGGCACCCTGCTGTGGGCGGACCTCGTCGACACGCTGCGGGAGCACGGCATCCCCGTGGGCGACCACCGCCCCGCGGTGTCCACCAAGCCCGCCGTGACGACCGGCCTCGACCGCTTCACCGGGGATTACCGCAATGGCGACACGCGTTTCGCCGTCCGCGCCCACGGCGACGGCACCGCCCTGCGCCTGACGGACGCCACCGGGCTCACCGCCGACCTGGCGCTCCATGGCGACCTGGCCTTCACCGCCCGGCGCACGGACACCGACACCGCCCCGTACACCGGCCGGTTCCTCACCGACCCCGCCACGGGCGATGTCGTCCTCATGCAGCTCGGCGGCCGCTCCGCCCGGAGGGCGACAGCCGCGTAACGCCGCCCGCCCGCCCCCGGCCGCCGCGCACCGGTCATCCGGCACCGCGCCCCGGCCGGGTCCGCGACGCCTCTTCTCCCCACCCCTCTCCTCTCCCTCCCCCCGCGCCTTTTCCGACTTCCCCGGCTTCCGCACCCCAGCCCTGGCACACCCGCGCCCGGAAGCCGCCCTTTCCTGGAGGTACAAACGTGGCTCGCGCCGACGTGCCGGTGAACCGGGCAATCCCCGACCGGACCGAGTTCTGGCGGACCCGACTGGCCGGCGTCCCGCCCCTGGAGCTGCCGACCGACCGGCCACGACCGGTCGTCCGGTCGACCACCACCGCCCTCCACACCCGCGAGCTGCCCGCCCCCGCCGCCCGTGCGCTGACGGACCTGGCCGAGCGCCACGCCACCAGCCGCACGGCCGTCCTCGCGGCCGCCGTCACCGCGCTGCTCACCCGCTACTCCGGGCAGGAGGACATCGCCCTCGGCACCGTCTCCCCGCGCTCCGGGCACACGGTCGTCCTGCGCACCGGCGTCGACGCCGCGGCGCCCTTCACGGTCCTGCTGCGCGACACGGCCCGCGCCCTGGAGGACGCCCTCGCCCACGACGGCATCCCCTTCGCCGACCTCGTCGAGGCGCTGGCCCCCGCACCGGACACGAGCATCACCCCCTACGTCCAGGCCATGGTCGCCGACCTCGACGAACTCACCCCCGGACAGCGCGACTTCGACCCGCTGGACCTGTCCGTCGAGGTCTCCGCCACCGAGCGGCGCCTCCGCGTCCGGCACAGCACCGCCCTCTTCGACGAGGCCACGGCCGCCCGCCTCGCGGGCCACCTGGCGGTCCTGCTGACCGGCGCCGCCGAAGGCCCCGACCTGCCCCTCACCACGCTGCCGCTCCTCACGGACGGCGAGTTCGAGCAGGTCGTACGCGTCTGGAACGACACCGCACGCGAGGTGCCCACCGGCACCTTCCCCGAGCTGTACGCCGCCCAGGTCGCCGCCCGCCCCGACGCGGTCGCCGTCATCGACGAACACGGCTCCGTCACCTACCGCGAACTGGACGAGCGGGCCAACCGGATCGCCCACCACCTGATCGAACGCGGCGCCGGGCGCGACCAGTTGGTCGGCCTGTGCGTCGAGCGGGGCGCCGCCATGGCCGCCGGCCTGCTCGGCATCATGAAGGCCGGCGCCGCCTACCTGCCGCTCGACCCCTCCTACCCGGCCGACCGGCTCGCCTACATGCTCCAGGACTCCGGCGCCCGCCTCGTCGTCACCCAGCGCGAGCTGCGCGACCGGCTGCCGGACACCGACGCCACCCTGGTCGACCTCACCGGCGACCGGGCCGCCCTCGACGCCCACCCGGCCACCGCGCCCGACGTGGCGCTCGCGCCGGAGGACCTCGCGTACGCCATCTACACCTCCGGCTCCACCGGCCGCCCCAAGGGCGTCCTCGTCTCCCACCGCGGCATCGGCAACCTGGCGGCGGTGCAGGCCGAGGCCTTCGACGTGACCCCCGGCAGCCGCGTCCTGCAGTTCGCCTCCGCCAGCTTCGACGCGGCGTTCTGGGAGGTCTGCATGGGCCTGCTGACCGGCGCCGCCCTGGTCATGGGCTCCAAGGAGACCCTCGCGCCCGGCGAGCCGCTCGCCGCCTACGCCGCCGCGCACGGCGTCACCCACGCCACGCTCACCCCGGCCACCGTCGCCGTCCTGCCCGAGGGACGCGGCCTGCCCGACGGCGCCACCCTCGTCGTCGCCGGCGAGGCCAGCACCGCCGACCTGGTCGCCCGCTGGTCGGCCGGCCGCCGCATGGTCAACGCCTACGGCCCCACCGAGACGACCGTCTGCGCCACCATGAGCACCCCGCTCAGCGGCGCGACCGTCCCGCCGATCGGCACGCCCATCGCCAACTTCCGCGTGTACGTCCTCGACGACGCCCTGCGCCCGGTCCCCGCCGGCGTACGCGGCGAGCTGTACATCGCCGGCGTCGGCCTCGCCCGCGGCTACCACGGGCGGCCCGGCCTCACCGCCGAGCGCTTCGTCGCCAACCCGTACGGCGAACCCGGTGAGCGCATGTACCGCTCCGGCGACGTGGCGCGCTGGAACACCGACGGCACCCTGGAGTACCTGGGCCGCGCCGACGACCAGGTCAAGGTGCGCGGATTCCGCATCGAGCTCGGCGAGATCGAGAGCGCCCTCGCGCTCCACCCCGATGTCGCCCACGCCGTGGTCGTCACCCACAACACCAACCTGCTCGCCTACGTGTCGCCCTCCGGCGCGCGCCGCCCCTCCCCCGAGGAGCTGCGCGCCCATCTCGCCGAGGGCCTGCCCGACCACATGGTCCCGTCGACGATCGCGGTGCTCGACACCCTGCCGCTCACCCCGAACGGCAAGGTCGACCGCAAGGCCCTGCCCGACCCGGCCACCGTCCAGGAGAGCGCCGGCGCCGACCGGGCCGCACCGCGCACCGCCGTCGAGGAGACCCTCGCCGGCGTCTGGTCCGAGGTCCTCGGCATCGAGAACATCGGCGTCCACGACGACTTCTTCGCCCTCGGCGGCAACTCCATCCTCTCCGTCCGCGCCGTCTCCCGAATGCGCGCCGCGCTCGGTATGACCCTGCCGCCGCGCATCCTCTTCGACACCCCGACGATCGCCGGACTCGCCGCCTCGCTCGCCCCCGACGAGGCCGCCGAGGACCCGGCCATCCCCGTCGTCCCGCGCGACGGCGCTCTGCCCATGTCGTACGGGCAGCAGCGCCTGTGGTTCCTGGAGGACTTCGACCCCGGCAGCGCCGAGTACCACACGGCGACCGGCCTGCGCCTCACCGGCGCCCTCGACACCACCGCCCTGCGGGCCGCCGTCAGCGATCTGACGGATCGTCATGAGGCGCTGCGCACCACGTTCGGTGTTGTCGGCGGACGCGGCGTCCAGGTGGTCCACCCGCGACTCGCGCCCGAGTGGCGCACCGAGGACCTCACCCGCCTCCCGGAGGGGCAGCGCGAGGACCGGCTGCGGGAACTCGTCCGCGCCGAGACGAACCGTCCGTACGACCTGACGGCCGGGCCGCTGGTCCGTGTGCTGCTGGTGCGCCTGGCCGACGGTGAGCACGTGTGCGTCCTGGGCATGCATCACATCGTCACGGACGGCTGGTCGACGGGCATCGTCACCCGTGAGCTCGGCGAGCTGTACACGGCGCGCGTCGAGGGCCGCGAGCCCCGCCTGCCGGACGTCACCGTCCAGTACCCCGACTTCGCCGCCTGGCAGCGCGGTCGCCTCGAGGGCGGCGGGCTCCTCGACCGGCACCTCGACTGGTGGCGCGAGCGCCTCGACGGCATCACCCCCCTGGAACTGCCCACCGACCGGCCCCGGCCGTCGCTGCGCTCCTCGGCCGGCGCCGTGTACACCTTCCCGGTGCCCGCCGGCACCACCGACGCGCTCAAGGACCTCGCCCAGCGGCACGGCGCGACGCTCTTCATGGCGCTGACCGCCGCCGTGAAGACGGTCTTCGCCCGCTGGTCGGGCCAGGAGGACATCGCGGTCGGCACCGCCTCCTCCGGACGCGACCACCGCGACCTGGAGAACCTCGTCGGTTTCCTGGTCAACACGGTGGTCCTGCGCTCCCACGTCGACCCCGCCA
Source organism: Streptomyces sp. NPDC051310 (assembly GCF_044455245.1). Lineage (NCBI taxonomy): Bacteria > Bacillati > Actinomycetota > Actinomycetes > Kitasatosporales > Streptomycetaceae > Streptomyces > Streptomyces sp. NPDC051310. The sequence goes on from NZ_JBITEO010000033.1 coordinate 54,001, forward strand.
TGACGTACGCGCAGCTGCTGGAGCGGCTCAAGGAGACCGTCCTGGAGGCCTTCGCCCACCAGGACGTGCCCTTCGAGCGCCTGGTGGACACGGTCGGCGCCGCGCGCGACACAAGCCGCACCCCGCTCGTCCAGGCCATGGTCGTGCTGCAGAACGCGCCGGCCGAGCCGGTCCGGCTGCCCGGTGTGCGCACGGCCGACCACCCGGTGCTCCGGGAAGCCGCGCCGTTCGACCTGACCGTCGAGTTCTTCGAGACCGACCGGGGCCTGACCGCCCGGGTGGGCTACAGCACCGCCCTCTTCGACGAGGCGACCATCGCCCGCTTCGCCGGGCACCTGACGACCGTGCTCTCCGCCGCCACGGCCGAGCCCGACCGGCCCCTCGCCACCCTGCCGATGCTCACGGAGGAGGAGTACGAGCAGGTCCTCACCGGCTGGAACGGCGATGTCCGCCCCACACCCGCCGGCACGTTCCCCGAGTTGGTCGCGGCGGCCGCGCGGCGCCGCCCGGACGCGCCCGCCGTGGAGGACGCGCGCACCGTCCTCAGCTACAGGGAGCTGGACGAGCGGGCCAACCAACTGGCGCACCACCTCGTGTCCCTGGGCGCCGGACCAGGCACGTTCGTCGGGCTGTGCGTCGAGCGCGGCGTGGAGACGGTCGTCGGTCTCCTCGGCATCATGAAGGCGGGCGCCGCCTACCTGCCGCTCGACCCCGGCTACCCGGCCGACCGGCTCGCGTTCATGCTCCGGGACTCCGGCGCCCGCCTCGTCGTCACCCGCACCGAGCTGGTGCGGCGCCTGCCGGACACCGGCGCCCTGGTCGTGGACCTCGCCGCCCTGGACGGCGACGCGCTCGCCGCGCTGCCCGCCACCGCGCCCGAGCCCGGCCCGCGCCCCGACGACCTCGCGTACGTCATCTACACCTCGGGCTCCACCGGCACCCCCAAGGGCGTTCTCGTCCCGCACCGCGGCATCGGCAATCTCGCCGCCGCCGAGATCGAGCGGCTGGAGGTCGCCGAGGACAGCCGGGTCCTGCAGTTCGCCTCGTCGTCCTTCGACGGCGCCGTCATGGAGGTCCTGATGGCCCTCCCCGCGGGCGCCACGCTCGTCCTGCCGCCGCACGGCCCGCTCGTCGGCGAGGCGCTGCAGACGTTCCTGCGGGAGCGCCGCATCAGCCACGCGCTGCTGGCGCCCTCCGCCGTCGCCACCCTGACGCCGGAGGGCCTCGACGGCCTGCGCACCCTCGTCGTCGGCGGCGAGGCCAGCACCGGTGACCTGGTGGCCCGCTGGTCGGCCGGCCGGCGGATGGTCAACGCGTACGGGCCGACCGAGTCGACCGTCGTCGCGACCATGAGCGCGCCGCTCACCGGCGGGGCTGTGCCCCCGATCGGCCGCCCGTTGCCCAACACCCGCGTACGGCTGCTCGACGCGGCGCTCCAGCCGGTGCCCGTCGGCGTGCCCGGCGAGCTGTACATCGCCGGCCCGCACCTGGCGCGCGGCTACCACGGACGGCCGGGTCTGACCGCGGAGCGGTTCACGGCCGACCCGTACGGTGAGCCGGGCGACCGGATGTACCGCTCGGGCGACGTGGCCCGGTGGCGGGCGGACGGCAGCCTGGAGTACCTGGGCCGCGCCGACGACCAGGTCAAGCTGCGCGGCTTCCGCATCGAGCTCGGCGAGATCGAGACGGCCCTGGGCCGCCACCGGGACGTGCGGGACGCGGTGGTCCTCGTCCACCGCGACGAGGCCGGCCGGGGGCGCCTGGTGGCCTACGTGGTGGCCGAGGGCGAGCTGTCCACCGGTGAGCTCCGCTCCCACCTGGCCGGTTCCCTGCCGGACTACATGGTCCCCGCCCTCTACGTGCCCCTCGAACGACTCCCGCTGACACCCAGCGGCAAGGTCGACCGCCGCTCCCTGCCCGCACCCGACCTCACGGCGGCACGCACCGACGCCGACTACACCGCCCCCCGCGACACCACCGAGGAAACCCTCGCCACCGTCTGGGCCGACGTCCTCGGCGTCGAACGCGTCGGCATCCACGACAACTTCTTCGAACTCGGCGGCGACTCCATCCTCTCCATCCAGGTCGTCTCCCGCGCCCGACAGGCCGGACTCCACCTCACCTCCCGCCTCCTCTTCCTCCACCAGACCATCGCCGCCCTCGCCACCGTCACCACCACGGCCGAGGAGGCGCCCGGCGGCGGTCCGGCGGAGGTGTCGGGCCGGGTCGCGCTGACGCCCATCCAGGACTGGTTCTTCACCGAGCACACGGTCAACCCCGACCACTACGGCATGTCCGCACAGGTGGAGCTGGCTCCGGACACCGACACGGCGCTGCTGGAGCGGGCGCTCGACGCGGTCGTCGCCCACCACGACGCGCTGTGGATGCGCTGCACCCGCGACGGCGACGCGTGGATCCAGGAGTACGGCGACGGCGACGCCTCCGCGCAGCGGCTGACCGTACGGGACCTGTCCGCGCTGGCCGACGGCGAGCGGGACGCCGCCCTGCACGAGGCGGCCCTCGCCGCGCAGCGTTCGCTGGACCTGGCGAGCGGAACGGTGGTCAGGGGCGTGTTCTTCCGCCTCGGCCCGTCGCGGCTGCCGCGCCTGTTCCTGGCGGTGCACCACCTGGTGATGGACGGGGTGTCCTGGCGGATCGTCCTGGACGACCTGGCCACCGCCTACGCCCAGCTGGCCGAGGGCCGGCCCGTCGACCTGGGCGCGAAGACCAGCAGCTACCAGCAGTGGGCGGAGCGGCTGACCGCGCACGTCCGCTCCGGCGCCCTCGACCACGAGATCGGCCACTGGCGGGAGACGGCCGCCGCCGTCCGCCCGCTGCCGCGGGACGGGCACGGCGACGACGCCAACACCTTCGGCGCGGCGGCGGTCACGTCCGTACGGCTCGACCGCGAGGAGACGGAGGCGCTGCTCCAGCGGGTCCCCGCCGCGTACCGCACGCAGATCAACGACGTACTGCTGACCGCGCTCGGCCGGGTCCTGCGCGAGTGGGCGGGCGACCCGGTGACGATCGCCCTCGAAGGCCACGGCCGCGAGGAGCTCTTCGACGACGTCGACCTGTCCCGCACGGTCGGCTGGTTCACCACCATCCACCCCGTCACGCTGGACGTCCCCGACGGCGACTGGGGGCAGGCCCTCAAGTCGGTGAAGGAGCGGCTGCGGGCCGTCCCGGGCCGCGGCATCGGGTACGGGGCGCTGCGCCACCTGTCCGAGCCGGGCAGTGCTGCGCACACCGCCCTCGCGGCCGCCCCGCACCCCGAGGTCAGCTTCAACTACCTCGGCCAGTGGGACGGCGCCGCCGGTGACAGCGGCCTGGTGCGCGCCCGGCTGGCCGCGCTCGGCGCCGACCAGGCGCCCGAGCAGCCCCGGCCGCACGTCATCGACATCGTGGCCGCCGTCGGCGACGGCGAACTGCGCATCGACTGGATCCACGCTCCGGCCGTGCACCGCACCACCACCGTGCGGCGGCTCGCGGACGCGTTCCTCGCCGCTCTGCGCGGGGTGGTGGAGCACTGCCTGCGGCCGGGGAACGGCGGCGCCACGCCGTCCGACTTCCCGCTCGCCCGGCTCGACCAGGCCGCCGTGGACCGGATCGCCGGCGACGGCCGGGGCATCGAGGACATCCACCCGCTCACGCCACTGCAGAGCGGCATGCTCTTCCACACCCTGTCCGACCCGGGCGCCTACGCGGAGCAGATGTCCTTCGAGCTCGACGGTGTCACCGACCCGGCGCTGCTCGCCCGCGCCTGGCAGACGGTCGCCGACCGCATCGGTGTGCTGCGCGCCTCGCTGGAGTGGCGGGACGTCGAGCGGCCGCTGATGGTGGTCCACCGCCGGGCCGACCTGCCCGTCCGCCACCTCGACTGGCGCGACCTGCCCGCCGCCGAGCGGGACGAGGCGGTGCGCCGCCTCCTCGCCGAGGACCGCGCCCGGCCGGTCGACCTGACGACCGCTCCGCTGATGCGGCTGACCCTCGTCCGGCTGACTGACACCTCGGTGCGGCTGGTGTGCGCCTTCCACCACGTCCTGCTGGACGGCTGGTCCGCCTTCGACGTCCTCACGCAGACCTACCGGGCGTACGCGGACCTGGCGGCCGGACGGGAGCCCGCGCTGCCCGCCCGCCGGCCGTTCGGCGCGTACGTGGAGTGGCTGGAGCGCCAGGACCTGGCGGAGGCCGAGGCCTACTGGCGGGACGCCCTCGCCGGTTTCCGGGCTCCGACCCCGCTCCCCGCGGTCCGGCACTCCGCGCCCGGCCACCGTACGGGCTCCACCGCCCGGATCGCGCGCCGCCTGTCCCCGGAGGTCTCCCGCGAGCTGTTCGACTTCGCCCGCCGGCACCGGCTCACCGTGAACACCGTGCTCCAGGGGGCCTGGGCGCTGCTGCTCGCCCGGCACGCCGGGGTGGACGACGTCGTGTTCGGCGCCACCGTCTCGGGCCGGCCTGCCGACCTGCCGGGTGTGGACTCGATGGTGGGCATGCTCATCAACACCCTGCCGGTCCGGGTCCGCGTCGACACGGCCGCGCCGGTCGCCGACTGGTTGGCGGAGGTGCAGCGGGCTCAGGTCGAGGCCCGCCAGTACGAGCACGTGCCGCTGCCGCGCGTCCAGGCGTGCGGCGACGTGGAGCGCGGTGAGGAGCTGTTCCGCACCCTGGTCGTCTTCGAGAACTACCCGATGGACGACGAGGCGGCCGCCGCGCACGGACTGCGCGTGCGCGGTCTGACCGGCACCGAGGCGACCAACTACCCGCTGAACCTCATCGCCTACGGCGGTGACGAGCTGGCCTACACCCTCGCGTACGACGCGGAGCTGTACGACGGGGAGACGGCGGCCCGGCTCTGCGGCCACCTGGAGGCCCTGCTGACCGCGTTGCCCGCCGCCGGCGAGACCGCGCCGGTCGCCGGGGTGCCGATGCTCACGGCCACGGAGGCCGAGCTGACCGTACGGGCCTGGAACGCCACCGCCCACGAGCTGCCCGAGGCGTCGCTTCCGGAGCTGTTCGCCGCCCGGGCCGCCGCGGCCCCCGACGCCGTCGCGCTGACGTACGGGGACGAGGACGTGACGTACCGGCAGCTGGACGAGCGGGCCAACCGGCTCGCCCACCACCTCGCGTCCCTGGGCGCCGGTCCCGGCACGTTCGTCGGGCTGTGCCTGGAGCGCGGCGCGCACGCGGTCACCGCGCTGCTCGCCGTCCTCAAGGCCGGTGCCGCATACGTACCGCTGGACCCGGGCTACCCGGCCGACCGGCTCGCGTACATGATCGGCGACGCCGGGGTGGAGCTCCTGGTCATCGAGGAGGGGACGCGCGACCGGCTGCCCTCCTCCGGGGCCCGGACCGTCGACCTGGACCGGGACGCGTCGGCGGTCGCCGCGCGGCCGGCGACGGCGCCCGCACCGCACCCGTCCCCCGACCATGTCGCGTATGTGATGTACACCTCCGGGTCGACGGGCACCCCGAAGGGCGTGCTCACCCCGCACCGGGCCGTCGTCCGGCTGGTGCACGAGGCGGCGTACACGGACGTCGGCCCGGGTGACACGGTGGCGCAGTTCGCCTCGCTGTCCTTCGACGCGTCGACGTTCGAGGTGTGGGCGGCCCTGCTGCGCGGGGCGCGGCTGGCCGTGCATCCGCAGGGGCTCCCCACGACGGCGGAGCTGGGCCGGTTCCTCAAGGAGCGCGGCGTCACGCACCTGTGGCTGACGGCGGGCCTGTTCCACCAGGTCGCCGACGACGACATCGGCGCGTTCTCGGGGCTGCGGCAGCTCGTCGCGGGCGGTGACCGGCTCTCGCCGGAGCACTGCGCCCGCGTCCTGGAGGCCCACCCGGCGCTGCGGCTCACCAACGGGTACGGCCCCACCGAGGCCACCACGTTCACCACCACCCACGAGGTGCGCGGCTCCCTGGACGGCGGCTCCGTGCCGCTGGGCTCCCCGCTGCCCAACACCCGCGTGTACGTGCTGACCGAGGGGCTCACGCCCGCGCCGGTCGGCGTGCCGGGCGAGCTGTACATCGCCGGCGACGGTCTGGCCCACGGCTACCTGGGGCGGCCGGGGCTGACGGCGGAACGGTTCGTCGCCGACCCGTTCGGCGCCCCCGGCACCCGGCTGTACCGGTCCGGTGACCTGGTGGCGTGGCGGGCGGACGGCACCCTGGAGTTCCTCGGCCGCACCGACGGACAGGTCAAGATCCGGGGGTTCCGGGTCGAGACCGGCGAGGTCGAGGCCGCGCTCGTCACCCATCCGGCGGTCGGTGACGCGGCCGTCGTCCCGCACACCGACCCCGCGTCGGGCCGCACCGTCCTGGTCGGCCATGTGGTCCCGGCCGGCGGGGCGCCGGCGCCCGGCGCGGCCGAGTTGCGCGCCCACCTGGCGTCGTCGCTGCCCGAGCACATGGTCCCGGCCGTGTTCACCACGCTGGAGGCGCTGCCGCTGACCGCCAACGGCAAGGTCGACCGCGGGGCGCTTACCGCACCGGAGCAGCGTCTCGCCACCGGCACGGCGTACGAGGCCCCGGCGACGCCCACCGAGGAGCTGATCGCCGAGGTGTGGCGGGAGCTGCTCGGCGCCGAACGGGTCGGCGTCCACGACGACTTCTTCGAGCTGGGCGGCGACTCGCTGCTCGCCCTGCGCACGGTGTCGCGGATCAACGCCCTGTTCGGCACCGCCCTGTCACCGCGCGCGCTCTTCGAGAGGCCGACGGTCGCCGGGACGGCCTCCGGTGTCGAGGAGCTGGTCCTGGCCGAGCTGGAAGCGGCCGCCGGGGAGTCCTGACCCGCTCCCCCACCGTCAACCCACCCTTCACCCCTGATGCGAAAGGTCCACCGTGTCCAACCCCTTCGAGAAGTCCGACCGTTCGTACGACGTCCTCGTCAACGAGGAGGGCCAGCACTCGCTGTGGCCCACCGGCACGGCCGCCCCGGCCGGCTGGGAGACCGTCCTCGCCGACCGGCCCCGCGAGGAGTGCCTCGCCTATGTCGAGGCGAACTGGACCGACATGCGCCCGCGCAGCCTGCGTGCCGCCACCGCCTGACCCCGGCCACGCCCGACCCGGCCGCCGTCCGGCCCCCGCCGCAAGACCGCCGGCGGGGGCCGGACGGGCCGCCTTCTCCACCTGCTGACCAGCAATCTCCTGGGAGATCCCGCCAATGAACACGCCGTCTTCCCGCGCGGACCGGATAGCCGCCCTGCCCGAACGACTCCGCGAGGCGCTCGCCCAGCGTCTGGCGGGCCAGGGCGGGGCCGCCGCGGCCCCCGCCGCGCCGCTGGTACCGGCGGTGTCGCGCGACGGTGACCTGCGGCTGTCCTTCGGCCAGCAGCGCCTGTGGTTCCTGGAGGACTTCGCGCCGGGCGGCGCCGACTACCACTCGGCACTGCCCGTGCGGATCAGCGGGCCCCTCGACGCGGACGCGCTGCGCGCCGCCGTCCGCGACCTGGTGGGCCGCCACGAGGCGCTGCGGACGACCTTCGACTCCCGCGACGGCCGGGGCGTGCAGATCGTCCACGACCGGCGCGACCCCGACTGGGTGACCACCGACGCCGACGACGAGGACACCGCGCGGAACGCCGTGCGGGCGGAGATGACGCGCCCGTACGACCTGAAGTCCGGCCCCCTCGTCCGTGTGCTGCTGGTGCGCCTGGCCGACGGTGAGCACATCTGCGTCCTGGGCATGCATCACATCGTCACGGACGGCTGGTCGATGGGCGTCATCGCCCGTGAGCTGGGCGAGCTGTACACGGCGCGCGTCGAGGGCCGTGAGCCCCGCCTGCCGGACGTCGCCGTCCAGTACCCCGACTTCGCCGCCTGGCAGCGCACCCGGCTGGAGGACGGCGGCCTGCTGGAGGAGCAGCTCGACTGGTGGCGGGAGCAGCTGAAGGGCATCGCCCCGCTGGAACTGCCCACCGACCGGCCTCGGCCCGCCGTGCGCTCGTCGGCCGGCGCGGTGTACGGCTTCGAGCTGCCCGCCGACACGGTCGCGGGGCTGAAGGAGCTGGCCCGCGAGCGGGGCGCGACGCTCTTCATGGCGCTGACGGCCGCCGTGAAGGCGGTCTTCGCCCGCTGGTCCGGTCAGGAGGACATCGCCGTCGGTACGTCCTCCGCCGCGCGCGGCCACCGGGAGTTGGAGCAGCTGGTCGGCTTCCTGGTCAACACGGTCGTGCTGCGCACCCAGGTCGACCAGGAGCTGACGTTCGCGGAGCTGCTGGGCCGTGTGAAGGACACCGTCCTGGACGCGTTCGCCCACGAGGACATCCCGTTCGACAAGCTCGTCGAGGCGGTGCAGCCGGAGCGCGATCCGAGCCGGACGGCGCTGGTGCAGGCCATGGTCGTCCTGCAGAACGCCCCCGCCGACACCCTGGCCCTGCCGGGCACGACGGTCTCCCCGTACCCGCTGGACCGCGACGCCTCCCTGTTCGACCTCACCTTCGAGTTCGAGGAGCGCGACGGGCGGCTGCGCGGCCTGGTCGAGTACAGCACCGAGCTCTTCGACGAGCGTACGGTCGCCCGGCTGACCGGCCACCTCGGCGTGCTGCTGGCCGGCGCGGTGGCCGCCCCGGATCAGCCTGTGGCGGCGCTGCCCCTGCTCACCGACGAGGAGCGCCGGCAGGTCGCCATCGAATGGAACGCCACGGAACTGCCGGCCGGCGACGGTCCCCTGATCCATGAGCGGCTGGCGGCGCAGGCCGCCCGTACCCCCGACGCGGTCGCCGTGATCGCCGAGGACGCCACGCTCACCCACCGGGAGCTGGACGAGCGCGCCAACCGGCTCGCCCACCACCTGACCGCGCTCGGCGCCGGCCCCGGCTCGCTGGTGGGGCTGAGCCTGGAGCGCGGCTCCGCCATGGCGGTCGGCCTCCTCGGCATCCTCAAGTCCGGCGCGGCCTACGTACCGCTCGACCCCGGCTTCCCCGCCGAGCGCCTCGCGTACATGCTGGCGGACTCGGGCGCCCGGATCGTCGTCACGCAGTCAGCGGTGCGCGACCGCCTGCCCGCCGGCGACGGCCTGCGGATCGTGGACCTGGACGCGGAGCGGGAGGCGATCGGGCGGCTGCCCGCCACCCCGCCGCGCACCACCGTCACCGCCGGGGACCTGGCGTACGTCATCTACACCTCCGGGTCGACCGGTGAGCCCAAGGGTGTCGCCGTCGAGCACCGGAACGTCCGGCACATCCTCACCGCCTGGGCCGAGCGGTACGGGCTGGAGGAGCTGAAGCCGCGCTTCCTGTCGGTGTCCAGTCTCTCCGTCGACCTGTTCTTCGCCGACCTCATCCGCTCCCTCCCCTTCGGCGGGGCGCTGATCATCGCGTCGAAGGACGTCACCACCGAGCCGTCGGCGCTCCTCGACCTGATCGCCGAGACGGACGCGACCGGCCTGGAGATCGTCCCCTCGCTGCTCAACGCCGTCGTGCAGGAAGTCGACCGGCGCGGTGGGGCGTTCCCGCCGCTGCGGCTGATCTCCGTCGGTTCCGAGGGCTGGCGCGTCGAGGACTGCCGTGCCCTGCTGCACCGCATCCGGCACGACTGCGTCCTCGTCAACGCGTACGGCGGCACCGAGGCGACCGTCGACTCGACGGTCTTCACCCCGACCGAGGACAGTCTGCGCGGCCGCGTGTACGTGCCGATCGGCCGCCCGCTGCCCAACACCCGCGTGTACGTCCTCGACCCGCACGGCAACCTCGTTCCGCCGGGTGTGCCGGGCGAGATCTGGATCGGCGGGGACGGTGTGGCGCGCGGCTACCACGGGCGCCCGGAGCTGACCGCCGAGCGGTTCGTCGAGAGCCCCTTCGTGCCGGGCGACCGGCTGTACCGCACCGGTGACCGGGCCCGCCGACTGGTCTCCGGGGAGCTGGAGTTCCTCGGCCGCGCCGACGACCAGGTCAAGATCCGGGGTTTCCGCATCGAGCTGGGCGAGGTGGAGAGCGCCCTGCTGACCCACCCGGACGTGCGGGACGCGGTGGTCCTGGCCCGGCAGGACGACACCGGTCGGCGGCGCCTGGTGGCCTACGTGGTGGCCGAGGGCGAGCTGTCCACCGGTGAGCTCCGCTCCCACCTGGCCGGTTCCCTGCCGGACTACATGGTCCCCGCCCTCTACGTGCCCCTCGAACGACTCCCGCTGACACCCAGCGGCAAGGTCGACCGCCGCTCCCTGCCCGCACCCGACCTCACGGCGGCACGCACCGACGCCGACTACACCGCCCCCCGCGACACCACCGAGGAAACCCTCGCCACCGTCTGGGCCGACGTCCTCGGCGTCGAACGCGTCGGCATCCACGACAACTTCTTCGAACTCGGCGGCGACTCCATCCTCTCCATCCAGGTCGTCTCCCGCGCCCGACAGGCCGGACTCCACCTCACCTCCCGCCTCCTCTTCCTCCACCAGACCATCGCCGCCCTCGCCACCGTCACCACCACGGCCGAGGCGAGACCCTCCGCCACGGCGCCTTCGCACGTCTCGGGACGGGTCGAACTCACCCCGATCCAGCGCTGGTTCCTCGACGAGCACACCGTCAACCCCGACCACTACGCCATGTCCGCGCACCTGGAGCTCGCCCCCGGCACGGACGCAGCGCTGCTGGAGCGGGCGCTCGACGCGGTCGTCGCCCACCACGACGCGCTGCGGATGCGCTGCACCCGCGACGGCGACGCGTGGATCCAGGAGTACGGCGACCGGCCTTCCGGCCTCCTCACCGTCCGGGACATCACCCGCGACGAGGACGCCGAGAAGGTCGCGCACCGCGCGGCCCTGGAGGCGCAGCGCGCCCTCGACCTGTCCGGCGGCACCCTCGTCAAGGGCGTCCTGTTCCGCTTCGGTGACGGCACCGCGCCCCGCCTCTTCCTCGCCGTCCACCACATCGTCATGGACGGGGTGTCCTGGCGGATCGTCCTGGACGACCTGGCCACCGCCTACGCCCAGCTGGCCGAGGGCCGGCCCGTCGACCTGGGTACCAAGACCAGCAGCTACCAGCAGTGGGCGGAACGCCTGACCGCGCACGTCCGCTCCGGCGCCCTCGACCACGAGATCGGCCACTGGCGCTCCGTCGACCCGGACAGGGCGCCCGCGCTGCCCGTCGACCACCCCGGCGGCCGCAACATCACCGCCGCCGAGCGGACCGTCGAGGTGCGCCTCGGCCGCGACGAGACGGAGGCGCTGCTGCAGCGGGTCCCCGCCACGTACCGCACGCAGATCAACGACGTGCTCGTCACCGCGCTCGGCCGCGCCCTGGCCGACTGGACGGGCGCCGACCGCCTGGTCCTGGGCCTGGAGGGGCACGGCCGCGAGGAGCTCTTCGACGACCTGGACCTGTCACGCACGGTCGGCTGGTACACCACTCACTTCCCGGTCGCCCTGACGCTCCCCGCCGGACGGGGCTGGGGCGAGACGCTCAAGTCCGTCAAGGAGCAGCTGCGTGCCGTGCCGGGCCGCGGCCTCGGCTACGACGCGCTGCGCTTCCTGTCCGAGCCGGGCACACCCGGCCACGCCCTGCGCGCTGACCGGCTCCCGCCCCTCAGCTTCAACTACCTCGGCCAGTGGGACGGCACGACCGCGCGGGACGGGCTGGTCCGCGACCGCCTGCCCGCCATCGGCCAGGACCACGCGCCGGACGAGCCCCGCCCCTACCTCCTCGACGTCGTCGGCATGGTCGAGGACGGCAGCCTCCGCTTCACGTGGATCTTCTCCGAAGAGGTCTTCGACCGGACGACGGTGGAGCGCGTGGCGGGCCGGCACATGGCGGCGCTGCGCGCCCTGGTGGAGCACTGCCAGGATCCGGCGAGCGGCGGCGCGACCCCGTCGGACTTCCCGCTCGCCGGCCTCGACCAGGCCACCGTGGACCGGATCGCCGGCGACGGCCGGGACGTCGAGGACATCTTCCCGCTCACGCCCATGCAGAGCGGCATGCTCTTCCACACCCTCGCCGAGCCCGGCTCCGGCGCCTACTTCGAGCAGATGAGCTTCGTCCTCGACGGCGTGACCGAGCCCGGCCTGCTGGAGCGGGCCTGGCAGCACGTCACCGACCACCTGGAGATCCTGCGCGGCGCCGTCGTGTGGGAGGGCGTGGACCGCCCGCTGCTGGTGGTGCGCCGGCACGTCGGGACACCGGTCGTCCACCTCGACTGGCGCGGTCTGACCGCCGACGAGCAGGCCCGCGCGCTGGAGCGCTATCTGGCGGAGGACCGGGAGCGCGGCATCGACCTGTCGGCCGCCCCGATGGCGCGGATCGCCATCGCCCGCACGTCGGGCACCTCCGTACGCGTGGTGCGCACCTCCCACCATGTGCTGCTGGACGGCTGGAGCACCTTCCAGATGCTCGACGAGCTGACCGCGGCGTACCGGGCGCTGGCCGCCGGCGAGGACCCGGTGCTGCCCGCGCGGCGCCCGTTCAGCGCGTACGTGGAGTGGCTGGAGCGCCAGGACCTGACGGAGGCCGAGGCGTACTGGCGGCGCCTGCTGGACGGCTTCGACGAGCCGACGGCGCTGCCGTACGACCGCCGCCCCGCCGCCAGCCATCGCGCGCAGTCCACGAAGCGGCTGGTGACGCGGCTCTCCACCGACGCCTCACGGCGCCTGTACGCGTTCGCCCGGACCCATCGGCTCACCGTCAACGCGGTGGTGCAGGGTGCCTGGGCGCTGCTGCTGTCCCAGTACGCCGGGGAGCGCGATGTCGTGTTCGGCGCCACCGTCTCGGGCCGGCCGGCCGATCTGCCGGGTGCCGACTCGATGGTGGGCATGCTCATCAACACCCTGCCGGTGCGCGTGGCCGTCGACGGCGACGCGCCGGTCGCCGAGTGGCTGGCGGAGGTGCAGAAGGCTCAGGTCGAGGCCCGCCAGTACGAGTACGTGCCGCTGCCGCGCATCCAGGGCTGGAGCCGTGTCGAGCGCGGTACGAACCTCTTCGAAAGCCTGGTCGCGTTCGAGAACTTCCCCGTGGACGGCGACACCGGCCAGTCCGGTGGCGGTGTCCGGCTGCACGGTCTGGAGGGCGCCGACGTCACCAACTTCCCGCTGAACCTCGTCGCCTACGCGGGTGACGAGCTGGCGTACGCCCTCGCCTATGACCCCGAGCTGTTCGACGCGGCCACGGTCGAGCGGATGGCCGGCCACCTGGACGCCCTGCTCACCGGTATGGCGGCCGAGCCTTCCCGGCCGGTGTCGGCCGTGCCGATGCTGGCTCCGGGTGAGCGGGAGCGGTTGGTGGGCGAGTGGGCCGTTACGCCCGGAATCGCCCCGTGGGAGGGCACGATCCACGAGCGGGTCGCCGCGCGCGCCGCGGCCACTCCGGACGCGGTCGCCGTGAGCTGCGCGGGTGAGTCCCTGACCTACCGCGAGCTCGACGAGTCTGCGAACCGGCTGGCCCACCACCTGGTATCCCTCGGCGCCGGACCGGGGCGTCTGGTCGCCCTGTCCGTCGAACGCGGCACGCAGATGGCCGTCGGCCTCCTCGGCATCCTGAAGTCCGGCGCGGCCTACGTACCGCTCGACCCCGCCTACCCGGCCGACCGGCTCGCCTACATGCTGGAGGACTCCGGCGCCGAACTCCTGGTGTCGCACAGGGACTTGAGCTCGGGCCTGCCCGTGGCGGGTGTCCGCGTGGTGGACCTGGACGCCGAGTGGGACGCCGTCTCCGGGCTGCCGGGGACTCCCCCGAAGACGGGTGTGTCCGCGACCGACCTGGCGTACGTCATCTACACGTCCGGCTCGACGGGGCGTCCGAAGGGCGTGGCGATCGAGCACCACACCGTGCTGCATCTGATGGCCAACTCACAGGAGCTGTACCACTTCGGGGCGGACGACGTGTGGACGGTGTTCCACTCCTACGCCTTCGACTTCTCCGTCTGGGAACTGTGGGGCGCCCTGACGACCGGCGGCCGAGCCGTCATCGTCCCCCACGACACCGCCCGCAACCCCGACGCCATGTGGAACCTCCTGCGGCAGGAGGGGATCACGGTGCTGGACCAGACCCCGTCGATGTTCCGCGAGCTGGTGGAGCACGCGGCGGACGCGGGTGAGGAGCGGCTTCCCGCGCTGCGCTGGGTGATTTTCGGTGGGGAGGCGCTGGAGCCCAAGCACGTCTCGACGTGGTTCGACCGCTACGCCTCACCCCACACACGCCTGGTCAACAT
>NZ_JBITEO010000034.1:0-59938 GCF_044455245.1 Streptomyces sp. NPDC051310
TCGGGGGGGCGAAGTGGGGCGGGCGCCCCCCCGGGGGGGGGGGGGCGGCCGGCCGGGGGGGGGGGCGCCCCCCCCGGCCGGAGGATAGGTCCCGGGAGGACGGGCCCGTCCCTGGGAGGACGGGCCCGGTTCTCAGGTCACGATCAGATAGATCCCGAAGGCGACGGCGGCCGCGCACAGCGCGAACGCCGCGTAGGCACCGGTGCGGGCCATGGCGGCCGAGCCGCCGTTCGCGGTGGCCTGCTCCTGCTTGGAGAGGCCGACGATGCCGAGGGTGAACAGGCCCACCAGTGCGACGGTGGCCAGGAGGCTCACACCGAACACGGAGCAGAGAGCTGCCCAGTCGATCTTCATGCTGTTCTTTCCTTACACCGTGGCGGCGGGAGCCGGGGCGGCCTCACCGGACGCGGCCGGGATGGTGGCCTTGAGGTCGTCGGAGGCGAGGGTGGCGGCGACGGCACCGGTCGGGGGCGGGGTGACCGCGGCGATCGCGGTGGTCACCACACCGGCGGGCTCGGCGTCCGCCGGCTCCACGTCGTTGACGTTGGTGTGGTCGACGACCTGGCGGCGGGAGATGAACCAGATCGCGGCGCAGGAGGCGACCAGGAAGACCGCGACGGCGGCGACGCCCCAGTCGCCCTGCTGGGTCACGTACTCCGAGCCGGCGGCGACGAGGCCGGCGGCCGGCAGGGTCAGGCCCCACGCCACGAACATCCGGGTCGCGGTGGACCAGCGGACGACGCCGCCCTTGCGGCCGAGGCCGGCGCCCATCACGGCACCGGAGCAGGAGTGCGTGGTCGAGAGCGAGAAGCCCAGGTTGGACGAGGCGAGGATGACCGTGGCCGCGCTGGTCTGGGCGGCGAAGCCCTGCTGCGGCTGGAGGTCGGTGAGGCCCTTGCCCATGGTGCGGATGATGCGCCAGCCGCCGAGGTAGGTGCCGAGCGCGATGGCCAGACCGGCGGAGACGATCACCCACAGGGGCGGGTTCGAGCCGGGGGCGAGGATGCCGCCGGCGACCAGCGCCAGGGTGATGATGCCCATGGTCTTCTGCGCGTCGTTGGTGCCGTGGGCGAGGGAGACCAGGCCCGCGGAGGCGATCTGACCGGCGCGGTAGCCCTTGCGGCCGGTCTTCTCGTCGATGTTCGCGCCGGCCTTGTACGTCAGCCGGGTGGCCAGCATCGCGGCGAGGCCCGCGACGAGCGGGGCCGCGACGGCCGGGATCAGGACCTTGGTGACGACGACGCCGCCGTTGACACCGCTCAGGCCGACCGAGGCGATGGTGGCGCCGACGAGGCCGCCCATGAGGGCGTGGGAGGAGCTGGAGGGCAGACCCACCAGCCACGTCACGAGGTTCCAGAGGATGGCGCCGACGAGCGCCGCGAAGATGACCTCGGGTGTGATTCCTTCTTCGTTCACCAGGCCGCTGGAGATCGTCTTGGCGACCTCCACGGACAGGAACGCGCCGACCAGGTTCAGCACGGCGGACATGGCCACCGCCGTCTTGGGCTTCAGGGCGCCGGTCGAGATGGTGGTGGCCATCGCGTTGGCGGTGTCATGGAAACCGTTCGTGAAATCGAACACTAGAGCTGTCACGACCACAATGGCGAGCAGCAGCGTGATGTGTTCCATTTACCCAGGCAATCGTTCGACGTCAGTGGCTCGGCGAACGTAAGCAACCTGAGTGAACGGAAGGTGAACTGGGTCGGGCGTCATGGTGTCCGAAGATCCGGATGGGGTTCCTCCGGTTCCAGTGGTGGACGCCCCGATCCCAGCGCCCACGGGCCCGGGAAGTCGGATTGCCGCCGTTTCGCGCCTTTCCGTGGAGACGCATCTCACGCCCCGGATCCCCGTCCGGACGCCGGCCTGACAGGATCGGGTGCATGACACAGGACACGGCCGAGCCCCGCGAAGCGATCGAACGGGCGTGGGACGCCCTGGTGGCCACCGCCCGCCGGACGGTGACGGACGGGCTGGTCGTCGGCACCTCCGGAAACGTCTCCGTACGGGTCGGCGACCTCGTCCTCGTCACGCCGAGCGGCGTGCCCTACGACCGGCTCACCCCCGCCGACCTCACCGCCGTCGACCTGGACGGACGCCAGGTCCGCGGCACGCTCACGCCCACCAGCGAGCTGCCCATGCACCTGGAGATCCACCGCCGCACCCCGGCCCGCGCGGTGGTCCACACCCACGCCGTGCACGCCACCGCGGTCTCCACCCTGGTCGGCGAGCTCCCCCCGATCCACTACATGACCGCGGCGCTCGGCGGCCCGGTCCGCGTCGCCCCGTACGCCCTGTACGGCACGCAGGAGCTCGCCGACCACATGCTGCGCGCCCTCGACGGCCGCACGGGCTGCCTGCTGCGCAACCACGGCACGGTCACCTACGGCGACACCCTCGACCAGGCTTACGACCGCACGGCCCAGCTCGAATGGATGTGCCGCCTCTGGCTCACCGCCACCTCCGTCCCCGGCCACGCCCCGACCCTCCTGACCCCCGCCGACCTCGACGCCGCCGCGGCCAAGCTGCACGGCTACGGCCAGCCCGGCTGAGCCCCCCGGCGCCGGGCCCACGGCCGCCGGGCGTCCGGGGCCGACCCGCGGCCGGCGATGGCGTCCCGGGGCTTCCGGCGGGCCCGCCCGGCCCCCCGGCCGGCAGGCCCCACCCGGCCGGCGCCTTTCCGCCCCGAGGCCGCCCGGGTGCGCGGCCCATGGCCCCGGGGCGGCGGCTGACCCGGGGCGGTGCCCCCCCGCCGTGCCCCGCGCCGGGGCCGCGCGGGCGCCGGGCGTCGGGGACCGCCCCGCCCGGGGCTCCGGGTGCCGACCGCCGCGGCGGCCCGGGTCGCCGTCCTGGGCGTCACCGCGCCTCGCCCGCTGCCCGGCCCGGCCGCGGTCGCGCCCGCCGGCATGGCCACCCTCACGGCGGGCCCGGCCCGGCGCCCCCGGCGGGGAACCCGTACCCCCGGAGCGGCCGTGCCACCGGCGGAGCAGGCCCACTGGCAGGGCGGAGGCGCCCCGGCGAAGATGGAGCGGTGCGCCCGGCTACAGCGACGGCAGCGGCCGTCACCACCCTCATCGGTGTCGGCGCGGCCACGATCGCGGCCGGCCGGTACGCCAGCGACGCCGCGCTCAGGCCGCGGCCCGGCCGGCCCCTGCCCGGCGAGCCCCGGCTCACCGTGCACGCCACCGCCGCCGGACAGGTCACCCTGACCCGCCACCTGGCCTCGCTGCGCCCCGGCACCTACGGCCTCCAGGGCCCGGACGTCCACGCGGTCGTCGGACCCGTCCTGGACGACGTGCCGCACTCCGCCGACACGGTCGTACGCCGCCTGGAGAGCGTGTCCCTCGGCATCCTCGACAGGGGCAGTCGCGTGAGGCTCACGCCGCAGCTGCACACCGGCACCCCCGCCACCGCCCTCGGCCTCGACCACGAGGACATGGACATCCAGGGCGAACTGGGCGAGATGCCCGCGTGGTTCGTCCCCGCCACCCGCGCCACCTGGGTCATCGCCGTCCACGGCCTCGGCACCACCCGCGCACACACCCTGAACGTCATGGGCTTCCTGCACGGCCTGCGGCTCCCCGTGCTCGCCCCCGCCTACCGCGGCGACCCGGGCGCCCCCCGCCCCGCGGACGGCCTCGGCCACCTCGGGGACTCGGAGTGGCGCGACCTGGACGCGGCGATCCGGCACGCCGTACGCCACGGCGCCGACCGCGTCATCCTGTACGGCTGGTCCACCGGCGCCTCCATGGCCCTGCACGCCGCCGCCAACTCCGGCCTGCGCGACCGCATCACCGGCCTGGTGCTGGACTCCCCGGTCCTCGACTGGGAGACCACCCTGCGCGCCCTGGCCACCGCCCGCCGCACCCCCGCACCGCTGCTGCCGCTCGCGGTCCGCGCCGCCCAGGGCCGGACGGGCGTGCACCCCGACCGCATCGCCGAGGCCGCCGACGCCGGCGGGCTGCGCGTACCGACGCTCCTCCTCCACGGTCCGGACGACCACCTCGCCCCCTGGCAGGGCTCGCGCGAACTGGCCGCCCGCCGCCCCGAGCTGGTCACCCTTCACACCGTCGCGGAGGCGCCGCACGGCGCCATGTGGAACGCCGACCCCCACCGCTACGAGGAGGCCCTGCGCCGCTTCCTCACCCCCCTCCTGTAGCAACCCCCTCCGGTACCCCCGGAGCCCGGGGAATCCCATTCCGTTTGGGCTTTCGGGCCGTCAGCGGGAAGACTGCCCCCGTGACGTCTCGAAAGCCTGATGAGCAACTGGCGCGCAACTCCAGACTCCGACTCGTCCGTCCGCGGCCCCTGTCCACGGCCCGACGGGCTGTGACGACCCGGCGCACCCGGCCGGCGCCGCGGCCGCCCGAGGGCACGCCGCCCCCGACCGAGCTGGCCCGTCAGGCGAGGGCCGTCCTCGACGACGCGGTGCGCATCGCCCGCTGGGCAGCCGTCGAGCGCCACCCCGACGCCACCCCCGCCCAGGAACGCGCCGCCGCCGCGCTCGGCCTGACACCCGAGCAGGTGCGCGCCGGCTGGGACCGGGCGCGCCTCGCCGGCCTCGTCGAACTGCACGACGGCACGGCGCGCCCCGGGTGGCGGCTGCGTGCCTGGGACCGCGACGACTCGGCCGTCCTGCGCGGCTGGGTCGCCCTCTTCGACGCCTGGTCACTCGTCCACCCGGCGCCCGCCGACGTCGCGCCAGCCGCCGTGGCCGAGGTCGTGGAGGCCGTGCCCCAGGTGCTCTCCCTCCTCCAGCTCTCCGCCGGGCCCGTACCGGTGCCGTCCCTGCTCGACCTGCTCCAGCAGCGCGTCGCCGAACTCCGCGAGGAGCGCTGCGAGGTCCCCACGGGCCCCGCCGCCGGCGCGGCGCCGCGCGAGCACGTGCCCGAGCCGCTGCCGGGCCCCGACTCGCTCGCCCAACTGCTGGACTGGGCGCTGGAGGGCCTGGCCGCCGTCGGCGCCCTGACCCTCGGCGAGGGCCAGGCCACCCTCACCCCGCTCGGCAACTGGGCGGTGTGGGTCAAGCTGGAGCAGATCTGCGTCGCCGCGCAGAGCCCCGCCGGCCACATCGAGCAGTCCGCCGAGGACATGCTGCGCGCCTGCGCCCGTCTCACCCCCGGCCCGGCCCGCGCCGAGTACCGCGCCTGGCTCGCCGCCCGGCCGGTCGGCAGCGCCGTCACCGAGCTGCTCGACGTCGCGCGCGGCGAGGACGCCCTGCTGCGGGGCCTCGCCTTCGAGGCCCTGCGGGTGGTCGGCGCCGCGGCCGAGGGCGAGGTGCGGACCGCCGCGCAGGAGGTCTCGCTGCGCCCCTACGCCCTGCTGTGGCTCGCGGAGTACGAGGGTGCCGACCCCGACGACGCGCCAGACGTCCTCACCCGCGAGGAGGCCACCTGGCTCTGGGTGGACACGGCCGCCGCCGTCGCCGACCACGGGGAGGCCAGCCTGCTCGTCCGCCACCTGGAGTCCGCGGTCCAGGGCACGGTCCCCGCCCTGCTCGACGAGGTCCGCGCGGTCGGCCACCCGCGCACCGTGCAGGTCCTGGTCGCCCTGGCCGCGGCCCACCCCGACCCGGCCCTCGCCAAGGCGATGCGCCGTGCGGCCTTCCAGGTCCACACCGGCGGAGCCTGACCGCCGGCCGGCGCCGCGACTCCCGCCCCCGCCCGCCGTGCGGCCTCCCGAGGCCCCGGCGGGCGGCCCGGCCGCGGGGGCCTAGCCCGCCGCCGTACCGGGGGCGTACGTCCCGAAGCTCCAGATGTTGCCCTCGCCGTCCCGCGCCATGTAGTCCCGAGAGCCGTAGTCCTGGTCCGTCGGCGGCATCAGGATCTCCACCCCGTGCTCCACCGCCCGCGCATGGTGCGCGTCCACGTCGTCCACGACGACGTACACCCCCACCGGGCCCGCCCCCGCCATCGCCTTGGCGAAGACGCCGTCGCCGCCCTTGGTGCCCAGCATCACCATGCCGTTGCCGCAGGCCAGCTCGGAGTGGACGACGGAGCCGTCCTCGCCCTCGTACACACTCACCTCGGTGAACCCGAAGGCTTCCTTCAGCGTTCTGATGGCCGCCTTCGCGTCCTCGTACAGGATCGTCGGATAGATGCTCGGTACGTCCGCCATGCTGCTCACGCTCCGATTCGGCGCTCGATGCGACCTTGCGACCTTTCGACTGTGACCCGGATCTCAGCTGTTCCCCAGTCTGGCAGCCGCCACCGACGACGCCGCCCGGAGCGGCCGCCGGTCACCGGAAGGTGTTGCGCCGCGCCATACCGCCCGTGCGGCAGCCGCCGGCGCACTACAGCCCCCCGCACAGCCCGCGCGCACGCAGGACCCGCCCGGGCCCGGGGCCGCCCGCCCGCCGCGGCCGAAAGCGTGCCGAAAAGCAGTTGCAGCCGCCCGTTAGACTGGCCCGTATGGCCATTCTCCCTGTGCATTAGCCGGCGTCGAAGCCACCGCACTCGCCGTCCTTCCGCCGTCCATACCGCCCTGGAGTCTGTCCGTGATCACCGCTTCCGGCATCGAGCTGCGCGCCGGTGCCCGCATCCTCATCGAGTCCGCTTCCTTCCGCGTCGCCAAGGGTGACCGCATCGGCCTGGTCGGCCGCAACGGCGCCGGCAAGACCACCCTCACCAAGTGCCTCGCGGGCGAGGGCATCCCCGCCGCCGGCACCATCGCCCGCTCCGGCGAGGTCGGCTACCTCCCCCAGGACCCGCGCACCGGCGACCTCGACGTCCTGGCCCGCGACCGCATCCTGTCCGCCCGCGGCCTCGACGTCCTCATCCGCAAGATGCGGCTGAACGAGGAGCGCATCTCCAGCGGCCAGGGCGCCACCCGCGAGAAGGCGATGCGGCAGTACGAGCGCCAGGAGACCGAGTTCCTCACCAAGGGCGGGTACGCCGCCGAGGCCGAGGCGGCCACCATCGCCCACGCGCTCGGCCTGCCGGACCGCGTCCTCGGCCAGCCGCTCCACACCCTGTCCGGCGGTCAGCGCCGCCGCGTCGAGCTGGCCCGCATCCTCTTCTCGGACGCCGACACCCTGCTCCTGGACGAGCCCACCAACCACCTCGACGCCGACTCGATCGTCTGGCTGCGCGACTACCTCAAGACGTACCGCGGCGGCTTCATCGTGATCTCCCACGACGTCGACCTCGTCGAGACCGTGGTCAACAAGGTGTTCTACCTGGACGCCAACCGCTCGGCGATCGACATCTACAACATGGGCTGGAAGCTGTACCAGCAGCAGCGCGAGGCCGACGAGAAGCGCCGCAAGCGCGAGCGCGCCAACGCCGAGAAGAAGGCCGCCGCCCTCAACGCGCAGGCCGACAAGATGCGCGCCAAGGCCACCAAGACGGTCGCCGCGCAGAACATGGCCCGCCGCGCCGAGCGGCTCCTGGCCGGCCTCGAGGACGTCCGCGCCTCCGACAAGGTCGCCAAGCTGCGGTTCCCGGACCCGGCGCCCTGCGGCAAGACCCCGCTCACCGCGGAGGGCCTGTCCAAGTCGTACGGCTCCCTGGAGATCTTCACCGACGTCGACCTCGCCATCGACAAGGGCTCGCGGGTCGTCATCCTCGGCCTCAACGGCGCGGGCAAGACCACGCTGCTGCGGCTGCTCGCCGGCGTGGAGACGCCGGACACCGGCCAGGTCACCCCGGGTCACGGCCTGAAGCTCGGCTACTACGCCCAGGAGCACGAGACCCTCGACCCGGACCGCACGGTCCTGGAGAACATGCGGTCCGCCGCGCCCGACATGGACCTCGTCGAGGTCCGCAAGGTGCTCGGCTCCTTCCTCTTCTCCGGCGACGACGTCGACAAGCCGGCCGGTGTTCTCTCCGGCGGCGAGAAGACCCGCCTGGCGCTGGCCACGCTGGTCGTCTCCTCGGCGAACGTGCTGCTCCTCGACGAGCCGACGAACAACCTCGACCCGGCCAGCCGCGAGGAGATCCTCGGCGCGCTGCGCACGTACAAGGGCGCGGTCGTCCTCGTCACCCATGACGAGGGCGCGGTCGAGGCGCTCCAGCCGGAGCGGATCATCCTGCTGCCCGACGGCGTCGAGGACCTCTGGGGCGCGGACTACGCCGACCTCGTCGCGCTCGCCTGACCCCGTTCCCGTGCCCGTGGAGGCCCTCGCCGCGCCCGTCCGGTGCCGCGGCGGAGGCCGCCCGGGGCCTTCCTGATCGTCTCCGTATGGATCATTCGGCTTACGCGTGATCCTTCATCTGAGTGAGTGCGTCTCATACCGCGGCGTGGCGGGCTGCGGAGGCCCGCCTTCCGCCCCCGAGCCGACCGGTCGTCCCGGGCACCGCGCTGACCTGGCACTTCGCCGTCACGCCCGCCGCGCCGCCGGTCTTCCGGTCGGGACGGTGACCGTGCGGTGACCTGCCGGTGGCGAAACCTTGCAGCACCGACCTTGTCGAATGGCTGGCCATGTGGCGCCGGAGGGGTGATCATGAGAAGTCCAGAGGCGCACTTCCCATGAGGAGGCACGGGTGGCCGAGACTCTGAAGAAGGGCAGCCGGGTGACCGGCGCCGCGCGCGACAAGCTCGCGGCAGACCTGAAGAAGAAGTACGACTCCGGTGCGAGCATCCGGGCACTGGCCGAAGAAACCGGCCGGTCCTACGGCTTCGTCCACCGGATGCTCAGCGAGTCCGGAGTGACGCTGCGGGGACGCGGCGGAGCGACGCGAGGCAAGAAGGCCCCTTCGGCCTGACGGTCACCGCGGGTTCCGGGTGTACCCGGCGCTCCGGCGTCCGGGCTGACGTCCGAGCGGGCCCGACCGGCCCCATGGTTCCGGCAGGGCCACCCGGTCGATCGATGTGTCGGCCGGGTGGTTACTGTGCAGTCACTTAATTGGCTGCACTGTCGCACCGGATCCGGAGGCGCCTCATGACCTCGCTCGACCCAGCCCTCGAAGTGTTCGACAAGGACGGCGTACGGCTCACCGTCGAGGACGCCGTCGCCACGGTGACGCTGGCCAATCCGGCCAAGCGCAACGCGCAGTCGCCCGCCCTGTGGCGGGCGCTGGTGGAGGCCGGCCGTTCGCTCCCGGGCAGCGTGCGGGTCGTCGTGCTGCGCGGCGAGGGCAAGTCCTTCTCCGCGGGGCTCGACCGGCAGGCGTTCACGCCCGAGGGCTTCGACGGCGAGCCGTCCTTCCTCGACCTGGCGCGCGGCTCGGACGAGGACCTGGACGCGGTCATCGCCGAGTACCAGGAGGCGTTCACCTGGTGGCGCCGCAACGACATCGTGTCGATCGCGGCGGTCCAGGGGCATGCGATCGGGGCCGGCTTCCAGCTCGCCCTCGCCTGCGACCTGCGCGTCGTCGCGCCGGACGTGCAGTTCGCCATGCGCGAGACCAGCCTGGGCCTGGTGCCCGACCTGACGGGTACGCACCCGCTCGTCGCGGCGGTCGGCTACGCGCGGGCGCTGGAGATCTGCGCCACGGGCCGCTTCGTGCACGCCGACGAGGCCGAGCGCATCGGCCTCGCCAACCTGGTCGTTCCGGCCGATGAGCTGGACGGCGCCGTACGCGACCTCGCGGCCGCGCTGCTCGCGGCCCCGCGCGACGCCGTCATCGAGACGAAGGCGCTGCTGCGCGGCGCCCAGGAGCGCACCTACGAGGACCAGCGCGTCGCCGAGCGCGCCGCCCAGGCCCGCCGCCTGCGCGACCTCGCGGGCCTCTCCGAGTAGGTCGCTGTCCCGGTCCGGCCGGCCGTTACGGCTCGCCGGTCGCGACGTCCGTGACCAGCACGCTCACGGGCAGGGTGCCGCCGACGGCCGCCCGGACCGCCAGCGCCACGTCCAGTGCGCGGTGGCCCGGCGCGGTCGCCAGCTCGATACGGAGATGATCGGCGCCCCGGTGCACGGAGGGGCCCAGCGCCGAGGTCAGCCGCAGCACGCCCGGTACTGCCGCGGCCACCGCGGCCGTCGTGGCCGTCGGGCCCGTGCCGGTGCCCGTACCGCCATCCGTACGCATATCCGTACCGGCCGCCGGGCCGAGGGCGTCTGCCGGCGCACCGCTCGCGGCGCCGGGCGCCTCTTCCCCGCCCGCTTCTCCCGGCGCCTGCTCCTCGCCGGGCGCCGCGCCCTCCAGCAGGGCCGTCACCCGGAGGTCCGCGACCGTCACCAGCAGGCCCAGCCGTTCCTCCGCATCCCGCAGCAGGGCGGTGCGCAGCAGCTCGGCGGTGTCCGGCAGCGGTACGGTCCGGTTGCCCGCCAGGCGCACCGCGAAGTCCGCCTCGATGCGCAGCGGGCCGGGCGGCAGGGCGCCGGGCGGAGGCGGGACCACCGGCTCCCCGGCCGATTCCGGGTCGGCGAGGCCGATCCGGAGTCTGCCGGGTGACACACCCGGCACCGCCCACGCGGTCCGGCGCAGCACCCCGGCCGCCGCCCGCTCCGCCAGCCACACCCCGTCCGCCGCACCGCCCAGCGGGAGCAGCCGCCCCAGGCCGAGCCTGCTGCGCACCGCCGTGGCCCATCCGTCAGCCGTCGTCATTCCTCCAGACTGCCCCATTTCCGGCGCAAGATGGAGCAATCAGCCTTAGTGTGGTCAAGAGAGCCCAAATCCTCCCTGAAGGGACGAACGGCGATGAGTGATACCTCGCAGACCCCGCAGGCCGCCCAGGCGGCGAAGTCCTCGCAAATCAGGGAACCGGCGGCCGAGGCGACCCGGAAGGCCTCGGCGGCCCGGCGCTCTGCCGACCCGGGGGCACGCGGCCGTACCACCATCGCCGACGGCGTGGTCGAGAAGATCGCCGGACTCGCGGCCCGGGACGTCGACGGCGTCCACGCCATGGGCAGCGGGATGTCCCGCACCTTCGGGGCCATGCGCGACCGGGTGCCCGGCGGCCGGTCGAGCGTCACGCGCGGCGTGAAGGTCGAAGTCGGAGAGGTGCAGACGGCGCTGGACCTGGAGATCGTCGTCGAGTACGGCGTCTCCATCATCGATGTCGCCCGGGATGTCCGGGAGAACGTCATCGCGGCGGTTGAGCGGATGACCGGACTGGAAGTGGTCGAGGTCAACATCGCCGTCAGCGACGTGAAGCTGCCGGAGGAAGAGGAGGAAGAAGAGGAGCAGGAGACACGGCTCCAGTAGCCGCGGGCACTACGGACGCCGCAGGCAAGCGGCGTCACAGGCAAGCGCAGAGCGCGGAGGAGCGCAGATGAGCATGGCGATGGTCGGCCTGCTGGCCGGGATGGCGCTCGGGTTCGCCGGGTATTTCGGCGGCTTCGGCGCGTTTTTGCTGGTCGCGGCGTTGGGTGCGGTCGGCTTCGTGGTGGGGCGGTTCGTGGACGGAGACCTGGAGCCCGGTGACTTCTTCCGCAGCCGCGACCGTTACGACCGCTACGACCGGCGGCGGTGACGCGGTGACGGGGGCGATGACGGTCTCGCGCGGTCCGGGAGGCCCCGGTGGCCGCCCGGACGGCGGCGCAGGCGGTGAAGGCGGCGGTCGCGTCGGCGCGGCGGACCGCGGGGCGACGACGCTCGCCGACCGCGTCGTCGCGAAGATCGCAGCGCAGGCGGCCCGCGAGGCCCTCGACGACCTGCCGGAGGGCGGCGTACCGCAGGGCGGCAAGCCGCCGCACGCGTCCGTCGTCGTGCACCGGGACAGCGCGCGCGTCCGGATCAGCCTGGAGCTCGGATACCCCTCGGATCTCGGCGCCCAGTGCGGAGCCGTGCGCCACCACGTCGGCCGCCGGGTGGAGGCCCTCGCAGGCCTGCGGGTGCCGGAGGTCGCGGTCCGGGTGGAGCGGCTCCATTCGCCGCACAGGGGCGGCCGGGACCGCAGGAGGGTCCGATGAGCACACGGGACAAAGGGCGGTTCTGGTCCGTGCGGCGCGTCCCGGCCGTACTGGTCGGGCTGGTCGTCCTGGGCGGCGCGGGACTGCTGCTGTACGACGTCGCGGCGGTATGGGCCGGACGGCGGGGCATGGCCTGGCGCCGCGTGCTCTCCGACGAACTGGCCACCCGGCCCCTGGACGACACCTACGTCCGCGTCGGCGCCGCGGTGGCGGTGGCGCTCGGCCTGTGGCTGCTCGTGCTGGCCCTCACCCCGGGGCTGCGCACGATCCTGCCGATGCGGCGCGACTCCGTACCCGTACGCGCCGCTCTCGACCGGAACGCGGTGACGCTGGTGCTGCGTGACCGGGCGCTGGCCGTGTCCGGCGTGCAGTCCGTCCGCGTCCGGACCCGTCGGCGCGCCGTCGCCGTGCGTGCGGTGTCGCACTTCCGAGAACTGGACGAGGTGCACGACGACCTGCGCACGGCGCTCGACCAGGCGATCGCGGACCTCGGGCTGCAACGGCCGCCGTCGCTGTCGCTGCACGTCGCCCACGCGGTGAAGAGGAGGTGACCGGCGTGCTCCGTACCGTCAACCGCGCCCTCGTCGGCCTGGCCGGGCTGGTGCTGCTCTGCGTGGGCGGCGCGGTCCTGGCGGCCGGCCTGGACCTGGGCGTGCCGTCGTGGTGGCCGTGGCGCGGCCCCGACGCGGTGCTGCTCGCGGAGGACCGGCGCGGCACGGGCGACTGGCGGTGGCCCGTCGCTGTCGCGGTTCTCGCGGCCCTGGTGCTGCTGGCGCTGGTGTGGCTGCTGGCGCAGCTGCGGCGTCAACGGCTGACCGAGGTGCTCGTCGACACGGGCGATGGCGAGGGCGCGGTGCTGCAGGGCCGGACGCTGGAGGACGCGGTCGAGTCCGAGGCGGAGACACTGGACGGCGTGGCCAGCGCCCGGGTCCGGCTCACCGGCCGCCGCACGGCCCCCGAGGCCCGTGTCTCCCTGACACTGGAGCCGCACGCGTCGCCGGCCGCCACGCTCACGCACCTGTCGTCCGAAGCCCTCGGCCATGCCCGTACCTCGGCCGGCCTGCCCGTGCTCCCGGCCGAAGCCCTTTTGCGCCCCCTCAAGCACCGCCCGGGCCGCGTCACCTGACGCCGACCGCCCGGCTGGGGGCCGCCGACGAACTCCGCGGCCCCACGACGGCCCCCTGAGGGGGCTCGGAAGACGCGAAACCGGCCGCGGCCCGAAGCCGTGCCGCGGCCGGACCGGCCCGTCGGTCAGAACCCGTGCCGCGGCCGGACCGGCCCGTCGGTCAGAACCCGTGCCGCGCGCCCCCGTCCACGGGCAGCATCACGCCCGTCAGGTAGGAGGCGGCGGGGGAGAGGAGGAACGCGGCCGTGGTGCCGAACTCCTCCGGGGTGCCGTAGCGGCGCAGCGGGATCCGCTCCTCGTTGGCCGCGCGCGCCGCGGCGGCGTCCCCCGACAGGGCGTCGAGTTCGCGGACGCGGTCGGTGTCGATCCGGGAGGGCAACAGGCCGACGACGCGGATGCCGCGCGGCCCCACCTCGTCGGCGAGGGACTTGGCGAAGCCCGCCAGCCCCGGCCGCAGGCCGTTGGAGATGGTCAGGCCCGGGATCGGCTCGTGCACCGAGCCCGAGAGCACCAGCCCGATCACGCCGCCCTCGCCCAGCGCGGCCGCCGCCGAGCGGGCCAGGCGCACCGCCCCCAGGAACACCGCGTCGAACGCCGCCCGCCACTGCTCCTCGGTGGTGTCCGCCGCCGAGCCCGGCGCCGGGCCGCCCACACTGATGAGGATGCCGTCGAACCGGCCGAAGTGCGTACGGGCGGCGTCGATCAGGCGCTCGGGCGCCGCCGGATCGGCGTTGTCCATGGCGACGCCCACGGCCCCCGGCCCCAGGTCGGCGGCCGCCTGAGCCACCGCCTTCTCGTCGCGCGACGAGAGCACCACCCGCGCCCCGTCCGCCACCAGCGCCCGCGCCGACGCGTTGCCCAGCCCCCGCGACGCGCCCGTCACGACGTACACACGGTCCTTCAGTCCAAGATCCATGCGCCTATCCTGCTCCGGCGGCCTCCTCGCGCGCCAGGGCACAGGCGGTTCCGACCAGTCCGACGTGGCTGAACGCCTGCGGGAAGTTGCCCAGCTGCCGCCGCGCCGCCGGGTCGTACTCCTCCGCCAGCAGACCGACGTCGTTGCGCAGCGCCAGCAGCCTTTCGAACAGCTCCCGGGCCTCCTTGGCGCGCCCCGTCATCCGCAGGGCGTCCGCCAGCCAGAACGAGCACACCAGGAACGTGCCTTCGCCGCCCGGCAGCCCGTCGATCGCCACACCCTCCACGCTGTAGCGGCGGACGAGCCCGTCGTGCGTCAGCTCCCGCCGCACCGCGTCCACCGTCCCCACCACCCGCGGATCGTCCGGCGGCAGGAAGCCGACCCGCGGTATCAGCAGCGTCGCCGCGTCCAGCTCCCGGGACCCGTACGACTGCGTGAAGGTGTTCCGCTCCGGGTCGTAGCCCTTCTCGCACACCTCGCGGTGCACCTCGTCCCGCATCACCCGCCACCGCGCCGCGTCGCCGCCCAGCTCCGGGTGCGCCTCCAGCGTCCGTACGGCCCGGTCGGCGGCGACCCACGCCATGACCTTCGAGTGCACGAAGTGGCGCCGCGGCCCGCGCACCTCCCACAGGCCCTCGTCGGGCCGCCGCCACGCCGACTCCAGGAAGTTCAGCAGGCTCAGCTGGAGGTTCCACGCGTGCGACAGCGCGGCCATGCCCGCCTCGCGCGCCAGGTACAGCGAGTCGATGACCTCCCCGTACACGTCGAGCTGCAACTGGTGCACCGCGGCGTTCCCGGTCCGTACCGGACGGGACCCCGCGTACCCGCGCAACCACGGCAGCTCGGTCTCCGGCAGCCGCCGCTCGCCCGCCAGCCCGTACATGATCTGCAGGTCGGCCGGGTCGCCCGCGACCGCCCGCAGCAGCCAGTCCCGCCACGCGCCCGCCTCCTCCAGGTAGCCGGCGGACAGCAGCGCGCCCAGCGTGAGGGTGGAGTCGCGCAGCCAGCAGTAGCGGTAGTCCCAGTTGCGCACGCCGCCGATCTCCTCGGGCAGCGAGGTCGTCGGCGCGGCCACGATCCCGCCCGTGGGCGCGTACGTCAGCGCCTTCAGCGTGATCAGCGAGCGGAGCACCGCGTCCCGGTAGGGCCCCTCGTAGGAGCACTGCGCCGCCCACGACTTCCAGTCCTCCAGCGTGTGCTCCAGCGACTCGTACGGGTCGATCAGCGGCGGCCGCGGATGGTGGGAGGGATGCCAGGTCAGGACGAAGGCGACCTTCTCCCCGGCGCCGACCGTGAAGGACGAGCAGGTGCTGTACTGCTGGCCCCACGTCTTGACCTCGGGCTCACTGCGCAGCCAGACGGAGTCGGGGCCGGCGATCGCCACCCGGTGGCCGTCCGAGCGGCGCACCCACGGCACGATCGACCCGAAGTCGAAGCGCAGCCGCAGCACCCCCGCCATCTCGACGGTGCCGCTGATGCCCTCCACGATGCGGACGACATCGGGCGCCTCGTCCCGCTGCGGCATGAAGTCGAGGACCCGTACCGTGCCCGTGCGGGTCTCCCACACCGACTCCAGGACGAGCGAGTCACCGACGTAACTTCGTCGTGTGCACGCCGACGCGCCCTTCGGCGCCAGCCGCCAGTGCCCGTTCTCCTCGTCGCCGAGCAGCGCCGCGAAACAGGCCGACGAGTCGAAGCGCGGCAGGCACAGCCAGTCGATGGAGCCGTCCTTGCCCACCAGCGCCGCGGTCTGCAGGTCGCCGATGAGGGCGTAGTCCTCGATGCGTTGCGTCACGACTGGCGTGTTCCCGCACCGGCGTTCGGCTAAGCAAACGCCCACGCGGCGGGAGCGCCCAACGGACGCCGCACGCGCCGGCGCCTCAAGGCCGCGTTCGTGCCCGGCGGCGCCTCAAGGCCGCGTTCCTGCCCGGCGGCGCCTCACGCGACGGACGGTTCGGGCGCGGCGCCCTCCTGCGTCCCCGCGGCCTCCGCCGCCTCGCGGTCGCGCTTCTCGCGGCGCACCAGCACCACCCACCCGACCGGTACACCGGCCGCGAACAGCCACCACTGCACCGCGTACGCCATGTGCGCGCCGATGGAGTCGTGGTCCGGCTCGGCGATCAGCTCGGGGGTGTCCCCGGCCGGCCGCGGCTCGGTCTGCTCCAGATAGCCGCCGAGGACCTCGCGGCCGAGCCGCTCGGCCTGCTGCTCACTGTTGATCAGCATCACCTGGCGGGGCGGCAGACCGCTGAGGTCCTTGATGCCGCTGGCCCCGGTGGTCTCGTCCGCCTTGAGCCGGCCGGTCACCGTCACCTCGCCCGCGGGGGCGGGCGGGACCTCCGGGTACGCCATCTGATCGGCGGCGGCCGGCACCCAGCCCCGGTTCACCAGCACGGCGCGGCCGTCGGCGAGGACCAGCGGGGTCAGGACGAGGACGCCGACCTTGTCGTCGGCGTTGGTGCGGCGGCGGACGACGACCTCGTGGGCGGAGTCGAAGGTGCCGGTCGCGGTCACCTGGCGCCAGTAGTCACCGCGCGGGACGGTGTGCCCGGGGGAGGTGAGCTCCGTCACGGGCACGGGCTCCGCCTTGAGGTTGTCCGCGATCAGGGCGTTCTGCGCGACCCGGTGCTGGTGCCGGTGGAACTGCCAGAAGCCCAGCTCGATCATCACGGGGATGAGGACGAGGGCGACGAGGGTGAGGATCACCCACTGCCGGGACAACAGGAAGCGGTACACCCCATGACCGTACAACTCGGGCCATGGGGTGTGGGGAGCGGGGGTCCCGGCCGCGGGGCGACGGGGCCGGGCGAACCGGCCGGGCGGCGGGACCGGGGCGGGGGATCACACCTTGTCGACGATGCCCACCTGGCCCTTCTCCGCGCGGGCGCAGTGCCCGCCGCAGAACCACTGGCCGTCGACCTCGACGCCCTGGCCGATGATCTGGACCCGGCAGTGTTCGCAGATGGGCGCCATGCGGTGGATGGCGCAGGCGAAGCAGTCGAAGACGTGCACCGCGCCCTGCGCGTGCACCTCGAACGACATGCCGTAATCGTTTCCGCAGACCTCGCAACGTGCCATGCGCCACAGGGTGCGGCGCCCGTCGTCGGAACGGACGGCGAAACGCCCGACGGCGGCCGCGCGGTCACCCGTCTGCCGAGTCCTCCGCCGGAGCCACGTCCCGCAACAGATGGGTGAACGCCGCCTCGTCGAGGATCGGCGTCCCGAAGGACTTCGCCTTGATGGTCTTCGACGTTGCCGCGTCCGGGTCGTTGGTGACGAGCAGGCTGGTGAGCCGCGACACACTGGACGCCACATGCAGGCCCGCCTCCACGGCGCGGTCCTCCAGCAGGTCACGGTCGATGGACGTATCACCCGAAAAGGCCACTCGCATGCCCTGCTTGAGCGGCTTGTCCGCTTCGTAGCGTCCGGGGTTGGGGTACGGGCACGGCGGGCGCTTGCGCGAGGGCCGCCAGCTGCCCGGCCGGTACGAGGACGACGTGGCCTGCCGGCCGATGCGCGGGACCGGCGCCGCCGACCACTCGGTGAGCGGCCGGCACTCCAGCAGCGGCAGCCGTACGTCCCGCTCCGCCGCCGTGTGCAGGCTCGGCCGGAACGCCTCCGCCAGCACGCGCGCGTCGTCCAGCGCGTTGTGCGCGCGCCGCTGGACGACACCGAAGTGCGCGGCCAGCGACTCCAGCTTCAGGTTCGGCAGCGGCAGCGCCAGCTCCTTGGCGAGTGCGATGGTGCACAGCCGCTGGCGTACGGGCGCGGTGCACTCCGCGCGGGCGTACTCCCGGGCGATCATCGACCAGTCGAACATCGCGTTGTGCGCGACGAGCACCCGGCCGTCGAGCCGCTGCGAGAACTCGGCGGCGACCTCGGCGAAGAGCGGCGCCCCCTCCAGCACGTCGCTCGTCAGGCCGTGGATCCACACCGGGCCCGGGTCCCGCTCCGGATTGACCAGCGTGTACCAGTGGTCCTCGACGTTGCCCTGCGCGTCGAGCCGGTAGACGGCAGCGGACACTATCCGGTCGTCGCGGGCGAGTCCGGTGGTCTCCACGTCGACGACCGCGTACCCCTGCGGGTAGGCGGCCGGCCACGCTGCTGCTGTCGTACGGTCGTCGAGCATGGTCACTGAGAATAGAGGCCGCCACTGACAACGCCGTCCCCGGCATCCCCCGTCCCGTCGCCGTGTTGACGCCCCGTGCCCCCAAAACCGGTCCCCGTACGGCAGTTGGGGCCGCGTCAGCCGAGCGGGGCGAGCAGGTCCCCGGCCGACGCCTGGTCCAGGCCGCAGCCGTCGACCGCGCCCGGGAGCAGCCGGTAGACCGTTCCCGACGCCCTCTCGGGCGCCACCGCGCCGTCGACCAGCGCCAGCAGCGCCCGCCTCCCGGCCGCCGCCCTCGCCGCGAGCGCCACCGGGTCGTCGTCGCGCCGCCGCGCGTCCGGTGCCCCGTTCGTGCGGATACGCCCGGCATAGGCGCCGAGCGTCTCGCCGAGCCGGCGCGTGAAGTACAACAGCTCGCCATCGCGCACCACCAGGGTCTCCTCCGCGCGGGCCGCCGCGTGCCACACCGCCAGGTCCCACAGGGTCGTACGCCCCGCGGTGAAGTACTGGAACAGGTCCCGGCCGATGCCGCCCAGGGCGGTGCTGTGCCGGGCGACGCTGTGGTAGCCCTCCGCCGGCGGCAGGTGCACGTCCGTCCACAGGAAGGTGCCCCGCTCCAGGTCCACCAGCAGCGGCACGTGGATCCTCGACTCGCCCGCCAGGTCGTAGCGCTGGCGCACCGCCCTCGGGTCGTACCGCGAACTCCTGGCCTCCTTCGAGCCCAGCGCCATGAAACCGGCGAACGCGTCGAGGAGCCGGTCGAAGGGGATGTTGTTGAAGCTGAAGACGATGGGCAGCGCGAACCGCACCCCCGCCGCCGACAGCGCCGGCAGGTCCAGGTCGACGTACTCGGTCGCCCCGTCGGGCGCCGGCGCGGACGTCAGGTCGCCGGAGTGGACCGCCGCCCGGGCGCCGTACACCAGCCTCGTGTAGTCGCACAGGCCGAGGTACGTCCAGTCCGCGTCGTACAGCGCGACCGACAGGTCCAGGTCCACGCGGGTCCCCGGCGGCTCGGTCCAGTGCAGGAACAGGCGCAGCACGTCCCCCTCCGGCAGCGGCTGGGTGCTGCCGCGCGGCACCGACACCAGGGACTTCGCGGCGGCCCCCTCGGCCGAGGGGACGGCCAGCCCGGCGAGGCCCGCGTCCAGCACCGCCAGGCGGAACCGCGACGCACCGGACAGACGGCGCAGCGCCTCCGCCTCCAGCAGCGCGCAGACCCGCGCGGTCAGGGCGCGGGGCAGCGGCGCGCGCGTGTCCTCCGCGGTGTACGCGCGGGTCACCCGACCGCGGGGGAAGAACACCCGCCGCTCGCCCGGCAGGTGACGGGTGCGCAGCCGGCCGAGCGCCGCGAGCAGCGGTCCGGGGCCCGCACTCGGCAGGGCGCGCGCCAGCGCCGCGCTCTCCCCCTGCGACAGCGGCCGGGCTCCGTCCAGGCGCAGCAGGTGGTCCAGGCGGCGCAGCAGCTCTCCCGGGCGCTCGGCGAGCAGCGCCAGGGCCGCCGGCCGGTCCCCGGCGCGCAGGGTCTCCTCGACCCGCGCGCCCCAGGTGTTCGCCCTGATGCGGGTGGAGTCGACCCGCACCGCGTCCGGGTGCTCGGCGGCCGTGCGCAGCAGCGCCGCGCCGAACGAGACGGCCGAGGTGTCGGTGGCCCGCAGCACCGCGAAGGCGAGCGCCGCCTTCGGGTGCCTGCCGTGCTGCTCGAACGGGTGGAGCACTTCGGCCGCGCGCTTCCACAGGCCCGGGTGCCGCAGCACGTCCTCGACGAGCGGAGCGGCGGCCAGACCGTCCAGGACGGTCAGGAGCCGGCGGCGCAGCCCGCGCGGGAGCGACCGGAACCGGCGCGGCTCCAGCAGGTCCGGCGTACCGCCCGACAGCACGGCCAGCAGTCGCAGCACGTCGGTCGCGGTGGTCAGCCGGTCGCCCAGCAGCGGGTGCACGGCCTCCCGGGTGCGCGGGTCGAGCAGCAGCGTGCCCAGGACGAGCGCCTTGGTCTCCCGTACCGGGACGTCGGCGGGCAGCCAGTCGAGCGCGGGCGGCGCGTACGCCAGGAGCACCCCGAGGTCGTCGCGGTCCTGCGGCGGCAGCGGCGTGCGGCGCGCCAGCAGGGCGCGCAGCGCGGTGGCGGCGTCCGCGGCCCGGTCGACGCCCAGATCCAGCAGCCGCAGCGGCCCGCCCGGCGCCCCGGAGGAACCCCGCGGCGCGCTCGCCGCCGGCTTCGCGGGCTCCAGGAACGGGTCCGCCGGGTCGACGCGGCGGTGGCAGACCGGGCAGCCGGAGTAGTCGGCGCCGTCCCAGCACCGGCGGCACACCAGATGCGCGCAGGGCGACACCGGGTGGACGGTGCCGACCGTGCCGCACAGCACGCAGGGCTGGGCGGGCCACTGGAGCAGCACCGTGAAGACCCGGTCCACGAAGAGCCGGTACGTGTCGTCCGGGACGGACGCCGGGAAGCCGCGGAACAGCGGCATGTGCGTGCGGTCCGCGCCCAGTTCCGCGTCGAGCCGGGCGAGCAGCTCCTTGCCCGCGTCCGCGAGACCGGCCGGTCCGAGCCGCGCCAGCGCGGCGCGCAGGCGTGCCGTCGGGGCGAACCCGCGGTCCAGCAGCTCGGCTTCGAGGGCGACGAGGCCCTCGGCGGCCGACGCGTCACCGGGGCGGGGCCCGGCCCCCTCGACGTACACCGTGCGCAGCCGGCGGAGCAGGACGGACGAGACGGACGACAGCACGGACAAACAGATCCCCCTGGGACACCGGACGACCGGAAGAAGTCGGAGGCGGGGACGGAGAGTGGGCGCGCTACGGATTCTGTGGAAGAGAAGAGGAGAAGGAAGCACGCGTACGGAGCCGTCCCCGCGGCACCGACTCTAGGGAACGCCT
This sequence comes from Streptomyces sp. NPDC051310, assembly GCF_044455245.1. NCBI lineage: Bacteria > Bacillati > Actinomycetota > Actinomycetes > Kitasatosporales > Streptomycetaceae > Streptomyces > Streptomyces sp. NPDC051310. The sequence continues at coordinate 20,816 of NZ_JBITEO010000034.1, forward strand.
GTGCGCCGCCGCCACCCGTTTTCCCCCGCCGCGCCCCCGCGGGCCGTTCGCCCCGACACCCGGCCCGGCAGGCGCGGGGCCCACGATGGACGAGTACGTCTCCGTCCCCACGCAACGAGACTCGAGAAAGGAAGCTGGCCGTGGAGAAGCGCGAAATGCGCGAGCAGCCCGAGGAGCTCACCGACCTCCTGGAGGTTCGCGGCCTGACCGGGAGGGTCACCCACGAGGCCGCCGAACAGCTCACGGAACGCGACGCCCTGCGTGCCCACGCGCGCGTGTGGAGGTGGGCATCGACCCCGGCGAACTCACCAACCCCTGGCACGCGGCCGCCGCGAGCTCTCTCGCCTTCACGATCGGCGCGCTGTTCCCGCTTCTCGCGATCGTCCTGCCCTCGGCCCCCCGCGCGCCTGTACGTGACCGTCGTGTCGATCCTCGCGGCCCTCACCTTCACCGGCTGGTCCGGCGCCCGCCCTCGGCGCCGCCCGGCCCGCCCGGCGGCCCTCCGGGTGGTGGGCGGGGGAGCGGTGACGTACTGGGCGGTTCGCTGCTTGGTGCAGCGGGGGTGACCGTCACGTCGTCCTGATGCGGATCTCCACGATGCGTTCGGGCGGAAACAGCTCCGTGCCAACGACCGCCGTGTCATCGGGGATCTCCAAGGTGAGCTGTTCCATGCTCGCCAGGGGGCTCACGTCGAGCGGGGCTCCTGAGGGCGGGCACTGACTGAGAGTGAGCCTGTTCAGGGCCGGCATGTCGCGCAGGGCCCCGAGGCCGGCAGGCAGGTCGCACCGCCAGAGATAGAGCTCCTGGACGTGGCTCAACTCGGTGAGCAGGCTCGGTTCCAGTGGGTTCAGCTCGTACAGGGCCAGCCGCGCCAAGGAGGGGGGCAGCTGCATCTGGGACAGCTGTCGGAGCTGGGCCCGTCCGGCGAGGGAGACGGACCGCAGTCTGGGCCAGCGGTCGAGGCCCTCGAGGCCGACATGGCGGGTCTGCTGATGCAACCCCAGGTGAAGGAGCTGCTGCCCGACCGGCAACTCGGCAAGGCTTTCGATGATGAGGGGCTGGGACAACATGATGCTTTCCAGGCCCGACATGTCGCGCAGGGGCTCCAGGAAGACGTCAGGATGCACGTCGTACAACGACAGGTGCCTCAAGGCCGGTCCGGCCAGCGGGGAGAGATCCCGTACCCCGGCGCAGCGGCTCAGTCCGACCTCTCGTAGACGCGGGAACCGGGCCAGCACCGAGAGATCGGTGAGCGTGCCGTTTTCCAGGATGAACAGCCACTCGGGATTCTCCACCGCGAGGAGAGGGCTGAGATCGGCGTGGTCGCCCGTGATGTGCAGACGACGGGCCGTGGGGACGTGCCGTAGGGCATGCAGTTGCTCATCGCTGTGTGCGTACAGGTACGACGTGTTCCAGGGCACTGCCGCGAGTACCTGCTGGGCGAAGCGTTCGGTCTCAAAGGATCCCCAGGCCTTGGAGACCTGCATCGCAACCAGCACCCTCGTATCGTCGCGGAACCTCGCCACCATCTCGAAGGCGGAATCGCCGCCCACCAGGGCGGCCGTCCGCACCACCGCGCCCGCGCTGAAATCGTCGAGTCCCTCCTCCGGCCCGGGCAGCAGCTCCAGCACCAGCTCGCCCACTTTCGCCAGCTCTTCAGCATCGCTCAGGCTGCGCGGTGGCAAGAGTTCCTGCGTCCGCTCCTGGACCGCCGCCCGGACCTCAGGGTCCAGCTCGGGGGCGTGCTCCAGGCACGCCGCCGCCAGCAGCACCAGCCGGTGCCGGTGGTGCGGCTCGTCGTCCGCCCTGCGCAGCAGGTCGGTCAGCAGCCGCGCCCGCTCGTCCACGCGCGCGTGTCCGACCGCCATCTGCACGACGTCGTCCCACTGGTCATCGTGCGCATGCCGCACCAGCACCCCGAAGTCACGGCTCTCCACCGCCGCCTTCGCCCCCAAGTAGTCCTGAAAGGTCCGGTGCACGAAATTGACGGCGCTCGGCTGGGGCTCCCGCAGCAGGCCGCTTCTGATCAGCAGGTGGGAGAACACCTGCTCGGCCGTGCCCTCCACCTGGGGCATCGCGCCGAGCCAGCCCTTCACCATGTCTGCGGCCTCACCCCGGTCTGCCTCGGTCCGCCCGTTGCGGATGAGCCAGTACGCGAACCGCTGGAGTAGCGCCAGCTGCTCTTCACGCGTGAGGTCGACGCCTTCGACCCCGATGACTTCGCGTTCCGTGTCCCGGCGGACCAACAGCATGTCCAGGGCGGCGTCGTACAGCTCCTTGCGGGCACGGGGCAGTTGCATCCTGCGGTCCCGGTTGAGGGCGCACAGCAGCGCGCACATGAGCGGGTTGGTGGCCAGCCGCCCCAGCGCCCGCCGTGTGCCGACCGCTTGCAGCAACGACTTCTCGTAGGTGTCGAGCTGCGCTCGCTCGGCTTCACCGCCGCACTCGAGGCGTGCCGCCTCGTGCCAGTGCTCGATGAAGGCGCGGATGTCGTCCCGTTCCATGGGCAGCAGGGAGTGGGCGGCGAAGCCGTGCCGGGCCAGCCAGTCCTCGGGCACCGCGGAGGGGCGGGTCGTCACCACGTAACGCGCGTGGGGGAAGGCAGCGATCAGGCTCTTGAGCCAGTCCTGGGTCCGTTTGCGCAGCCGTGCCGGAACCTCGTCCACCCCGTCGACGAGGACAAGAGCCCTGCCCTCGGCCATCAGGTGCTCGACCCATCCTGCGGGCGCTGAGCCGTACAGGGGCACCCCGGCTGCTCGCAGAAAGTCACCGGGGCCGGGCAACGTGTCGGACGAGCCGAAGGTGCGCAGCCGCAGGACGAAGGGGACACACCGGTTCCAGTCGTCGAGTTCCCGGCCGAAGCGGCGGTGGGCGGCGTTCAACGCCAGCCACTGCACGAGTGTGCTCTTCCCCGAACCGGCCGGCCCGCGCAGCAGGATCCGGTAGGCCTCCGCGAGCGCCTGCTCGGCCTTGACCGTGACCTGCCCCATACCGGGCGGACCGAAGCCCTCGTGGTGGATGCCCTCGCCGCTCACCGCCAGCGAGATGTACGCCGTGTCCAGCGGCCACTCGCTCGCCGACCGCCCCAGCGTCAGCCCGAACAGCTCCAGCCGCCCGTGCGTCGCCGCCACGTAGTCGGCGTACCGCTGCTCGAACTCCAGCGCCACCGCGTCCGGGCGGCGGCGGTCCGCGGCGAGGCCCTCGACCAGGGCCTGCGTGCGGCCCGCCGCGCGGGTCTGTTCGACGGCGGCGCGGGCCGGGAACGACGGATGCGCGGTGAGCTGCTCCACCACGTGGGCGCAGCACAGGGACAGCAGCTCCTCGTACAGGTCCGACGCCCGTTCGCCGAGCCCGGCCAGGGCCGAGGGCGAGCGCAGCTCCTCGTGGAGCCGGGCGGGGTCCAGGCCCAGCCGGAAGAGCCGGTCCGCGTCGAGGGCGCCCGCCGCCGCGAAGCTGTCCCGTACGGCGTCGACGGCAGCGAGCCGCTCGTGCTCGGGCAGCGCCGCGTACGACCCGGCCAGCCGCCGGGACAGGACCGTCGCCAGCCGGTCGGGTTTCGCGGGGAGGGGGAGCGGGCGCACGGGCCGGTCCACCAGGCCCGCGCCGGCGCCCGGCCGCGCGGGCAGCAGAGACGTGGCGACCGCGCCCAGTACCGTACCCGCGAGGCGGGCGACCACAAGTTCCATGCCCTGCACGGCTGCTCCCCCCAGGTCGTCGCCCGGGGATGGTACGACGTCCCGCACGACGAAGGTCACGGAACGTCAGGTTGTCGTACCACCGGCGTACGGTGGACGGTCGTATCCGGCCGAAAACCGACGGAGCGAGCGCTGTCGCCGCCGTACCGGAGCCGTGATCAGGACCCGAGCCACTCGGCGCGGTCCGCGCCCCAGCGGCCCGGCGGGCGCGCCCAGTCCGCCGGCGCGCCGTCGTACGCCACCGGGGGCAGCGCGTACCGCAGCCGCCCCATGGGGGTGTCCCGCTCCGTCAGCCACCGGTCCGGGCCGGGGGACCCGGCGGCGTCGTCCGCCGGACCGCGGGTGAGGCCGTGCACCAGCCAGTGCGCGGTCTGCGTCAGGGCCAGGCGGGCGAGCCACGTCCCGCCGTCCCGGTGGCGCTCGGTCAGCGCGCGCAGCAGGGCCGCGGCCAGCAGGTAGCCCGTGCCGTGGTCGAGGGCCTGCGCGGGCAGGGCACCAGGCTCGCCGGCGGAGCCCTCCAGCACGGCGATGCCCGTCGCCGCCTGGACCAGGCTGTCGAAGCCGCGCCGCTCGCCCCAGGGGCCGTAGCGGCCCCACGCGGACAGCTGCCCGACGACCAGGCCGGGGCGGCGCTCGGCCAGCGCCTCGGGGGAGAGCCCGAACCGGTCGAGCGCGCCCGGACGGTAGCCGGTGACCACCACGTCGGCATCCGCCAGCAGCGCGTCGAAGGCGCGGCGGTCCGTGTCGCGCCGGAGGTCCAGGGTCGTGGACCGCTTGCCCAGGCCGGTGTCGTTGTGCGCCTCCTGGCTCTCGGGCAGGTGCGGGGCGTCCACCCGCAGGACGTCGGCGCCGAGCAGGGCCAGCGTCCGGGTGGCGACCGGCCCGGCGAGTACCCGCGTCAGGTCCAGCACGCGCAGGCCGGAGCAGGGCAGCGGCGCGTCGTCCGGGACCCGCCCCGGCGCGTCACCGGTGCGCTCCAGGGTGAGCAGCGGCCGGCGCGGCACCAGGGCGCCCTGCTCGTGCGCCGCCCACTCCCGCGGGCTGCGTACGGCGACGGCCAGACCGCCCGCCGCGTACACGGCGTCCTCCACCTCCCGGGCCGGCCGCCCGGCGACGGCACGGGCCACCTCCTCCGGCCCGGAGCCGTCCGGCAGGCCGAGCGCGGCCAGCAGCCGGGCGCGGTGATGCGGGTAGTTGGCGTGCGTGCGCACCTGCCCGTCGGCGGCGCGCCAGAACCGCGACAGCGGTGCGAAGGCGGTCCATGCCTGCCCGTCGAGGCGGACGAGCCGGTCGCTGCGGAACGCCGCCGCGACCGCCCCGTCGTCCACGCGCACCCTCGGCACCGGCCGCCCGGCGCGTACGGCACCGAGCTCGGCGGCCGCCAGCGAACAGGCCGCGACCGTGGCGCGGGCCAGTTCCATGACGGGCAGCCGCGACGGCAGAGCGCCCCGCGGGCCGACCGGGGAGATCCGGTCGATCAACGAAGTATCGGCACCGAGTGCCACCCAAACCGGGGTGACATCGTCAGGAGTGGGCGAGTTCATCCTCGCACTATGGCACTCGGTGCCACTCCGGGGAAGGGGCTACCGCTTCACGGCGTCCAGGGCGTCGATCATGCCGCGCCCGTAGAAGCCGTTCTTGTGCTCGCCGCCCTCGCAAACGGCGTCGATCTTGCCGTCCTTGTCGATGTCGTACGACTCGGTGCAGGCCATGTCGTCGGCCTGTGCGTAGAGCAGCGCCTTCACCTGGGCCGGCGTGGCCTGCGGGCGGGCGGACTTGATCAGGGCGGCGACACCGGCGGCGTGCGGGGCCGCCATGGACGTACCGCCCTTGTAGTTGTACGTGTGGCCGCCGCGGAACGTCGTCGACAGGATCAGGCCGCTGGTGGCCGGCGCCTCCGGCGCCTGGTACCGCGTGGAGTCACCGCCCGGCGCCGCGACGTCCACGACACCCAGACCGTAGTTCGAGTACGACGCCTTCAGCCGCTGCGCGCCCGTGGCGGAGACCGTCACGACACCCGGCAGCTGCGACGGGATGTCCAGGCAGTCCCGGGTGTTCACCTCGCGCTCGACCGGAGTGGTGTCGTTCGGGCTCGTCCTGTCGGTCAGCGTCTCGGACGCCAGGTCCGTCCGGGCGTTGCCGGCGGCGGCCACGTTGACCACGCCCTTGCGCTCGGCGTACCGGGACGCCCGCGTGACCGCCTCGACGAGCGCCTTCTGGTCCGCGTCGGTCGTGCAGTTGAACAGCCAGGGGTCCGTGTAATAGCTGTTGTTGGTCACGTCGGCGCCGTGCTCCGCCGCCCACACGAAGCCGCAGACGACCGCCTCGGTGTAGTACAGACCGGTGTCGGGCTCGGCCACCTTGAGGCTGGAGACCTTCACCCCCGGGGCCACGCCCGTGACGCCGACGCCGTTCTTCGCCGCGGCGATGGTGCCCGCCACGTGCATGCCGTGGTCGCTCTCGTCCGCCGCCGGCCGCCAGGCGTTGTCCTTCTGCACCGGCACACCGCCCAGGCAGCTCGCCGAGGCCGCCCGGTCGAAGTTCGGCGCGATGTCCGGGTGCGTGTCGTCCACGCCGGAGTCGAGCACGGCGACCGTGACGCCGCGGCTGCCCAGCGTCCGCTGGTGCGCCTTGTCCGCCTTGATGGCGGGCAGGTCCCACTGCAGCGGCTGCAACGGGTCGTCGTCGGCCGGGGAGGCCGCCGCCCGCGCCGCCGCGGCCTGCGCCTCGGAGGCCTTCAGCGGCTGCTCCGCCGAAATGTCGTCACTAATCTGCGCCGCCAGCGGAGCGGTCCGCGTCGCACCGGCCGACGACACGCCCGCCACCCCGCGGATCTCCTCGGCGAAGGCCGGGTTCTGCGCGTGGACGACGATGACGCCGATCTGGTCGTACGCGATGACCACCGTGCCACCGGCCCGGGCTATCGCCTTCTTCACCGACGCGGCGGTCGCGTGGCCGCCCGTCACGTTGACGACGTACGACATCGTGGGGCCGTTCGTGACGGCGGCCGCCGGTGCCGTGCCCGCCGGGGCGGCGGACGCCGCTCCCGCGGGCAGCAGACCGAGCGATGCCGTGAGCGCCAGTCCGGCGGGCAGAGCGAGTACGCGCCCGCGCCTGGATCCCAGATGAGCCATGGGTTCTCCACATCATCCGTGACAGCCGCCCGCACGCCGTGCGCGTACGGGCAGGTACATGACGAGTGAAGCTATCGCCGATCATCTTCGCGCATCAACGGATTGGCGCATCCCGGTGGCCGCGGAGGAAAAAACGGCCGGTGGTGAACCGCTTCGCCCCGCCCTCCGTGACGTTGTCAGGGGGAGGAGCGTCACCGGCCCCCGTCCAGTGAGGATCCCTTGTCCATGCCCAGCTCATCCGCGTCGCGAGGAGTTTTCCGTGGCTACCGATGCACCGCCGCCCCGGGGCGGTACGGACACCAGCCCCGTCCAGCCCACGACAGAGTCGTTCGTCGAGGTGCAGGGAAGCGCTGACTTCGGCGAACTGCGCCGCACGTACCGCTCCTTCGCCTTTCCCCTGACCGTCGCCTTCATCGCCTGGTACCTGCTGTACGTCCTGCTGTCCAACTACGCGGGCGGCTTCATGGGCACCAAGCTGTTCGGCAACATCAACGTGGCCCTCGCCCTGGGCCTCGCCCAGTTCGTCACTACGTTCCTCATCGCCTGGTTCTACTCGCGGCACGCGGCCGAGAAGCTCGACCCGAAGGCGGAAGCCATCAAGTCCCGTATGGAGGCCGACGTATGAGCGCCGCCGACACCATCGACGCCGCCACCCTGCTGGCGGCCGCGTCCGATGCCTCCGAGCACCGCCCGCTGATCATCACCCTGTTCGCCTGCTTCGTCGTCGCCACCCTCTTCATCACCGTCTGGGCCGGCCGGCAGACCAAGAGCGCGGCGGACTTCTACGCGGGCGGCCGCCAGTTCACCGGCTTCCAGAACGGGCTGGCCATCTCCGGCGACTACATGTCCGCCGCGTCCTTCCTCGGCATCGCCGGAGCCATCGCCCTCTTCGGCTACGACGGCTTCCTGTACTCCATCGGCTTCCTGGTCGCCTGGCTGGTCGCCCTGCTCCTCGTGGCCGAGCCGCTGCGCAACTCCGGCCGCTTCACGATGGGCGACGTCCTGGCGTACCGGATGCGCCAGCGCCCGGTACGCACCGCCGCCGGCACGTCCACGATCGTCGTCTCGATCTTCTACCTGCTGGCCCAGATGGCGGGCGCCGGCGTGCTCGTCTCCCTGCTGCTCGGCATCACCTCCGACGGCGGGAAGATCGCGATCGTCGCGCTCGTCGGACTGCTGATGATCGTCTACGTCACCATCGGCGGCATGAAGGGCACCACCTGGGTCCAGATGGTCAAGGCCGTCCTGCTCATCGCGGGCACCCTGCTCATCACCCTGCTGGTGCTGTGGAAGTTCCACTTCAACGTCTCCGACCTGCTCGGCAAGGCCGCCGAGAACAGCGGCAAGGGCGCCGCCTTCCTCGAACCGGGCCTCAAGTACGGCGCCACCGGCACCTCGAAGCTGGACTTCATCTCCCTCGGCATCGCGCTGGTCCTCGGCACCGCCGGCCTGCCGCACATCCTCATCCGCTTCTACACCGTGCCCACCGCCAAGGCGGCCCGTAAGTCCGTCAACTGGGCCATCGGCATCATCGGCGCCTTCTACCTGATGACCATCGCCCTCGGCTTCGGCGCCGCCGCGATCGTCGGCCCCGCCGACATCACCGCCTCCAACAAGGCCGGCAACACCGCCGCACCGCTGCTCGCCCTGCACATCGGCGGAGTCGACTCGGCGGGCGGCGCCATCCTGCTGGCCGTGATCTCCGCGGTCGCCTTCGCCACCATCCTCGCCGTCGTCGCCGGACTGACCCTCGCCTCCTCGTCCTCCTTCGCGCACGACATCTACGCCAACGTGATCCGCAAGGGGCAGGCCACCGAGCAGGAGGAGGTCCGCGCGGCCCGCTGGGCGACCGTCTTCATCGGCATCGTCTCCATCGGGCTCGGCGCGATGGCCCGCGACCTCAACGTCGCCGGCCTCGTCGCGCTCGCCTTCGCGGTGGCCGCCTCCGCCAACCTGCCGACCATCCTCTACAGCCTGTTCTGGAAGCGGTTCACCACCCAGGGCGCGCTGTGGTCCATCTACGGCGGTCTCGTCGCGTCGGTGACGCTGGTGCTCTTCTCCCCGGTGGTCTCCGGCAAGCCCAGCTCGATGTTCCCCGACGCCGACTTCGCCTGGTTCCCGCTGGAGAACCCGGGCCTGATCTCCATCCCGCTCGGCTTCCTGCTCGGCTGGCTCGGCTCGCTGCTCTCCAAGGAGCAGCCCGACAAGGGCAAGTACGCGGAGCTCGAGGTCAAGTCCCTCACCGGTGTCGGAGCGCACTGACCCGCACACCGTACGCAGCGGCGGGAGGGCCGGGTCGTAGATCCCTACGACCCGGCCCTCCCGCTCCTGTGGACAATGGCCCGTGTCGTTGTCGGAGGCGTCGCGTAGTCTCGCTGGTGTACGGATCCCGTCAACACGGGGGAGGGGGCCCAGTGCTCATCGACACCTACGGCCGTGTGGCCACCGACCTGCGGGTCTCGCTCACCGACCGCTGCAATCTGCGGTGCACGTACTGCATGCCCGAAGAGGGCCTGCAGTGGCTTGCCAAGCCCGACCTGCTCACCGACGACGAGATCGTCCGGCTGATCACCATCGCCGTGACCGCCCTCGGCGTCACCGAAGTGCGCTTCACCGGCGGCGAACCGCTTCTGCGCCCCGGCCTGGTGTCCATCGTCGAGCGCTGCGCCGCCCTGGAACCGCGCCCCCGGATGTCGCTCACCACCAACGGCATCGGGCTCAAGCGCACCGCCGGCGCCCTCAAGGCCGTCGGCCTCGACCGGGTCAACGTCTCCCTCGACACCCTGCGGCCCGACGTCTTCAAGACCCTCACGCGCCGCGACCGCCACAAGGACGTCCTGGAGGGCCTGCAGGCCGCCCGCGACGCCGGCCTCACCCCGGTGAAGGTCAACGCCGTGCTGATGCCGGGGCTCAACGAGGACGAGGCCCCCGAGCTGCTGGCCTGGGCCGTCGCCCACGACTACGAACTGCGCTTCATCGAGCAGATGCCGCTCGACGCCCAGCACGGCTGGAAGCGCGACGGGATGATCACCGCTGGTGACATCCTGGAGTCGCTGCGCACCCGCTTCACGCTCACGCCCGAGCCGGACGAGGCGCGCGGCTCCGCGCCCGCCGAGCGCTGGATCGTCGACGGCGGCCCGCACCGGGTGGGCGTCATCGCCTCCGTCACCCGCCCGTTCTGCCGGGCCTGCGACCGCACCCGGCTCACCGCCGACGGACAGGTGCGCACCTGCCTGTTCGCCCGCGAGGAGACGGACCTGCGCGCGGCGCTGCGCTCCGACGCGCCGGACGAGGAGATCGCCCGCATATGGAAGCTCGCCATGTGGGGGAAGAAGGCCGGCTCGGGCCTGGACGACCCGAGCTTCCTGCAGCCCGACCGTCCGATGTCAGCGATCGGAGGCTGAGCCGGCCTCCCACTCGGCGAGGGTCACCACGTCCTTGAGGAAGCCGCGCACCCCCAGGAACTGGGACAGGTGCTCGCGGTGCTCGTCGCAGGCGAGCCAGGTCTTGCGGCGCTCGGGCGTGTGCAGCTTCGGATTGTTCCACGCCAGCACCCAGACGGCCGCCGCCCGGCAGCCCTTGGCGGAACAGATCGGAAGGGTTTCGTCGCTCACCACACGTCCCAGTAAAAGGCCCGAACAAAGGCGACGCCGGGCAGCCACGGGGGGAGCTGCCCGGCGTCGGTCCGTCGCTCCGACGGGGGATGCGGAGCGCCTACGCAGTATGTCACGCGCGCATTGCCGCGGTGCACCGGAACGTCATGATTGATCTGAGCTTTTTTTGAGCTTGTCTGTCCCGTCGCAGGTCAGCGCGGTCCCCGTCGCGCCGGGTGTGTCATCTCTGCTCGTACTGACGCTCCTGTACGGCGTCCGGCACCGGCTGCCGCGCGGTGTCCGCGCCGCCGCCCGCCGGTGGCCGCGACGACTCCAGCGCCGGATGAACGGGAGTCGGCGTGACCGTGAAGGATGCAGGCGCCGGAGGGGCGGTCTCCCGCCCGGCGTTGGCGATCACCACCGCGATGTACGGCAGCACCGCGCCCAGGACGAGCGCCACGATCGCCACGTGCCGCTCGACGTTCCACAGTGTGGCCGCCGCGATCACCGCAAGCGTGCGCACGGACATCGAGATGACGTACCGGCGCTGCCGGCCCCGTACGTCATCCGCCAGACTCTGGCGCGCGCCGGTGATCCGGAAGACCTCGTCCCGACCGTGCTTCCGCATCGCGTTCCACCACCCGACGTCTGTGCCGGACCCTCCCCGGGCCGGACCTGTTTCCACCGTACGCCCGCCGCGCACGGCATTCGAGGCCGGGGAGTCCCTTTCGCCCCCTCGCCAGGGACAGCGGGCACCGGCACGGCCCCGCGTCGGGCCGCCCGACATGCGCCGTACAGCCCAACCCCTCACACTGTCGATGACTGCTCATGTCGATCTGTACCGATCTGTACCGAGGAGGCAGCCATGGGCTGGTTGTGGGCGATCATCGTGGGCCTCGTGCTGGGTCTGCTGGCGAAGGCGATCCTGCCGGGCAAGCAGCACAGTCCCCTGTGGCTGGCCACCATCTTCGGCATCATCGGCGGCATCATCGGCAACGCCCTCGCCAGGGCGTTCGGCATCGAGGCCACGCCGGGCATCGACTGGGGCCGCCACGCCCTCCAAGTGGCGGCGGCGGTCGTCATCGTGGGAGTCGGCGACATGCTCTACATGTCCATGCGCCGCAACAAACAACGCGCCTGACCCGACGGCCCGCCCCGGGTCAGCACACGACGAGGGGCCCGGATACGTCGTACCCGGGCCCCTCGCCCCGACGGGGGCGGTGCCGGCCGCCCGGCCGGTGTGTCAGCCCGCGGCGACCTCGATGGCCGCCAGGTTCTTCTTTCCGCGGCGCAGCACCAGCCAGCGCCCGTGCAGCAGCTCGTCGGCGGCCACCACGGCGTCCTCGGACGTCACCTTGGCGTTGTTCACGTACGCGCCGCCCTCCTTCACCGTGCGGCGGGCCGCCGACTTGCTGGGCGCCAGGCCCACCTCGACGAACAGGTCCACCACCGGGCCCGGCTCGGCCACCCGGGCGTGCGGCAGCTCGGCGAGCGCCGCGGTGAGCGTCGCCTCGTCCAGCTCCGCCAGCTCACCCTGCCCGAACAGCGCCTTCGACGCGGCGATGACCGCCGCGCACTGCTCGGCACCGTGCACCAGTGTCGTCAGCTCCTCCGCCAGCGCACGCTGGGCGGTGCGGGCCTGCGGGCGCTCCTCGGTGACCTTCTCCAGCTCCTCCAGCTCCGTACGGCTGCGGAAGCTGAGGATGCGCATGTACCGCGAGATGTCCCGGTCGTCCACGTTCAGCCAGAACTGGTAGAACGCGTACGGCGTGGTCAGCTCCGGGTCCAGCCAGACGGCGCCGCCTTCGGTCTTGCCGAACTTGGTGCCGTCCGCCTTGGTCATCAGCGGCGTCGCCAGCGCGTGCACCGTGGCGCCCGGCTCCAGCTTGTGGATCAGGTCCAGGCCGGCGGTCAGGTTGCCCCACTGGTCGCTGCCGCCCTGCTGGAGCACACAGCCGTACCGCCGGTACAGCTCCAGGAAGTCCATGCCCTGCAGCAGCTGGTAGCTGAACTCGGTGTAACTGATGCCCTGCTCGGACTCCAGCCGTCGGGCGACCGAGTCCTTCGTCAGCATCTTGTTGACGCGGAAGTGCTTGCCGATGTCGCGCAGGAACTCGATCGCGCTCATGCCCGCGGTCCAGTCCAGGTTGTTCACCATCAGCGCCGCGTTCTCGCCCTCGAAGGACAGGAACGGCTCGATCTGGGCCCGCAGCCGCGTCACCCACTGCGCGACGGTCTCCGGATCGTTCAGCGTGCGCTCCGCGGTCGGCCGCGGGTCACCGATCTGCCCCGTGGCGCCGCCCACCAGCGCCAGCGGCCGGTGCCCGGCCTGCTGGAGCCGGCGGACGGTGAGCACCTGCACCAGGTGCCCGACGTGGAGACTCGGCGCGGTCGGGTCGAAGCCGCAATAGAACGTGATCGGACCGTCCGCGAGCGCCTTGCGCAGGGCGTCCTCGTCCGTGGACTGGGCGAACAGCCCGCGCCACTTCAGCTCGTCGACGATGTCCGTCACGATCTCGTGTCTCCTTGAACGGTCGGTTTCGGTCGGTTGTGCCGGGTCAGTCTATGGGCGTCACACGCCCTGGCTGACCGAACTCATGTTGAAATCCGGCACCCGCAGCGGCGGCATCGCGGCCCTCGTGAACCAGTCGCTCCACTCGCGCGGCAGCGTCTTCTCCGTACGGCCCGCCTCCGTCGCCCGGGACAGCAGGTCCACCGGCGACTCGTTGAAGCGGAAGTTGTTCACCTCCCCGACCACCTCGCCGCCCTCGACCAGGTACACGCCGTCCCGCGTCAGCCCGGTCAGCAGCAGCGTCGCCGGGTCCACCTCGCGGATGTACCACAGGCAGGTCAGCAGCAGCCCGCGTTCGGTCGAGGCGACCATCTCCTCCAGCGACCGCTCGCCACCGCCGTCCAGGATCAGGTTGCCGATGGCCGGGGCCACCGGCAGCCGGGTGAGTCCCGCGCTGTGCCGCGTGGTGACCAGCCGCTCCAGGCGCCCGTCCCGCATCCAGTCCGTGGCCGACAGCGGCAGCCCGTTGTCGAACACCGACGAATCGTCCCCCGAGCTGTGCGCGATCACGAACGGCGCGGACTCCAGACCCGGCTCGTTCGGGTCGCTGCGCAGCGTCAGCGGCAGCGGGGAGAGCGTCTCGCCGACGCGCGTGCCGCCGCCCGGCTTGGAGAAGACGGTGCGGCCCTCCGCCGCGTCCCGCCCGGCCGACGACCACAGCTGGTAGATGGCCAGGTCGGCCACGGCGGTCGGCGGCAGCAGCGTCTCGTACCGCCCCGCAGGCAGCTCGATCCGGCGCTCCGCCCAGCCCAGCCGCCGCCCCAGCTCCGCGTCCAGCGCCGTCGGGTCCACGTCCTTGAAGTCCCGCGTCGAGCGGCCCGCCCACGCCGAACGCGTCCGGTCCGGCGACTTGGCGTTGAGCTCCAGCGTCCCGGAGGGCTGGTCGTGCCGCAGCCGCAGCCCGGCCGACGTGCCCAGGTACGTCGAGGTCAGCTCGTGGTGGGCGAACCCGTACAGCTCCCGGCCGCCGGCCCGGGCCCGGGCGAACGCCTCGCCGAGCGCGGGCGCGAAGTCCGCGAAGACCGAGGACGACGTCTCGACGGGCGCGTCCGTGAAGTCGGGCGACGCCGCCACGCCCTCGACCAGCGGCTGGGCGTCCTCGGCCGGACCGGCGGCCCGCGCCGCGGCCTCGGCCGCCCGCACCAGCGGCTCCAGCTCGTCGGCGGTGACCGCCGAGCGGGACACCACCCCGGAGGCCGTGCCCTGCGCGCCGTCGACGGTGGCGATCACCGTGAGCGTCCGGCCACGGGTGACGCCGTTCGTCGTCAGCGCGTTGCCGGCCCACCGCAGGTTGGCGGAGGACTGCTCGTCCGCGATGACGACGCACCCGTCCGCGCGCGACAGCTCCAGGGCGCGCTCGACGATCTCGTACGGCTTGCTGACGGCGCTCATCGGCCGGCCTCCTGCGTGGTGTCGAGACTGTGCTGGCCCGGGGGGCGACCCCCGGACCCCCGGCGAAGGGCGTGGTGGGCGCTCATCGGCCGGCCTCCTGCGTGGTGTTGAGGATGTTCACGCCCCGGAACAGGGCCGACGGGCAGCCGTGCGAGACCGCCGCGATCTGGCCCGGCTGGGCCTTGCCGCAGTTGAAGGCACCGCCCAGGACGTACGTCTGGGGGCCGCCGACCTTCTCCATCGAGCCCCAGAAGTCCGTCGTCGTCGCCTGGTACGCGACGTCCCGCAGCTGGCCGGCCAGCCGCCCGTTCTCGATGCGGAAGAAGCGCTGCCCGGTGAACTGGAAGTTGTAGCGCTGCATGTCGATGGACCACGACCGGTCGCCGACCACGTAGATCCCGCGCTCCACCCCGCCGATCAGATCCTCCGTCGACAGGCCCCCCGGCTCCGGCTGGAGCGACACGTTCGCCATGCGCTGCACCGGCACGTGGGCCGGCGAGTCGGCGAAGGCGCAGCCGTTCGACCGGCCGAGGCCCGTCAGCCGGGCGATCCGGCGGTCCAGCTGGTAGCCGACCAGGATGCCGTCCTTCACCAGGTCCCAGCGCTGCGCCTCGACGCCCTCGTCGTCGTACCCGATGGTCGCCAGCCCGTGCTCGGCGGTCCGGTCACCCGTCACGTTCATCAGCGGGGAGCCGTACACCAGCTTGCCGAGCTGGTCGAAGGTGGCGAAGGACGTGCCCGCGTAGGCCGCCTCGTAGCCGAGCGCCCGGTCCAGCTCCGTGGCGTGGCCGATCGACTCGTGGATCGTCAGCCACAGGTTGGACGGGTCCACGACCAGGTCGTACGTCCCCGCCTGCACGCTCGGGGCCCGCATCTTCTCGGCGAGCAGCTCCGGGATCTGCTCCAGCTCCGCGTCCCAGTCCCAGCCGGTGCCGGTCAGGTACTCCCAGCCGCGCCCCGCCGGGGGCGCGATCGTCCGCATGGAGTCGAACTCGCCCGTCGACCCGTCCACGGCGACCGCCGTCAGCTGCGGGTGCAGCCGTACCCGCTGCTGCGTCGTGACGGTGCCGGCCGTGTCCGCGTAGAACTTGTTCTCGTGGACGGTCAGCAGCGACGCGTCCACGTGCGCCACCCCGTCCGCGCGCAGCAGCCGCGCGCTCCACTCGGCCAGCAGCCCGCTCTTGTCGGCGTCCGGCACGGTGAAGGGGTCGATCTCGTACGACGAGACCCACGTCCGGTCCGCGTGCACCGGCTCGTCGGCGAGCTCCACGTGCTCGGCCGACCCCGCCGCCGCGATCACCTGCGCCGACAGCTTCGCCATGGCCACTGCCTGCGAGGCGACCCTGGCCGCCGCGTCCATGGTCAGGTCGACCCCGGAGGCGAACCCCCAGGCCCCGCCGTGCACCACCCGCACCGCATACCCGAGGTCCGTGGTGTCCGACGACCCGGCGGGTTTGGCGTCCCGCAAGCGCCACGAGGCACTGCGGACGCGCTCGAGGCGGAAGTCGGCGTGCTCGGCGCCGAGCGCCCGGGCCCGCGCGAGCGCCGCGTCGGCGAGTGCCCGCAGCGGCAGCGCCGTGAAGGCTTCGTCGATGGAATGAGGCACGAATGTCTCCTGTCGTATGAGACCGGTCGTCCCCGATCATGTCGCGCCGCGCGCCTCGCTGCCCAGTGCTTTCCGGGGCGCTTTCTGTAGGGACCCGACAGTGACACTCGTACGCCACTGTCAGGGGTCGATTCCCTGTCCCGAGGACCGGACCGATAGGTTTTCGGTGAACCACACCGTGCAAGGGAAAGGGTGATCTGTTGAGCCGCTCGGTTCTTGTCACCGGAGGAAACCGGGGCATCGGCCTCGCCATCGCCCGCGCTTTCGTCGACGCCGGCGACAAGGTCGCGATCACGTACCGCTCCGGCGACCCGGAAGAGCTCGCCAAGGAGGGCTTCCTCGCCGTCCGGTGCGACATCACCGACTCCGAGCAGGTGGAGCAGGCCTACAAGGAGATCGAGGAGAAGCACGGTCCGGTGGAGGTGCTGGTGGCCAACGCCGGTGTCACCAAGGACCAGTTGCTGATGCGTATGTCGGAGGACGACTTCACCTCCGTCCTCGACACCAACCTCACCGGGACCTTCCGCGTGGTCAAGCGCGCCAACCGCGGCATGCTGCGGGCCAAGAAGGGCCGCGTCGTCCTGATCTCCTCCGTGGTGGGGCTGCTCGGCTCCGCGGGGCAGGCGAACTACGCCGCCTCCAAGGCCGCGCTGGTCGGTTTCGCGCGCTCGCTCGCCCGTGAGCTGGGCTCGCGCAACATCACGTTCAACGTCGTCGCGCCGGGCTTCGTCGACACGGACATGACCAAGGTGCTGACCGACGACCAGCGCAAGGGCATCGTCGCCCAGGTGCCGCTCGGCCGCTACGCGCAGCCCCAGGAGATCGCCGCCGCGGTGCGGTTCCTCGCGTCGGACGACGCCTCGTACATCACTGGAGCCGTCATCCCGGTTGACGGCGGATTGGGCATGGGTCACTGAGTCACATGAGCGGAATCCTCGAGGGCAAGCGCGTCCTGATCACCGGAGTGCTGATGGAGTCCTCCATCGCGTTCCACACCGCCAAGGTGGCCCAGGAGCAGGGCGCCGAAGTCATCCTGACGGCCTTCCCGCGGCCCACCCTGACCGAGCGCATCGCGAAGAAGCTGCCCCGCCCTGCCAAGGTCATCGAGCTCGACGTCACCAACGACGAGCACCTCGGCCGCCTCGCCGACGTCGTCGGCGAGGAGCTCGGCGGCCTCGACGGCGTCGTGCACTCCATCGGCTTCGCGCCGCAGGACGCGCTCGGCGGCAACTTCCTCAACACGCCGTTCGAGTCCGTCTCGACCGCGATGCACGTCTCCGCCTTCTCGCTGAAGTCGCTGACCATGGCCTGCCTGCCGCTGATGCAGAACGGCGGCTCGGTCGTCGGCCTGACCTTCGACGCGCAGTTCGCCTGGCCGCAGTACGACTGGATGGGCCCGGCCAAGGCGGCCCTGGAGGCCACCAGCCGCTACCTCGCCCGGGACCTCGGCAAGCAGAACATCCGCTGCAACCTGATCTCGGCCGGCCCGATCGGCTCGATGGCCGCCAAGTCCATCCCGGGCTTCGGCGAGCTGGCGAAGGTCTGGGACGAGCGCTCCCCGCTCGAGTGGGACATGGCCGACCCGGAGCCGGCCGGCCGCGGTGTCGTGGCGCTGCTGTCCGACTTCTTCCCGAAGACCACGGGCGAGATCGTCCACGTCGACGGCGGCGTGCACATCATGGGCGCCTGAGCCCGTACGCAGCCCGTACGACTCCGTGCGCACCGCCCGCGGAGTCGTACGCACCGAGGGCCGCGCGCCCGTCCCCGGACGGCCGTGCGGCCCTCGGGCGTCTCCTCGAGTCGAAGAGTTGCCGTGATCACGGCACACTGGGCAGAACGGACATTCGCGTCCGTCGCTCGGGGAGATCGGGGAGGAGGTGTGGCTGTGCGGAGCGACCACCTGGCCCTGGGGGCGGCATCGGCCCTCCTGTGCGGGCTCGCCGTCGGCACCCAGGCACATGCCGACGATCATGACCGGTACACCGCCTCGTGCCGTACGTCGGTCGAGGGCTCCCTCGTCACGGCGTACTGCCACAACCCCTACCCCCACACGGACCGGGTCCGCCTGCACGTTGAGTGCGACCGTTGGTGGGACATCGACTCCGACAGCGCGCCCGTCGAGGTGGTCCCCACCGCCTACGCCGAGCTGACCGAGCGGTGCTGGAAAGAGGTACGCGCCGCCTGGATCACTCACGAGCCGGTACGGGACTGACGCAGGCACATGAACGGATAGCCGGCCGCCTCGGAGGCCGCCGCGTCCGCGTCCCTTGAGCGGATGGCCTCCACCAGCCGCGCGTGGTCCATGTGGTACTCCGGGCGCAGCTCCTGGCCCACGTCCTCGCGCAGCCAGTCCCGCACGAGGTGGCCCAGGTCGGCGTAGAGCTCGGCCATCACCTCGTTGTGCGAGGCCGCCACCACCGCCAGGTGGAAGGCCGAGTCCGCCGTGACGAACCGCTCGGCGTCACCGGCCTCCCACGCCTCCTCGCGGCGCGCCAGCAGCGCGTCCAGCTGCTTCATGTCCCGGTCGGTGCGGCGCCCGGCGGCCAGGCGCGCGGCGGACGACTCCAGCGTGGCGCGCAGCTCGGCGATGTGCCGCGGGTCGGCCCCGGAGAAGCGGCGGTGCATCACGCCCGCGAGCTCGCTGGTCGCCACGACGTAGGTGCCCGAACCCTGGCGGATGTCGAGGAGCCCGTTGTGCGCGAGCGCGCGCACCGCCTCGCGGATGGTGTTGCGGGCCACGCCCAGCTGCTCCACCAGCTCCGGCTCGGTGGGGATGCGGGAGCCGACCGGCCACTCGCCCGAGGTGATCTGGTTCCGCAGCTCGGCGATCACCTGGTCGGAGAGCCCGGATCGGCGGGGAGAGCTGAGAGCCATGGTGCTCCTTGTCTGGGGGCTGTCCCGCAGATTATCGATGAGGCGCGCGAGCGCGGGAGCGCGCCGGTGGCCCGCTCGGCGGTGTGACCGTGGGCGGGACCGTCCGGCTCGCGATTGGACACCCAATCATCCCATGATTCTATGATGGCCTCATGTCCCGCGAGCCGCAGACCCCTACGTCCACCCGGATACCCCCGCAGCCCGGCAGCACCACGGACCGGGGCCGCACCCGCGTGCCCGCGGCCGTTCCCGGTCCCACGGGCCGCGCCGCCCGCCCGGACGGCGCTCCCGGGGCCCCCTGGCTCGCCCGGCTCCTTGTCGCCGGGCTCGTCCTGGCGGCGCTCAACCTCCGCCCGGCCATCACCAGCCTCGGCGCGCTCCTCGAAGAGGTACGGGCCGGGCTCCACATGAGCGGCAGCGTGGCCGGGCTGCTCACCTCCGTCCCGCCCCTGTGCTTCGCCGTCTTCGGCATCACCGCGCCCCGCCTCGCCCGCCGCTTCGGCCCCGCCACGGTCGTGTTCGCCGGCATGGCCGCCATCACGGCGGGCCTGGCCCTGCGGCCCTTCACCGGCGGCACCTACGCCTTCCTCGCCGCCAGCGCGCTCGCCCTGATGGGCATCGCCGTGAGCAACGTGCTCATGCCGGTGATCGTCAAGCGGTACTTCCCCGACCGCGTCGGCACCATGACCGGCCTGTACTCGATGGCCCTGGCGCTGGGCACCTCCGTCGCGGCCGCCGCGACCGTGCCCCTGACCGACGCGCTCGGCGGGAGCTGGCGCACCGGCCTGGGCGTGTGGGCGGTCCTCGCCGCGCTCGCCGTACTGGCCTGGCTGCCGCTGGTACGCGGCCGGGCGCGCGCCACCGCCACGGCGGCGGACCGGCCGGCCGGTCCCGGGGCGGCCGGCAGCGGCAGCAGCAGCGGCGGCGAGGCACCGGCGCTGCGGATCACGCGCAGCCGGACCGCCTGGGCACTGGGCTGCTTCTTCGGGCTCCAGGCCACGGGTGCGTACATCACCATGGGCTGGATGCCGCAGATCTTCCGCGACGCCGGTGTCTCCGCCGGCACCGCCGGGGTGCTGCTCGCCGTGACCATGGTGATGGGCGTGCCGCTCGCCTTCGTCATCCCCCGGCTCGCCACCCGGATGAGGAACCAGGGCCCGATCGTCGTCGCCCTCGCCCTCTGCGGCCTGAGCGGTTACGCCGGCCTCTTCTTCGCCCCGGCGCAGGGGGCCTGGCTCTGGGCGCTGCTCCTGGGCGTCTCCAACTGCGCCTTCCCGCTCGCGCTCACCATGATCGGCATGCGTTCGCGCAGCAGCGGCGGCGTCGTACGGCTCTCCGCCTTCGCGCAGAGCGTCGGCTACCTCATCTCGATCCCTGGCCCGACGCTGGTCGGCGCGCTGTACCAGCACAGCGGCGGCTGGGGGACCCCGCTGGCGCTGATGGCGGGCCTGATGGTGCCGCAGATGATCGTCGGCATCCTCGCCGGACGGGACCGGACGATCGAGGACGAGGTATGAGATGCGAGACTGGGGGACATGCAACCTGTGCTCGACCCGAACCCGCAGAACGGCCAGAAGAAGCTCCTCATCGTGGTGGGCTCGATGCTGGCGATCGGCGTGATCATCGGCATCATCGCCTCGATCGCCTCACCGTGAGTGCTTGAGCGTCCGGCTGCCGGAGCGCCTGTGTGCCTGAGCGCTTGAGTGCCTGAGTGCGGAGTACGTCGTGAAGTGCCGGATGCCCGGGCCGTGAAGCCGCCCTGAGCGCTCGGGTCCCCGCGCGGGGCCGCATCCCCTAGGGGGTGAGCGTCAGGGTGAAGTGGGTGGATCACCGGATGGGCCCGGGGTCCCGGGATGCGTACCGTCGAGCCAGACGGTACGACCCTCGAACCCTTCGGCACCCAGGAACCCACGGAGGCGGCCATGTCGGCCCCCACGCACCCCCGGCACCATGTCACCGGCCGCGTCGACACCCGCCTGCCCTGGTGGGCCCTCGCCCTGCCGGTGCTCGCCTTCGCGCTCCTGCTCGCCCTGCTCACCGGGGGCGGTGAGGCGCGTGCGGCCGGCGGGGAACCGGCGGCCGGACGGATACTCGAACGCATCCAGCAGACGCTCTCCCTCTGAGGCCGGAGCTGCCCAACACCCTGCGCCCCGTGGCGCGTTTCATGCGAAGCTGGGGCCATGAGCGTCGATACACCCCGCAGGATCGTGCTACTCCGGCATGCGAAGGCCGACTGGCCCCAGGTGTCGGACCACGAGCGGCCGCTCGCCGACCGAGGACGCAAGGACGCGCCCGTGGCCGGCCGCAGGCTCGCCGAGACCGGCATCACCTTCGATCTGGCCCTGTGCTCGACCGCGGTCCGGACCCGCGAGACGTGGAAACTGGCCGTGCACGAGCTCCCTCAGCGGCCCAGGACCGTGTACGAGGAGCGGCTGTACGAAGCCTCGCTCGGTGATCTCATCGCGCTGCTCAACGAGACCTCCGACGACGTGAACGACCTTCTCGTCATCGGCCACAACCCCGGGATGCACGCCCTCGCCGACGCCCTCGCGGGGCGGGCGGAGGGTGACACGCTCGCCCGGATGAGCCGGGGGGGCTTCCCGACCTCCGCGTTCGCCGTGGTGGAGTTCACCGGCTCGTGGAAGTCGGTGGAGCACGGGGTCGGCACGCTGACCGCCTACTGGGCGCCGCACGAGTGAAGCGGCGCTGCCCGTGACGACAGGGCCCGGACGCCGCCTCGGTGTCCGGGCCCTTCTTCCGTCCGGGCCCTTCTATTGTCCGGCCGTCGGCCGCCGGACGGCCGCGGGCTCCGCGGCCGTCCCGGACTGCCCGGAGCGTTCCGACCGTCCCGCAGCGTCAGCCGACGACGGCGGTGTCCGCCGCCTCGACCTCTTCCCGGGTGATGCCCAGCAGATAGAGGACCGTGTCCAGGAAGGGCACGTTCACGGCGGTGTCGGCGGCCCGGCGCACGACCGGCTTGGCGTTGAAGGCCACGCCCAGACCCGCGGCGTTGAGCATGTCCAGGTCGTTGGCGCCGTCGCCGATCGCGACGGTCTGGGCCAGCGGTACGCCCGCCTCGGCGGCGAAGCGGCGCAGCAGCCGGGCCTTGCCCGCCCGGTCCACGATCTCCCCGGTGACGCGGCCGGTCAGCTTGCCGTCGACGACCTCCAGCGTGTTGGCGGAGGCGAAGTCCAGCCCCAGCCGTACCTGCAGCTCGTCCGTCACCTGGGTGAAGCCGCCGGACACGACGCCGACCTGGTAGCCCAGCCGCTTGAGGGTCCTGATCAGCGTGCGGGCGCCCGGCGTCAGGCGGACCTCCGCGCGGACCTTGTCCACGACCGACTCGTCCAGTCCTTCGAGGAGCGCCACGCGCGCGTGCAGCGACTGCTCGAAGTCCAGCTCACCGCGCATGGCCGCGGCGGTGATCTCGGCGACCTGGTCCTCACAGCCGGCGTGCGCCGCGAAGAGCTCGATCACCTCGTCCTGGATGAGCGTCGAGTCGACGTCCATGACCACCAGGCGCTGGGCCCGGCGGTGCAGCCCCGCCGACACGACCGCCACGTCCACGCCGATCTCCGCGGCCTCGGTGGCGAGCGCGGTGCGCAGCGGCTCCGTCTCCGTACCGGACACCGCGATCTCGACCGCGGTCACCGGATACTTGGCTAGCCGGAAGATCCGGTCGATGTTGCCGCCCGTCGCGGTGATGGTGGCCGCTATGGCCGCCGTGTTCTCGGCGGTCAGCGGATGCCCGAGCACGGTGACGTGCGACCGGCCGACACCGCGCGGCCGGTTGTCGCCCGTACCGGAGATGATCTCCGCCTGGAGCTTCAGCGACTCCGCCCAGCTGTGGACCGTGGCCCGCAGCTCACCCTCCGTGCTCGCGGTGGGCTCGGTGACGAGCGCGCACAGGACGATGCGGCCCCGGGTGACGACCTGCTCGATGTCGACCACGTCGACCGAGAAGGCGGCGAGGGTGTCGAAGAGCCCGGCGGTGATCCCGGGCCGGTCCTTCCCGAAGATCTTGACGAGAAGGGTGGGTACGTCGGAGGTCTGCGATGCGCTCATGGTCCCCCCAGCGTATCGGCCCCGCGTCCGGCGGGCTCCCCCTGTCCCGCGGACCGGACACCGGCCTCACCGGCCTCCCCGGGGGAGCCGGGCACACCCGGACGCCCGCCGGCGGCACCCCTCGGGCCGCGGCCACCGCGTCCCTGCCCTGCCCCCCGCCGCGCCCTCGCCGGGCGACCCGCCACGCTGCCCCGGCCGGCATCGGATCCCGCGCCGCCCGCGCTGCCTCAGTCGGCGCCGTCCGCTTCCCGCGCCGCCCGTGCCACCGCCGGCACACGGGCGTACGGCGCCGGCCGCCATGCCCGCCGGCGCCCCCGGCGCCCGGCACCTCCCCGCCGCCGAAGATCGAGTCCAGGATCACATCGGCCCGCCGAACGCTGCCGCCCGGACCGCTCCCGCACCCCTCCGCAAACAGGAGGACCGTTCGAACGCGGGCGGAGGGGCGCCCAAAGGCCCGCGAAAGACCCTCGTCCCTTTCCGAGTTGCTCCGCCTGCACCTCATTCCTGCGCAGTTGGCAGGTTTTTGCCGCTGCCGGGGCATTTATCCTCCTGCCCCACCCCGGGGGAGCAAGGGCCGTACGCGCCTGCGCGCTGTCTTCACACCGCCCGACTTTCGAATACGGGACCGGGCCTGAAATAGTTCCCCACGATGTTCACCATCCCTAGACTCCCCGCGACGGGGGTCACTCGGGGGACAACTAGTGGGGCATGGAGTGCCGGAACTCGTACTGGAATTGAACGGAAGGACCTGGGCCCTCGATCCGTCCAGGTCGTACACCCTGGGCCGCGATCCCCAGGGTGACCTGGTGATCGACGACGCCAGGGTCTCGTGGCGCCACGCCACGATCAGCTGGGGCGGCCGGAGTTGGGTCATCGAGGATCACGGCTCCACCAACGGCACCTACGTGCAGGGGCAGCGGATCCACCAGATGGAGATCGGACCGGGATCGTCCGTCCATCTCGGCAACGCCACCGACGGCCCGCGGCTGAATCTGACCGGTGCCGGAGCGGGTGCGGACGCGGGTGCGGGTGCTTACAGCGCGCAGGCCGCGGCTCCCCAGGCCCAGGCGCACCAGGCTCCCCCGCAGCAGCACGGCTGGCCTCAGCAGGCGGCCCCGCAGCAGCACCCGGCGCCCCCTCAGCACCAGGGCTGGCAGCAGCAACAGCAACAGCCCCACGTCCCGCACCAGCAGTCCGGCCCCGGCGGCCCGGCCGGTCCCGCCGGCCCGGTGGAGCAGTACGCCCAGAAGGTCCCGGGCCAGGGCGGCGGCGCCGCGGGGGCCCCGCCGGTCTACGGCGACCGGAGCCCGACCACCTTCCACCAGTTCGCCCTCGGCCGGGTGATGCGCATCGGTCGTGCGCTCGAGAACGAGCTGGTGGTCTCCGACCTCCAGGTCTCGCGCCACCACGCCGAGTTCCACGCCACACCCGACGGCCGCTTCGAGATCCGCGACCTCGGCTCCCACAACGGCACCTACGTCAACGGACAGCCGCTCGCCAAGTCCGGCTCCGCCCTCATCGGCCCGAACGACATCGTCGGCGTCGGTCACTCGACCTTCCGGCTCGTCGGGGACCGCCTCGAGGAGTTCGTCGACACCGGTGAGGTCTCCTTCTCGGCCCGCCACCTCACCGTCACGGTCGACGGCGGCAAGCAGATCCTGAAGGACGTCTCGTTCGGCGTCCCGGAGAAGTCGCTGATCGCCGTCATCGGCCCCTCCGGCTCCGGCAAGTCGACCCTCCTCAAGGCGCTCACCGGTTACCGCCCCGCCAACCAGGGTGACGTCCTCTACGACAACCGGAACCTCTACAAGCAGTTCGCCGAGCTGCGCCAGCGCATCGGTCTGGTCCCGCAGGACGACATCCTGCACAAGGAGCTGACCGTCCGGACCGCGCTCAAGTACGCCGCGAAGCTCCGCTTCCCCGCGGACACCACCGAGCAGGAGCGCGAGGCCCGGATCGACGAGGTCCTGCGCGAGCTCAAGCTGGACGTCCACAAGGAGAAGAAGGTCACCTCCCTCTCCGGCGGCCAGCGCAAGCGCGTGTCCGTCGCCCTGGAGCTGCTGACCAAGCCGTCGCTGATCTTCCTGGACGAGCCGACCTCCGGCCTCGACCCCGGCATGGACCGCGACGTCATGCAGCTGCTGCGCGGGCTGGCCGACGACGGCCGCACGGTCCTCGTCGTCACCCACTCGGTCGCCGAGCTGGCGATCTGCGACAAGCTGCTCGTCATGGCGCCGGGCGGTTCGGTGGCGTACTTCGGCCCGCCGGAGGAGGCGCTCAACTTCTTCGGCTACGAGACCTGGGCCGATGTCTTCTCCGCGTTCGAGAACTACCGCGACTACGACTGGGCGGGCCGCTGGAAGGGCTCGCAGCACTACCAGATGTACGCCGCGGACATCGACGCCGTCGCCCCGCAGTCGGTGCAGATGCCGTCGGCCCAGGCCATGCGCCCGCCCAAGCCGCAGAGCTGGGGCGCGCAGCTGTGGACCCTGATCCGCCGCTACGCGTCGGTCATCGCGTCCGACAAGGGCTTCATCGGCCTGATGGTGATCCTCCCGGCCGTCCTCGGCCTGGTCTCGGTCGTCATCCCGGCCGACTTCGGCCTGGCCCCGCCCACGCCGCCGTCCCGCTTCAACGGGGACGCCGGCACGATCATGCTGATCCTCGCGGTCGGCATGTGCTTCTCGGGCGCCGCCAACTCCGTACGAGAGCTGATCAAGGAACGGGTCATCTATGAACGGGAGCGGGCCACCGGCCTGTCCCGCTCGGCGTACCTGATGTCCAAGGTGATCGTCCTCGGCGTGATCACGGCGATCCAGGGCGTCATCATCTGCGCCATCGGCTTCGCCACCCGCGAGCTCCCGGCGGAGGGCCTGATCATGCCTCCCGCCGTCGAGCTCTGCGTCGTGATCATCGCCCTCGGCTTCACCTCGATGATGTTCGGCCTGGTCATCTCCGCCCTGGTGAAGACCGCCGAGAAGACCATGCCGCTGCTGGTCATGTTCGCGATCGTGCAGGTCGTCTTCACCGGCATCCTGTTCCAGGTGTACGGGTCCCCGGGCCTGGAGCAGTTCGCCTGGCTGATGCCCTCGCGCTGGGCCATCGCCGGTGCGGGCGCCACGCTGGACCTCGCCCACCTGATGCCGCCGTGGGACCCGAAGGACCCGACGAACCTGGACCCGCTGTGGGACCACACGGCCGGCCAGTGGGGCTTCAACATCACCGTCCTGCTGCTGATCGGCATCGCCTGCGGCTTCCTGGTGGCGCGGCTGCTGCGCCGCCACGAGCCCGAGGTCATGCGCAAGTAACGCCTCCGTACGCCACCGGCGCCACGCGCGCGTGAAGGGCGGCACCCCGCACGGGGTGCCGCCCTTCCACGTCGGTGCGCACGGGAACCGTCAGGTGCCCCGGGACGACCGGTGCGTATCAGTACGCGCTGTTGACGTTGTCCATGGAGCCGTAGCGGTCGGCCGCGTAGTTGCAGGCGGCGACGATGTTGGCGACCGGGTCCCACTGGCTCTTCTTGGTGCCGGGGACGTGGTAGGCGTCGAAGGTCGGCTTGATGACCTGGAGCAGACCGATCGACGGGACGCCGTTGCGGGCGTTGATGTCCCAGTTGTTGATGGCGTTCGGGTTACCGCTGGACTCACGGATGATGTTGCGGTGGATGCCCTCGTAGGTGCCCGGGATGTTGTGCTTCTTCATGATGTCGAGCGCCTCGCGGATCCAGCCGTCGAGGTTGTTCGCGTACACCGGCTTGCGGGCGGCGGCGCGGCTCGCGGCGGCCTGTGCGGCGGCGCGCTTCTTCGCGGCGGCCTCGGCCTGGGCCTTCGCCTTGGCGGCGGCAGCGGCCTTGGCCTTGGCGGCGGCCTCCGCCTTCGCCTTCGCGGCGGCGGCCGCGTCGGCCTTGGCCTTCAGCTCGATGCTGGTGACCTGGTCGTGCAGGTTGACCTTCAGGGTGCCCGCCTGCGTACCGAACGCGACCGGAGCGGCGGCGACCGACTGCGGCTCGACGGTCTCGGCGGTGGAGGCGTTGCTGGGAACGGCGGAGAAACCGACGGCGACGGCGCCGATGGCGGCCACGCCGGCGAGGGAGAGCTTCTTCTGGTTCTTCTTGAGACGGCTGAAGCCGGGGCGGTTGCTGAACGCGGACATGCAGTCGTACCTCTTCGAATCGCGGGACGTCGCCTGGCCGGGTGGCGCTACGCCTGCTCGGCGGGCAACGGCTGCAATTCTTAGCGGCCGCAAAATCCTGTGGCAAAGGTGTGACGTACGATGCCGGGTAGTGGATCAGGAGGTGGCGTCAAGCCGTACAAATCGCCCATCCCACCCCCGCAACCAGCGACGATTCGGTCTTAACGGTTCCACTACAGCGCTTCGTAAGTGACCTGTGTCCTATGCGAGGGCTCACATCGCCCCCGTGGCGAACTCACCTTCTGTTGCGGGAGCAATGCTATGTGTGAGTGCTTACCGAGGGCCTTCCCCCGGCAGCTCCGGCAGCAGGAGATGCACGTCGCCGAACTCGTGCCAGAGGTAGCGACGGCTCAGCGCCTCGGTGTAGGCGCGGTCCAGCGCCTCCCGTCCGGCCACCGCCTCCAGCATCAGCAGGTGCGAGGCCCGCGGCTCGTGCAGCCCGGTCAGCAGCCCGTCGACGGTCCGCACCCCGCGCCGCGGCGTGACCACCAGGTCCGTCCACCCCGCCGCCTCCCGTACGACGCCGTCGGCGCCCGCCGCCGACTCCAGCGCCCGCACGGCCGTCGTCCCGACGGCGACGATGCGCCCGCCCCCCGCCCGCGCCGCGTTCACCAGCCACGCCGTCGCCGCCGGCACCGCGAAGCGCTCCGGGTACGGCGGCTCGTGCGCCTCCGCGGACGCCACTCCGGTATGGAGCGTCACCGGCGCGAACTGCACGCCCCGGCTCACCAGCTCCGCGACCGTCCCCGCCGTGAAGGGCCGCCCGGCACTCGGCATCTCCGCCGACCCGGCGCCGTCGGGGGAGGGCCGGGCGAAGACGGTCTGGTACGCGGCCAGCGGCTGGTCGCGCTCGGTGTACCCGTACCGGATGGGCCGCCCGTACTCCGCCAGCAGCCCCGGCACCCCGCCCGCCGCACCGCCGGGCACCCCGCCGGCCGCCGGGACCGACACCGACGCCCACCACAGCCGTGCCGCACCGGGCACGAGCGGTTCCTCCAGGACGAGCCGTGCGCCGCCGGGCAGCCGTACGACCCCGCCCACCGGACCCCCCGCCCGCGGCCGCGTACTGCCCCGCCCGTCCGGCGCACGCAGCTCCACCGCCCACCGGCCGTCGTCCCCGTACGTCGAGAAGTGCACCACCACAGGGGCCGCGCCGAGCCGCCCGCCGACGGCGGCCGCCAAGGTGGGGGAGGTGTTCACCACCAGCACGTCCCCGGGCCGCAGCAGCCCGGGAAGCTCCCCGAAGGCGTGGTGCGACACGGTGACCCCGCGCGAGACCAGCAGCCGCACGTCGTCCCGCCCGCGCCCCCGCTCCTCCGCGGGCACCCGCGCCGAGAGCTCGTCCGGCACCCGCAGCGCCCCCAGCACGCTCATGCGCCCGCCCCCAGCAGCGAAGGAGCGGTGTACCGCCCGCTCGCCGGCCGCTCCCGGAGCAGGCGCAGGAAGGCCGGGACCACCGTCTCGGGCGCGGGACGCCGGCTGTCGTCGCCCGGGACGGCGGCCGCGTACAGATCGGTCCGCATGTCGCCCGGGTCCACGGACCACACCCGCAGGCCCGGCTCCTCCACGCCCAGCACCGCCGCCAGCTGGTCCAGCGCCGCCTTGGAGGCCCCGTACCCGCCCCAGGACGGGTACGCCTCCGCCGCCGCGTCCGAACTGACCGCGATCACCGTCCCGCCGTACCCGCTCGCCCGCAGGAGCGGCAGAGCCTCCTGCACGAGGCCGAGCGCGGCCACCGCATTGGTCTCCAGCGCGGTCCGCAGCCCCGCCAGGGGCAGCGCGTCCAGCCGTACGAGCGGCTCGGCGCCCAGCGCGCTGGCGTTGCTCACCAGCAGGTCCAGCCCGCCCAGCTCCCGCGCGGCGGCCACCAGCCGCGCCCGGTGCGCCGCGTCCGTGACGTCCCCCGCCACCGCCACGACCCGCGTCCCGTGCGCCCGCGCCTCCCGGGCGCTGTCCTCCAGCACGCCGGCGGTCCTGGCGTCCAGCACCAGGTCCCACCCCTCACCGGCGAGCGCCGCGGCGAGTGCCCGCCCCAGCCCCTTGGAAGCACCGGTGATGATCGCGACAGCCATGGCGTCCACTTCCCTTCGTCGGACTGATGCCTCCAGCGTCGAACGCCGGATCCTCCCTCCACCTCCGGCGCCGGCCCCGACCGCCAGGGCACTTCGACCTAGTCCCGCGGCCCGATGCGACGGCGGTCCCCGGCCCGATACGCACGGTCACACCCCGCCGGTACCGTGAACGCATGACCGATCGACCAGACCGTCCGCCCCGCTCCGGCCTCGCCGCCGTGAGCACGGCCCTGCTCGCGATGAGCAGGCACCTGGAGGTCCGCGACGTCCTCAAGACGATCGTCGCCTCGGCGCGCGAGCTGCTCGACGCCGAGTACGCGGCCCTGGGCGTTCCGGACGACCACGGCGGCTTCGCCCAGTTCGTCGTGGACGGCGTCAGCGACGAGCAGTGGAAGGCGATCGGCCCGCTGCCCCGCCAGCACGGCATCCTCGCCGCGATGCTCCACGAGGCCCGCCCGGAGCGCCTCGCGGACGTCCGCAAGGACCCCCGTTTCGAGGGCTGGCCGGCCGCCCACCCCGAGATGTCGGACTTCCTGGGCCTGCCGATCCGCGACGGCGACGAGACGATCGGCGCCCTGTTCCTCGCCAACAAGCGCTGCTCCGGGCCCGCGCGCGCCGAGGGAAGCTGCGGCTTCACGGAGGACGACGAGGAGCTGCTCGGCATCCTCGCGCAGCACGCCGCGATCGCCCTCACCAACGCACGGCTGTACGAGCGCAGCCGCGAGCTCACCATCGCCGAGGAGCGCTCCCGCCTCGCGCACGAACTGCACGACGCCGTGAGCCAGAAGCTCTTCTCCCTGCGGCTGACGGCCCAGGCGGCCTCCGCACTCGTCGACCGGGACCCGGCCCGCGCCAAGGGGGAGCTCCAGCAGGTCGCCGCGCTCGCCGCCGAGGCCGCGGACGAGTTGCGCGCCGCGGTGGTCGAGCTGCGCCCCGCAGCCCTCGACGAGGACGGGCTCGTCCACACCCTCCGTACCCAGGTGCAGGTCCTGGACCGCGCCCACAGCGCCCGCGTCACCTTCGACAGCTGCGGGATACGGGCCCTGCCGGCCGCGCAGGAGGAGGCCCTGCTGCGCGTCGCCCAGGAGGCCCTCCACAACGCCCTGCGCCACTCCGGCGCCGACCAGGTGGCCGTGTCCCTGGTCCGGCGCGGCCAGGGCGCGGTGCTCAGCGTCACCGACAACGGCAAGGGGTTCGAGCCGCGCGCGGTCCGCAGGGCGGGCCGCCACCTGGGCCTGGTCTCCATGCGGGACCGGGCGGGCGGCGTCGGCGGCACGCTCACGGTCCACTCCGGGCCCGGCAAGGGCACCACGATCGAGATGGAGGTCCCCGGTGGCTGAGGCAGCGCCCCGTACGAGGACGGGGATCCGCGTCCTGCTGGTCGACGATCACCAGGTGGTCCGCCGTGGACTGCGCACCTTCCTGGAGGTGCAGGACGACATCGAGGTCGTCGGTGAGGCGGCCGACGGCGCCGAGGGCGTGGCCCGCGCGGAGGAGCTCCGCCCGGACGTGGTCCTCATGGACGTCAAGATGCCGGGCATGGACGGGATCGAGGCCCTGCGCAAGCTGCGGGAGCTGGACAACCCCGCGAAGGTGCTGATCGTCACCAGCTTCACGGAGCAGCGCACGGTGGTGCCCGCCCTGCGCGCGGGGGCCTCCGGGTACGTCTACAAGGACGTCGACCCCGACGCGCTGGCCGGCGCCATCCGCTCGGTCCACGCCGGGCACGTCCTGCTCCAGCCGGAGGTGGCCGTCGCCCTCCTCAGCCAGGACGAGGGGAACGGCGGCACGGGACGGGGCGGCACCCTCACCGAGCGCGAGCGCGAGGTACTCGGACTGATCGCCGACGGCCGCTCGAACCGCGAGATCGCCCGAGCGCTGGTCCTCTCGGAGAAGACGGTGAAGACCCACGTGTCGAACATCCTGATGAAGCTGGACCTCGCGGACCGCACCCAGGCGGCGCTGTGGGCCGTGCGCCACGGCGTGACCGGCTGGTCAACCGGTCCGGCCAAATAAGTCCGAGATTCATACCGTCGGGTGTATATCCCCCACACGGCGCAACCTCGGTGGCGCACGGCCGTTCTCCAGGGCGTGCTGCGGTGATCTCCGCAGCGACGTCCAACGGAGGATTCCCGAAGTGAAGAACCTGAAGAAGGCCGCTGCCATCACCATGGTCGCCGGTGGGCTCGTCGCCGCCGCCGCGGGTGCCGCGTCCGCCACCTCCGGCGCGCACGCGGACGGCGCCGCCATCGGCTCCCCCGGTGTCGGCTCCGGCAACCTGATCCAGGCCCCGGTCCACGTCCCGGTGAACGTCAACGGCAACAGCGTCAACGTGATCGGCGCCCTGAACCCGGCCTTCGGCAACGCGTCCGCCAACCACTGACGCCCCCGTCGGCGGCCCCTGCCCCACCCGGGGGCCGCCGTCCCGCCCGGCCCGCACCGCGGGTCCCGGCCTGCGGGACCGCCTCGGAACCGCCCGGCCCGCACCGCGCCTCCCGGCCTGCCTGACCGCCCCCGCACCCGTCCGCCGGCGCGAGCGGCGAACGCGCGCAGGGAAAGCTCACCGCGGTGAGCGGCCGCCGGCCGGCGGACGGCGACACAGCGGGGCTTCCCGGTGACGCAGCGGGCGCCGCTCCCGCGTCACCCCCGCTCGCGCTCCCGTTCCTCCACCCAGGCGTTGAACGCCGCCACCTGCGCCCGCCGCGCCACCCGCTCCACCGGCCGCAGCGCCTCCGTACGCGCCGCCATCTCCGACGCGCTCACCGCCCCGCCGTGCCCGTTGCCGTACGCCAGCGAGATCAGGAACCCCACGCGCTGCGCCAGCTCCAGCACCCGCACGGCCCGCGGCGGGTACCCCGGCGCCAGCACCTCGCCCCCGGCCTCCGCCCGCGCCCGGTACGCGTCCAGCGCCGCTTCCGCCACCGGCCCCGAGGCCGCCACGTCCAGCCGCGTCAGCACCACGGTCGCATCCCGCAGCGCCTCCGCCAGCTCCCGCTCCGCCTCCCCGAGCGACGGCACGTCCGCCGGCGGCGCCTGCCGCACCGGCAGGCAGTGCCACACCACCTCCACGTGCACGTCCCCGGTGGGACCCGCCTCGTACACCTCCGGCACGAGCCCGAAGGCGGCCCCGTACCCGACCACCGCCTCCTCCGCCTCCAGCGCCCGCGCGTTGAACTCCGGAGGCCCGCTGAGCCCCAGCGGATGCCCGGGCGCCGGCAGCGCGACGCGCCACCCCGTCACCCCGAGCCCGCGCAGCCGCCCCAGCGCCAGCGTCAGCCCGACCGGCCCCGCCTCGCCCGGCAGCCCCTCCACCCGGTGCACCGCGTCGTCCCCGACGATCGCGAGCACGGCCTCATCCGGTGACACCAACCCGGCCAGCAGGGCGTTCCCCCATGCGGCCAACCGTCCTGAACGTGGTTCCGAAAGCATGCCCCCACCCTAGGCACTGCCGCCGAACCGGACCTAAGGACCGACCCGCGCCACCGGTGGCGTAGGTTTTCCCTGGAGACCGCGCCCACAGGCACGGCCGCACGACGAGATCCGACCGCATAGGGGAGACAACGCGCTCATGAGCGATGTACTGGAGCTGGTGGACGTATCCGTGGTCCGCGACGGACGCGCTCTGGTGGACGACGTCTCCTGGTCGGTCAAGGAGGGCGAGCGCTGGGTCATCCTCGGCCCCAACGGCGCCGGCAAGACCACCCTCCTCAACATCGCCTCCACCTACCTCTACCCGAGCGCCGGCAGCGCCCGCATCCTGGGCGACCGGCTCGGCAAGGTCGACGTCTTCGACCTGCGCCCCCGCATCGGCATGGCCGGCATCGCCATGGCCGACAAGCTGCCCAAGCGCCAGACGGTCCTCGAGACCGTGCTCACCGCCGCGTACGGCATGACCGCCACCTGGCACGAGAACTACGACGCCGTCGACGAGGACCGGGCCCGCGCCTTCCTCGACCGCCTCGGCATGACCGAGTTCCTGGACCGCAGGTTCGGCACCCTCTCCGAGGGCGAGCGCAAGCGCACGCTGATCGCCCGCGCGATGATGACCGACCCCGAACTGCTGCTCCTCGACGAGCCGGCCGCCGGTCTCGACCTCGGCGGCCGCGAGGACCTGGTCCGCCGCCTCGGGCGCCTCGCCCGCGACCCGTACGCGCCCTCCATGATCATGGTCACCCACCACGTCGAGGAGATCCCGCCGGGCTTCACCCACGTCCTGATGATCCGTCAGGGCAAGGTGCTCGCCGCGGGCCCGATGGAGATGGAGCTGACCTCGCGCAACCTCTCCCACTGCTTCGGCCTCCCGCTCGTCGTCGAGCACGTCGGCGACCGCTACACGGCCCAGGGCCTGCCCCTCTCCTGACACCGCGTCCGCAGGCGGCACCGCAGCGGCGGTGCCCACCCTCCGCGCCCTGTCGGGGACCCGACTCCCGGTCCTACCATGGCCGGGTGGACATCGACGCATGGGTCTGGTGGCTGATCGGCGCGGTGGGGCTCGGCATCCCGCTCGTACTGACCGCGATGCCGGAATTCGGGATGCTGTCCGCCGGCGCGATCGCCGGAGCCGTCACCGCGGCCCTCGGGCCGGGCGTGGTCGCCCAGGTCGTGGTCTTCGCCGTCGTCTCCGTCGCCCTCATCGCGGTGGTGCGCCCCATCGCGGCACGCCACCGCGACGGCCGGCCCCAGTACGTCACGAACGTCGACGCCCTGAGGGGCCGTCAAGCCGTCGTCCTGGAACGGGTCGACGGCAACGGCGGCAGGATCAAGCTCGCCGGCGAGGTCTGGTCCGCCCGCGCACTCGACGCCGACCAGTCCTTCGAACCCGGACAGCAGGTCGACGTCGTCGAGATCGACGGAGCGACCGCCGTGGTCATGTGACGGTACGTCAGAAAGCAATGCGGGGGGACACCGTGCGACGCAACCCGGTCAAGCCCGGGGAAACGGTGCACGCGACGCCCCGCCGTCTGGGAAACTCGATCATCGAATACAACCGCGGCAGTGAAGGGCACGGGGAACATCGATGCCATCAGTCATCATCGTCCTGGTCATCCTGGTGGTGCTCGTCTTCATCGCCCTGATCAAGACGATCCAGGTCATCCCGCAGGCCAGCGCCGCCATCGTCGAGCGCTTCGGCCGCTACACCCGCACCCTCAACGCGGGCCTCAACATCGTCGTTCCGTTCATCGACTCGATCCGCAACCGGATCGACCTGCGGGAACAGGTCGTCCCCTTCCCGCCCCAGCCGGTGATCACCCAGGACAACCTGGTCGTCAACATCGACACGGTCATCTACTACCAGGTGACCGACGCCCGCGCCGCCACCTACGAAGTCGCCAGCTACATCCAGGCGATCGAGCAGCTCACGGTCACCACCCTCCGCAACATCATCGGCGGCATGGACCTGGAGCGCACCCTCACCTCCCGCGAGGAGATCAACGCCGCCCTGCGCGGCGTCCTCGACGAGGCCACCGGCAAGTGGGGCATCCGCGTCAACCGCGTCGAACTCAAGGCGATCGAGCCCCCGACCTCCATCCAGGACTCGATGGAGAAGCAGATGCGCGCCGACCGCGACAAGCGCGCCGCCATCCTCACCGCCGAAGGCATCCGCCAGTCGCAGATCCTGACCGCCGAGGGTGAGAAGCAGTCCGCCATCCTCCGCGCCGAAGGTGAGGCCAAGGCCGCCGCCCTGCGCGCCGAGGGCGAAGCACAGGCGGTCCGCACCGTGTTCGAAGCCATCCACGCCGGCGACCCCGACCAGAAGCTGCTCTCCTACCAGTACCTCCAGATGCTCCCGAAGATCGCCGAAGGCGACGCCAACAAGCTCTGGATCGTCCCCAGCGAGATCGGCGACGCCCTCAAGGGCCTCTCGGGCGCCTTCGGCAACATGGGCAACGGCGCACCCGGCTTCAACACCGGCGGCGCCGCCAAGCAGCCGCCGCAACAGCGTCGCGAAGAGCCCCCGGTCGACTGACGTACCCCCTCCGTCGTGCATGATCTGTGCATCAAGCACCGATCATGCCGAGGAGTGAGGGCACCGCGTGACCATCTGGGAAATGCTCGCCGTCTTCGCCGCCGGCATCGGCGCGGGCACGATCAACACCATCGTCGGCTCCGGCACCCTCATCACCTTCCCGGTGCTGCTCGCCACCGGTCTGCCGCCCGTCACCGCCACCGTCTCCAACGCCCTCGGCCTCATCCCCGGCTCCATCAGCGGAGCCATCGGCTACCGGGCCGAACTCGCCGGCCAGCGCCCCCGCATCCTGCGCCTCGGCATCGCCGCGGCCATCGGCGGCGTCAGCGGCGCCACCCTGCTCCTCGTCCTGCCCCCCACCGCGTTCGAGACGATCGTCCCCGTCCTCGTCGGCCTCGCCCTCGTCCTGGTCATCCTGCAACCCCGCATCTCACGGGCCGTCCAGCGCCGCCGCGAACGCCAGGGCACCGACGGCGGTGACCCGGCGGGCGGCCCCCTCCTCTTCGCCGCCCTCCTCCTCGCCAGCGTCTACGGCGGCTACTTCACCGCGGCCCAGGGGATCATCTACGTCTCCCTCATGGGCATGCTGCTCCACGACACCCTGCAGCGCCTCAACGCCGCCAAGAACGTCCTCGCCGCCGTCGTCAACACCGTTGCCGCGCTGTTCTTCCTCTTCGTCGCCCACTTCGACTGGACCGCCGTCCTGCTCATCGCCGTCGGTTCCACCATCGGGGGCCAGATCGGGGCCAAGGTCGGCCGCCGCCTCCCCCCGGCCGTACTGCGCGCGGTCATCATCACCGTCGGCGTCCTCGCGATCGTCCAGCTCGTCACCCGGACCTGACCGCATGACGAAGCCCGCCTCGATCCGAGACGGGCTCCTCCGCACACGGGCGGGACCTGCCTACGCCGCCACCGACTGCCCCAGCCACTCCGGCAGCTCCGCGCGGTCCCGCACACCCAGCGCCAGCAGCATCGCGTCCGCCGGAGAGGGTACGAACGGCTGGTGCAGCAGCGGCATCCCCGCCTGCTCCGGCGTACGGTCCGCCTTGCGGTGGTTGTCCTCCGCGCAGGAGGCCACCGTGTTCAGCCAGTTGTCGCCACCACCCTGCGCCCGCGGCACCACGTGGTCCACCGTCGTCGCACGCTTCCCGCAGTACGCGCACCGGTGCCGGTCCCGCACCAGCACACCCCGCCGCGACCACGGCGCCTGTCTTCGGAAGGGCACCCGGACGTACCTGCAGAGCCTGATCACCCGCGGCACCGGGAGTTCCACGGCGGCCGCACGCACACGGAGTCCGGGATGGGACTGCTCCACCACGGCCTTGTCCTGCAGCACCAGCACCACCGCACGGTTGAGCGTCACCGTCGACAGCGGCTCGAAGCTCGCGTTGAGTACCAGCGTGTCCCGCATCGTGCCCACCTCCCGTGTGCCGGCCCACCCCCCTGGCGGGCTGGGATCAACTCTGGCCGGGCACGCCGGGTAGGACAACGCAATATCTGTTCACCCGGGGGCCGTCCCCGGGCTCCCCGACACAAAAGATGCCCGCTTCTGATCTCTCCAAGACCAGAAGCGGGCAAACAACAGACGAACGTCAGGACTCGGCGGGAGCCGCGTACTCACCGATCAGCTGGGCACGCGCCAGCGTGTGGAACCGCAGGTTGAACCCCACCACGGCGGGCGACGCGTCCGCGTCCGGGCCCAGCTTCTCCTGGTCCACGGCGTACACGGTGAACACGTACCGGTGCGCCGGATCGCCGGCCGGCGGCGCCGCGCCGCCGAAGTCCCGCGTCCCGTAGTCGTTGCGCACGTGCACCGCCCCTTCGGGCAGCCCCTCGAACTTCCCGCCGCCCGCACCCGCAGGCAACTCGGTGACCGACGCCGGGATGTCGAACAGCACCCAGTGCCAGAACCCGCTCCCGGTCGGCGCGTCGGGGTCGAAGCACGTCACGGCGAAGCTCTTCGTCCCCTCGGGGAAGCCCTCCCACCGCAGATGCGGCGAGGTGTTCCCCTCGGCGTAGACCTGCGCGTCAGCCAGCACGGCCCCCGGCGCGACGTCATCGCTCACCACGGTGAACGACGGCACCCGCGGATGGAAGTCGTGAGGAAGCGGCGCCCTCTTCTCCTCGGCCACGCTATGAACCTCCGTATCGCTGTTGTTCCGGCTTCCCGACCGACCTTAGAGCCAGTTGCGCCGGCCACCGACGTCGGCGAGCCACTGGTTGAGGTACGCCGCCCAGTCGGTGCCCCCGAAGTCGTGCAGCCCCACCGTGAAGGCGCGGTACGAGTCGCTGCCCTCGCTGAACAGACCCGGCTTCTTGTCCATCTCCAGGACGACGTCCATCTCCCGCTCGTCGGCCACGAAGGACAGCTCGACCTGGTTCAGGCCCCGGTACTGCTGCGGCGGGAGGAACTCGATCTCCTGGTAGAACGGCAGCCGCTGCCGCGTCCCGCGGATGTGACCGCGCTCCATGTCCGCGCTCCTGAACCGGAAGCCCAGCTGGATGAAGGCGTCGAGGATCGCCTGCTGCGCCGGGAGCGGGTGCACGTTGATCGGGTCCAGGTCACCGGAGTCCACAGCCCGCGCGATCTCCAGCTCGGTCGTCACACCGATGTCCATCCCGTGCAGGTGCTGCCCGGCGATCATCGTCACCGGCGTCTCCCACGGGATCTCCAGCCCGAACGGCACCACGTGCACCGCCCCGGCCTTCGCCTCGAAGGCCCCGCCCAGCCGGACCTTCGTGAACTCGATGTCCTGCTTGACCTCCTGATCGCCGCCCTCGACCTCGACCCGCGCCTGCAGACCGACCG
Organism: Streptomyces sp. NPDC051310; assembly: GCF_044455245.1. Classification (NCBI taxonomy): domain Bacteria; kingdom Bacillati; phylum Actinomycetota; class Actinomycetes; order Kitasatosporales; family Streptomycetaceae; genus Streptomyces; species Streptomyces sp. NPDC051310. The sequence goes on from NZ_JBITEO010000034.1 coordinate 58,790, forward strand.
ACAGCCCCTCGATCTGCTGGTCCACCGTGCCGCCCTGGATCCGCACCTCACCCTGGACGACCCCGCCGGGCACGACGTTCGCCTCGGTGAGCACCGTCTCGACGGACGCCCCGCCCGCACCCAGGCTCGCGAGCAGCTTCTTGAACCCCATGTTCACTCCTTCTGGATCCTGACCCCTAGATACGCGCGACGACCGTAGCCGGTTCCCCGCTACGCTCGTACGACATGATCGAGAGCCCCGACCGTACGCCGCTGCCGCGAGACTTCTTCGAGCGCCCCGTACTGGAGGTCGCACCGGACCTGCTCGGCCGCACACTCGTACGCCTGACGGACGACGGCCCCATCGAACTGCGCCTGACCGAGGTCGAGGCCTACGCGGGCGAGGTCGACCCCGGATCCCACGCCTTCCGCGGCCGCACCGCCCGCAACGCGGTCATGTTCGGACCGCCCGGTCACGCCTACGTCTACTTCACCTACGGCATGTGGCACTGCCTGAACCTGGTGTGCGGCCCCGAGGGCCACGCCAGCGGTGTCCTGCTGCGCGCGGGTGAGATCCGGGTGGGCCATGACCTCGCCCGCAAACGCCGGCTCTCGGCCCGCCACGACCGGGATCTGGCCAAGGGCCCGGCCCGCCTCGCCACGGCGCTGGACGTCGACCGCACCCTCGACGGCACCGACGCCTGCGCCGGCCCCGAGTCCCCGCTCGCCGTGCTCACCGGAACCCCTGTCCCCACCGACCGGGTCCGCACGGGACCGCGCACGGGTGTCGGCGGCGACGGCGCCACCCACCCCTGGCGGTTCTGGATCGACGGCGACCCCACGGTGAGCCCGTACCGCGCCCACGTGCCACGCCGGAGGGGGGCTTGACGCGAGACGCGGAAGCGTCTAACGTCTAGCGAGCTGCAGGAGCCGGGCACGCCGTTCGAGCGCCCCCGGGAGCAGCCAACCACCACCAAGATCGATCTCCCTAAAGGGTTCGGCTTCCGGCATGCCGGAATTCAAATCCAGCGGCCCGATTATGAGCCGCAGCGGAAATCGTCTAAAGTGGTGGAGCGCCGAAAGGCAAAGGCCCTCCAACGGCCGCCGGAAACAGAATCCGAACCGGAAACGGAACGGAAAACGGATCTGGTAAGGTTGGAAACAACGAAG
>NZ_JBITEO010000035.1:0-57724 GCF_044455245.1 Streptomyces sp. NPDC051310
CCCCTTGGGCGGGCCCCCCCCCCCCCCCCCCACACCCCCCCCCCCGGGGGGGGGGCGCCCCCCCCGGGCCCCCCCCCCCCCCGCGGCTCTTGGCCGTCTCCGGCCGGGACCCGGCCCACCCGGCTCCGGGCGGACGCCCGCGCGGAGCCGGGGCACCGTTCAGCGGGTCAGCGGCGGGCGGGAGTCACCGTCGCCGTACGGATGCGTCCGCCGGTCCGCCGTGTCGTCGCGGACAACCTCGCCCTGTACGACCTTTCCGTCCGGGCGGTGCATACGGGCCTGCTGGAAGGCGTCGCCGAAGGAGCCGGGCATGGCGGCCCGCACCCGCCGGTCCAGCGACCGCTCCGCGTACCGGCCCGCCCACGCGCGCACCGGCGGGAGGAGCAGCAGGAGACCGGCCGCGTCGGACAGCAGGCCGGGAACCATCAGCAGCACGCCGCCGAGCATGAGGAAGCCGTTTCCGGTGCTCCCCGCGTCCTGCGGGGGCACGGCACCGGCCTGCTGCTGGAGACTCTCCGTGAGGGTCCGGAAGGCCCGCCGCCCCGCCCGCTTGATCACGGCGGCGCCGAGGACGGCGCCGCCGGCCAGCAGGGCGAGCACGGTGAACCCGCCGGCGGCCCCGGCCACCAGGGTCAGCAGCCACACCTCCAGCGCCAGCCAGGCGGCGATGCCGAGAGGAGCCAGTGAGCGGGCGCGGGAGCGCTTGCGGGCAGGAGGAGGCGGTGCGCCGGTCGTCATGCCCCCAGTGTGCCCGGCGGTCTGCCGGGACCGCGTAAAGGGGTCCGGGGCCGGGCGGCGGCCCGTCAGCGGCGGTTGCGGCCCAGGATGCGGTCGGCCCGGGACCCGACCCCCCACGCGGTGACCCGCCACAGGGCCTCCACCACGATGTCCCGGCTCATCTTGGAGTCGCCGTGCTCGCGCTCGACGAAGGTGATGGGCACCTCGACCACGTGGTAGCCGGCGGCGACGGCGCGGCGGGCCAGGTCGACCTGGAAGCAGTACCCCTGGGAGGCCACGTCGTCCAGGCCGAGGCCCTCCAGGGTCTCCTTGCGGAAGGCCCGGAACCCGCCGGTGACGTCGCGGATGGGGACGTCCAGCAGGAGGCGCGAGTAGGTGCTGCCGCCGCGCGAGAGGAACTCGCGGGACTTGGGCCAGTTGACCACCCGGCCGCCCGGCACCCAGCGCGAGCCGAGGACCAGGTCGGCGCCCTTGAGGGCGGTCAGCAGGCGCGGCAGCTCCTCCGGCTGGTGGGAGCCGTCCGCGTCCATCTCCACCAGGACGCCGTAGTCCCGCTCGATGCCCCAGCGGAAGCCCGCCAGGTAGGCCGCGCCGAGCCCTTCCTTGCCCCTGCGGTGCAGGACGTGGACGTGGTCGTCCTCGGCGGCCAGCTCGTCGGCGAGCTTGCCGGTGCCGTCGGGGCTGTTGTCGTCGGCCACCAGCACATGGGCGTCGGGTACGGCCGCGCGCACCCGTCCGACGATCGGCTTGATGTTGTCGGCCTCGTTGTAGGTGGGGATGATCACCAGGGCCTTGCCGAGCGGACCGTACCGCCTCTGACCGCTCCGGCCACTCTGATGACTCTGACCACCGTCGTTCACTGCTGCCCCTTAGGTCCGTGCGCTGATCTCCACCATAGCGACCCCAGGGGCGTGGCAGGGGGTCGCGGATCGGGGCCCGGCGTCCTTCGGGCCGACCTGGGGCCCGCTGGCTGCGGGTCGACCGAGAGCCGTTGTCTACTGAACGTCCGGGCCCCACCCGGGTCGCACCCTCCCCCGAGCCCTACGGAGCAGGGGGGACCCCCATCCGGAAAAACCTTCCCTCGTCCCCGAGGCGCGGACGCTGAACCTGGTTCCCGGTGGTGGTGCGCCGGTGCGGCACACCACGCCATGACCCAGCGGCGTTCGACGATTACGGGGAGGCCGACCGGTCGGACGTCCTGTGGTGGACTCGGCCGAACCTACCGGCCGTCGACCGTTCGCTGTCAACACCCGTTCGACCTGCGGCCTTTGATCGAACGACCAGGTCAGGGAGGAAGATCCGCAGGTCGTGGACGAGCCCGGCCGCCGGTGACCGGTGTACCAAATGTCCCCATGTCACTCGTTCGGTCGCACATGGACGGTCCGCCCGGCGACGACCGTGCGCAGACAGACGGGCAGGTCACGGCCGGGGGTGAGGTCGGGCAGGCCGGGCGTCCCCGAGCGCGGGTCCGTGGACCAGCGGGCGACCCGGTCGTCGGGCGCCTGGACGACCAGCTCACCGGTGCGCCAGACGGCGTAGTCGGCGGGTGCACCGGGGACGAGGACGCCCGCGTCGTCGCGGCCCGTCGCCCGCCATCCGCCCCGCGTGTGGGCGGTGAAGGCGGCCCGCACCGAGATCCGGTGCTCGGGGGTGCGGTGGAAGGCGGCGGCGCGCACGGTGCCCCACGGGTCCAGCGGCGTCACCGGGCTGTCGGAGCCGAAGGCCAGGGGCACCCCGGCGCGCAGGAGGGCCGCGTACGGGTTGAGGGTGCGCGCCCGCTCGGCGCCGAGTCGCCGGGCGTACATCCCGTCCTCGCCGCCCCAGGCCGCGTCGAAGGCGGGCTGCACGGAGGCGGTGAGCCCCAGTTCGGCGAAGGCGGCGATGGTCTCGGGGGTGAGCATCTCGGCATGTTCGACGCGGTGGCGCGCGGCTCGCACCCGGGCCACGCCGACGGTCCCGGCGGCCCGGCGCACGCCGTCGACGACCGCGCTGACGGCCGCGTCCCCGATGGCGTGGAAGCCCGCCTGGAGACCGGCCTCGGTGCAGGCGGTGACGTGGGCCGCGACCGCGGCCGCGTCGAGGTGCGCGGTGCCGGTGTGGCCGGCGTCGGCGTACGGCTCGTGGAGGCAGGCGGTGTGGGAACCGAGGGAGCCGTCGGCGAAGAGGTCGCCGGCCGCGCCGACTGCGCCGAGTTCGCGAATGCGCCGGGCGTCCTGCTCGCCGCTCACGGCCTCGGCCCAGTAGCCGACGACGCGGGGACCGGGCTCCTCCGCGGCGAGGGCCAGCAGCGCGGTGAAGTCCGCCTCGTCGGAGATCTCCGGCCCACCGCACTCGTGCACGGTGCCGATGCCGAGGGAGGCGGCGTGGCGCAGCGCCGCGCGCTGCGCCTCGGCGCGCTGGCCGGGGGTGACGGCGGCGTGGGCGGCGGCGCGGACGGCGTGGTGGGCGGCGGCGGTGAGCGGCTGGTCCGGGTGGTAGCCGGTCAGGCCGGTGATCCCGGGCACGCGGTCGAGGAGGGCGCTGGTCACGACGGCGGAGTGGACGTCGATACGGGGCAGGTAGAGCGGGCGCCCGCCGGTGGCTTCGTCGAGTTCCGCCCGGGTCGGGGGGCGCTGTTCGGGCCAGCGCGTGGCGTCCCAGCCGTGGCCGAGGAGGACGTGGTCGCCGGGGCGCGCGGTGCTGTGCGCGCGGACGAGCTCCAGGGCCTCGGCGAGGGTCCGGGCGCCGGACAGGTCGAGGCCGGTGAGGGCGAGCCCGGTGGCGGTGGTGTGCACGTGCGCGTCGGTGAAGGCCGGGGTCACCAGGGCGCCTTCGAGGTCGATCACCTCGTCCACGCCGGAGGCGAAGGCGTCGGCCGCGCCTTCGGAGCCCACCCAGGCGACATGGCCCCGCTCGACGACCATCGCGGTGGCGAAGGGGTCGGCGGGGCTGTGGACGTCTCCACCGCGCAGGAGCACGGTGCGGTGTGCGGTCTCGGTCATGGTGACCAGCCTAGATACGTGCTCAGACGCGCGGCGGGCGGGCCTCGTACGGAGTGGAGAGGACGACCGTCGTACGGGTGGAGACGCCCGACTGGGAGCGGATCCGGGTGAGCAGGTGCTCCAGCTCCAGCGGGGTGGCGACACGCACCTTGAGGATGTAGTTCTCGTCGCCGGCGACGCTGTGGCAGGCCTCGATCTCGGAGATGTCGGCGAGCCGGTCCGCGATGTCGTCGGGGGCGCTGGGGTCGAAGGGTTTGACCGAGATGAACGCCGTGAGCGGCAGGCCGACCGCTTCGGGGTCGACGACTGCGGCGTAGCCGCGGATGACTCCGCGCTGCTCGAGACGGCGTACGCGCTGATGCACCGCCGAGGTGGACAGGCCGGTGGCCTTGCCCAGGTCGGTGTAGCTCATGCGCCCGTCCTTGACGAGCAACTCGACGATCTGACGATCCAGCTCCTCCATGCGGTCAACCTATTGCCCCGGGCACCCCACGGCACAGTCCTGGGCACCTCGGAGGGGCACCTGCGAGCGGCATGTGACGAATGCCACAGGTTTGCGGATGGGGTTGGCCGTGACCGGATGGTTATCCGCGAGGCCGGAAGGGAATTGGTTGCTGTGGTCGAGGCCGCATGAGCCTGGTCGGCCCACCCGAGGGGGAGATTCTCCATGCAGGAGCCTGTTGATTCGGTCGAGACGGACGAGCTCGACGCCTATGACACTTTCGAGATGGTCCGGGTCATCTGCCCGGACTGCGCACAGCCCATCGCGCTGCTCGCGGACGAGGAGGTTCTTCCGGAGCACGCGCTGTGCCCCACGCCGTGGAACCCGTTCGTGCTGTCGGTGTGCTCCGGCACGGGCCGGCCGGCCTCGGAGGCGCGTGCCGCCGACGAGTCGCTGGACCTCCAGGAGCAGGACACCGCACTGCTGTTGACGCTCCCGCAGGGGCTCGACTGGCGGACGCAGCCGTTCTCGCACGTGGGCGGCCCCGGATCGCGTCCGATCAAGGTGCCGCGCAGGCCGCAGGTGCCGCAGATGCGGCGCGCCGCCTGACGCTCCCGGCCGTCGGCCGGTCCTCCGTACGGATCCTGCGCCATCGCCCGGAGCGCGGCGTGGTGCAGGACCGGGCCGCCCGGGCCGCGTCCCGGCCCCGGCCTCGCCGAAGCGGCCGCCGCAGGACGGCGGTGCCGGTGCGGGCGCCGCCCCTGGCGAGGACGGCGCGCCCGCGGGGGAAAACCGCGGGCGGTCGCGGTATCGGCAGCAAGCCGCGAACTGGCGCCCGAATACGCCCGGGGGTGACCCGTGCGGACCGCGGCGCGTTTGCGTGGCATGAGCTCGCTGTACTCGACGCACCTCACGAGCGGCTACGGCGTGAGCCGTCTGACCATCCTGCCGGAAGAATCGGTTCCGCACCCCGCCGCGGATCCGCCCATCTACCGCGCCCTCGTACGCCACTGGGCCGGCAGCGGTCGCACCGTCCCGGGCCGGCGCGACCAGGAGTGGGCCCGGCTCATGGCGACACCGGCGTGGACCCCGCCCGGCGTGCCGGGCGCGCGCGAGCCCCGGGACCCCAGGGGATGAGGCCCGCGACCGGTCACCGCCGCGGGCGGGCCTGCCGCTCCCGCAGGACCGCCGCGCTGCGCTCGCACCAGTCCTGATTGCCCCGCTCGAAGGCGAGGCCGCGCAGGCAGGTCAGATACGGGCCGATGCGCTCGCCTTCCCGGAGGAACTCCTCCTCGCTGCGGTCCCCGCGCAGCGAGCGCAGCAGCGAGCCGAAGAGTTCCGCCTTGGCGCGGGCGAAGGCGGCCCGCTCCATGAGCTCCGCGATGACCTCGTCGGTGCCGACGCGGTCCGAGGCCTGAACCTTGACCAGCAGGTCGTCGCGGATGAAGGAGGGCTTGGCCGAGGCGGCGGCGAACCGGTCCAGCTCGGCGAGACCGGCTTCCGTGACACGGAACAGGCGCTTGTTGGGCCGGGTGTCCTGGACCACTTCACGCCCCTCGACGAGCCCGTCCGCCTCCAGCCTGGCCAGCTCCGCGTACACCTGCTGGGGCAGCGCGTGCCAGAAGTTGGCCACGCCCAGATCGAAGGTCTTGGCCAACTGGTAGCCGCTCAGTTCCTCGTCCAGCAGCGCCGCGAGCACGGCGTGACGCAGCGCCATCGGATGCCCTCCCGCCCGTCTCCGTACGCCCGGACCTCTATGCGCCGGGACCCGCCCCATGATACTCAAGAACCGGAGTAGTCAGATTGTTGAGTAGGCATGAGTACCGAGGAGACGCCATGGCATCCGCACACTCCTTCCGCGCCGCCGTCGAAGCACGCGATCTCGCCGCCCTGGACGACCTGTTCACCGACGACGTCCGCCTCTACAGCCCGGTGAAGTTCACGCCCTTCGAGGGCAAGCCCATGGTCCTCGGGCTCTTCGGCGTACTGCTGCGCACCTTCGAGGGCTTCCACTACATCGGGCAGTTCGACGGCACTGCCCGGACCAGTGCCGACGGCGCCGAGGCGCCGTCGGAGATCCTGCTGTTCCGGGCCACCGTGGACGGCAGGGAGATCCACGGCATCGACATGCTGCAGTTCGACGCCGACGGGCGGATCAAGGAGTTCACCGTGATGGTCCGCCCGCAGTCCGCCGTCCAGGCCCTGGGGCAGGCGGTCCTCGCCGGGCTGGTCGCCGACGGGCTCGTGCCGGACCCGGCCGATGAAAGCCGTGTCCGGACCGCTTGATCCGGCACGGGTCGCACGCGCCGGTGGCACCTGCACGACCGCCCCGGTGGCCCCGGCCTGGTCGGTCGGGGCCACCGGGGCGGCGCGGCAGGAGGGCGCGGGGCGTCAGCGGGACTCGGGGCCGACGACCTGCCGGGAGATGACCATGCGCTGGATCTGGTTGGTGCCCTCGACGATCTGCAGCACCTTCGCCTCGCGCATGTAGCGCTCGACCGCGAAGTCCGCGGTGTAACCGTAGCCGCCGAGCACCTGGACCGCGTCCGTGGTGACCTTCATCGCGGCGTCGGTGCAGAACAGCTTGGCCATCGCCGCCTCGCGCACGAAGGGGCGGCCCGCATCGCGCAGCCGGGCGGCGGCGAGGTACAGCGAGCGGCCCGCCTCGATCTGGGTGGCCATGTCCGCGAGCATGAACCGCAGCCCCTGGAAGTCCGCGATGGGACGTCCGAACTGCCGCCGCTGCGTGGCGTACTCCACGGCCTCGTCCAGGGCGGCCTGCGCGACGCCGATGGCGCAGGCGGCGATGCCCAGGCGGCCGGAGTCCAGCGCGGACAGGGCGATCGCGAAGCCCTGTCCCTCGTCGCCGATGCGCCGCGCGTCCGGGACGCGTACGCCGTCGAAGTGGAGCTGGGCGGTGGGCGAGCCCTTCATGCCCATCTTCTTCTCCGGCGCGGCGGCGGACAGGCCCTCGGCGTCGCCCGGCACCAGGAAGGCGGTGATGCCGCGGGCGCCCTCGACGCCCGTACGGGCGAGGACGGTGTAGAAGTCGGCGACGCCGCCGTGGGTGATCCACGCCTTGGTCCCGGTGATGACCCAGTCGTCGCCGTCGCGGACCGCCCTGGTGCGCAGCGACGCCGCGTCGGAGCCGGAGGACGGCTCGGACAGGCAGTACGCGCCGAGCAGGCCGCCGCCGAGCATGGCGGGCAGGTGCTCGCTCCGCTGCTCCTTGGTCCCGTAGGAGGCGAGGGCGTGACAGGACAGGGAGTGGACGCTCACGCCGAGGCCGACGGTGAGACGGGCGGCGGCGAGCTCCTCCAGCACCTGGAGGTAGACCTCGTACGGCTGGTCACCGCCGCCGAAGTCGGAGCCGTAGGGCAGGCCGAGCAGTCCCGACTCGGACAGCAGCGTGAAGACGTCGCGCGGGAAGCGTCCGGCGTCCTCCTCCTCCGCCGCCCGGGGAGCGATGTCCCGCTGGACGATGTCGCGCACCAGGGCGATCAAATCCCTGGACTCCTCGGTGGGCAGCTGGCGTTCCACCGGCTGCCGGGCGCGGTCGGACATTAGGGCGCTCTCCTCCCTGTCGGGCGCTGCGACGGACGCGCGACTGGGTGGGCGGCGCCGCCGATCTCACTGCCACACCGATGCTGCCCTTCCGGATCACGGAAACGGGCTGGCCAGTGGCTGTGGCGCGTTGAGTATGCCCGATCAGCGGGCTCCCGTCACGGGGTGGAAGGGAGCGCTCCGCCGGGGCGGCGGAGCGAGGGGGTCACAGGAGGCCGGCGCGGGTGACGAGCATGGCGAACAGGACGACGAGCACCCAGCCCAGGATGTGCTCCAGCAACTGGGGGCCGTCGTCCTTCGGGCCTCCGGTACGGACGCGGGGGGCGGCAGCGGCGGCAGTGGTCATGGCGTCTCGCTCTGCGTGTGAGTGGGGTGGTCCGGCCGGGGATGTCCCCCGTCGCCCCACCACAGTGCCAGCGAGGGCGGCGGCGGGGGTAGAGACGTTCATCACGCCCTCGCCGCACGGGACATGGGGATCAGCGGACGCCGACCGCCTCCAATGCCTTGCGCTGCGCGGCCGTGGGGCGGGCGGGCCAGTACAGGTAGCAGACGCCCCCTGTGCCGGAGACCACTTTCCCGGAGGCGTCGTAGCGCTTCGTCCGCAGCCAGATGTTCTCCCACTCGCGGCGCCGGTAGACGCGGCGCACGGCCTCGTTGGAGGGTGACGCCGGATCGTTGGCGATCACGTCACCGTCCTGCGTGAACCCGATGACGGTCATCAGGTGGCCCGCCGTGCCGTAGCCCGCGCCCGTCAGTTCCTCCTCCCGGAACGACTGGGAGGTGATCGCCGGGATCCCGGCGCGGATCAGCGCCTCCAGTTCGGTCAGCGAGCGCAGCCGGGTGACGACGGCGTTCAGGTCGTCGTACGTGGCGGCGTAAGCGGCGTTGAAGGTCCAGTTTCCGCACCCTTCGTACTGGTAGTCGTAGGTGTGGCGGGCGGCGTGGCAGACCTGGGGGTCGGCGAAGGCGGGGTTCACCCAGGCGAGCTCGGCCTCGGTCGGCCGGCGGCCCCAGTACTCGATGATCATCTGGGACGAGGTGGGGCTGCACCACGCCTCACCGCCGCCCGCGTACTCCGGGTACTGCCCGATGTGGGTGTGCTGCGAGTAGCGCGGGACGACCAGCTCGCGGGCGGGTCCGGGCTCGGAGGCGGGCACCGTGAAGCGGTCCGGGACGTCGGACGCCATCGCGCCGAGCCGCCACACCGTCGGGGTGAGCCGGCTGCCGGGCCTGCGGTGGAGGGTGAGCCGCAGCCGGTAGGAGACGACGCGCAGCCCGCTCGCGGCGTCCGCGACGGCGAGGGTGTCGGTCCAGACGGTGCTGCGGCCGTCGCTCTGGCCGTCGACGGAGGTCCGCCGGATGTCGCCGTCGCCGGCCGCCCAGCGTCCCATGACGAACCAGGGGGTGTCGGTGCCGTCGGCGTACCGCCCGCTCAGTTCCACGGCGATCCAGGTGCCGGCGGGGGTGTGGGCGTTCCAGGAGGCGATGAGCTCGGTGGCCGGGACGGCCGGGGTGTGGCGGGGGGAGGTCCAGGTGGCGAACTCCCAGGTGGCGGTGCGTCCCGTGTGGGGGTCGGTGTAGTCGGTGCGCCCGGCCGGGTCCGTGATGACCAGTCCGGGCCGCGGGTCGGCGGCGGGCGACGTGCCGGCGTGGGTGCCGGAGCGCCAGTCGCCGTACGAGGTCCAGAAGCGGTTGTCGACGCCGCCGGGCGTCCGCGGCTCGCCCTGCGGAGCGGGAGCGGCCGTGCCGGTCGCCGTCGCTCCGGCCGCGGGGACCGCGGACACCGGGGCGGCGGCGACCGCGGCGCCCCCCGCGACGGCCAGCGCCGCGGCGAGCACCGCCCTGCGCGGCGCGGTCGGCGGCGCGTCGGGGCGCTCCGGCGCCGGGGCGGCCGACGACCGGGAGGACTCGCGGGAGGGAGGCGGGGAGGTGGACTCGGTCATGACGGAACGACCCCCAGACGGGTGTGCGGACGGGGCGGCGAGTGCGCGACAGGTGCGCCCACTATCCCGTTCCGGACGGTGTCCGGCCAGCAACCACGCGTCGCGTCGCGCCACCGATATTGGTCTCCACCTGTGGCTTTGTAGGGTGGGCGGCGTGGAGCCCCTCGACTTCGACCGCCTCGCCGCCGGCCTGCGCGCGCTGCCGCCCTCCTGCGGACCGGTCCGCCTCGTCGCCGTCGACGGCCACGCCGGCTCCGGCAAGTCCACGTTCGCGGGCCGCCTGGCGGCCGCGCTCGGCGGCGCGCCCGTGCTCCACCTCGACGACCTCGCCACCCACGAGGAACTGTTCGCCTGGACCGGGCGGCTGCGGACCCAGGTACTCGATCGGCTCATACAAGGCCATGTGGCGCACTTTCACCCGTACGACTGGAATCTGCGCCGCTTCGGCCCGCCCCGGCCGCTCCCGCCGGACCCGGTCGTCGTGATCGAGGGGGTGGGTGCCGGCCGCCGCGCCCTGCGGCCGCACCTGGCGCGACTGCTGTGGATGGAGCGGGAGGCCGAGGAGTCCTGGGCCCGGGGCCGGCGCAGGGACGGGCCGACGCAGGCCGCGTTCTGGGACGGATGGACGGTGGCGGAGACCCGCCATTTCGCGGCGGACCCCTCCCGGCCCTACGCCGACACCCTGATACGGGAGTGCCCGGAGGGATACGAGTGGCTGCCAGGACCTGCAGAGACACCCCGCGCGAACCGGATCATCACGGACAGTGACCGACTTCCGCCGCCGTACTAGCCAGTCGGAAATCAGCCTCCCAGACTGCCTCAACTTCGCTTGACCGACGGGGCGTACAGGTCTTACGTTCTCAATATGCGGCTTTCCGGAGCCGCCGCAGACGCGAAGCCCCCGGTTGTTCCCCCGTGATCGGGGGCTTCGTTCTGCCCTTCACCCCCTTCTCCCCCGCCGCCCGAGTGGCTGATGCTCACCGTCGGTCACTGTCGGCGCGCGGCAGGTGGCGGCGGTCCGGCCGCTCGCGTCGGCCCCTTTTGCACCCTTCGATGCGCACGCCCTGCACCGGTACGATGCCTCTCGGTACACCTCGGTGCACCTCGGTGCGGTCAAATCCCGTTCACGAGAAGGCGATTGGGCAGGCTTCCGGCGGGCGGGCGGCGCCCGGCGGGAACAGGGACGAGGGCACGGCTTGTGGGGGACCCGATGGACTTCGGCACGCAGGGCGGCGTACTCGCCCCTGCCGACCTCGCCTGGCTGCGCGGCGTGGATGCCTACACCGTGGGCGCGTATCCGCAGGCCGAGGAGGAATTCCGCGCCGCGGTGCGGATCGATCCCGGGATGGCGGACGCCTGGCTCGGGCTGCACGCGCTGCGGGTCGACACGACCACGGCGCTGCTGCGGATGTACCGCAACAGGATCAGGTTCGGCGAGCAGCGCGCCCGCCACCGGCGCACGCTCAACTCCTGGTACTGGCTGGGCTGGTGGGTGCAGCCGGTGCTGGAGAGCCCGCGCGATCTGCTGCTCGCGCACGCCTCGCACTGGCTGGACGGCCGTCATGTGCCCGAGCTCGACCGGGCGCTCGCGGGCCTGCCGCCCGTCGACACCGACCCCCAGGTGCGGTTCCTGCACGCCTGCCGGGCCTACCTGGTCAAGGACTGGGACCAGCTCGTACGCCACACCGAGCCGCTCGTCGACGACCCGCTGCTCGGCATCGAGGCCGGGCTGTTCGGCGGCATGGCCCGGGTCCGGCTGGAGATGTACGGACAGGCCGAGCCGCTGCTGTCCGCCGCCCTGATGCGCTGCCGCAGCGAGCAGCCGCAGCGCAAGGAGCTGCGCTACTGGCTGGCACGTGCGCACGAGGGCACGGGCCGCACCGCCGCCGCCCTCCCCCTCTACCGGGCCGTGCACCGGGTGGACCCGGCCTTCATGGACACCGCCGCGCGGCTGGCGGCGATCGCCGAGTACGACGGGTTCGACGGTGCCGAGGAGGCGGCGGCCGGGCTGGCCGCGGTGTCGCTGGCCGGCGTCGGACAGGACGCCGCGGACGGCGGCCGCGAGGCCGGGGACCTGCCGGACGGCCCCGAGGCGCCGCCCGGCGACGGCCTGCGGTTCGGCGGTGGCGACGCGCAGCCCCCGCCGGGTCCGACGGCACCGCCCGCGCCCTCGTACGGAGTGCGGGAGAAGGCGGCGGGCCGCCCGGGGCCCCCGCCGTTCCCCGCGAGCCCGACCGACCCGGAGCTGCTGGGCCAGGCCCTGGCGGAGCTGGAGCGGATGGTGGGCCTGGAGCCGGTGAAACGCCAGGTGAAGGCGTTGTCGGCGCAGCTGGAGATGGCGCGGCTGCGGTCGGCCCAGGGGCTCCCGGTACAGCCGCCGAAACGTCACTTTGTCTTCTCCGGCCCCTCGGGCACCGGGAAGACCACGGTGGCCCGGATCCTCGGCCGGGTCTTCTACGCGCTCGGGCTCCTCGGCGGCGACCACCTGGTGGAGGCCCAACGCGCCGATATGGTCGGTGAGTTCCTCGGCCAGACGGCGGTGAAGGCCAACGAGCTGATCGACTCGGCGCTCGGCGGGGTGCTCTTCGTCGACGAGGCGTACTCGCTGTCCAACTCGGGCTACAGCAAGGGGGACGCGTACGGCGACGAGGCGCTGCAGGTGCTGCTCAAGCGCGCGGAGGACAACCGCGACCACCTGGTGGTGATCCTCGCCGGGTATCCCGAGGGCATGGACCGGCTGCTCGCCGCCAACCCGGGACTGTCGTCCCGGTTCACCACGCGCGTGGACTTCCCCTCGTACCGGCCGCCGGAGCTCACGGCGATCGGCGAGGTGCTCGCGGCGGCGAACGACGACGTGTGGGACGAGGAGGCCCTGGAGGAGCTCCGCTCGATCAGCCGTCACGTGGTGGAGCAGGCCTGGATCGACGAGCTGGGCAACGGCCGGTTCCTGCGCACGCTGTACGAGAAGTCGTGCGCCTACCGCGATCTGCGGCTCTCCGTCTGTGCCGGTACGCCGACCCGTGAGGACCTGGCCACGCTGCGGCTGCCGGATCTGATGCAGGCGTACGGCGAGGTGCTGTCGGGCCGCGGTCCGATGGACCGCGGCCCGCAGGAGCCGCCGGGTTACTGACCGGCGAGCACGCCTTCGGCGTGTGCCGGGCCCGTCGCGGCGGGCGGAGCCGCCGCGGGCCGCGTGGACGGGCGGCGTCCCGGACCGGACACCGGCAGGAGGGGCACGGCCGAGCGGTGGGCGGGGTCGCGCACCTCACCGACCAGCATCTCCAGCACGTCCTCCAGCGCGACCAGCCCCAGCACCCGCCCGGACGCGTCCGCGACCTGGGCCAGGTGCGTCGCCGCGCGGCGCATCACGGTGAGCGCGTCGTCGAGCGGCAGTTCGGCCCGCAGGGTGGCCATGGGCCGCCACACGTGCTGCGGCACGGCCTTCTCCGGGTCCTCCAGGTCCAGCACGTCCTTGACGTGGAGGAAGCCCATGAAGACCCCGCTCCCGTCCTCCGCGCGCACCGGGAACCGGGAGTACCCGGTGCGGACGGTGAGCTCCTCGACCTCGGCCGGGGTGACCGACGGGGTGACCGTCACCAGCGACGCGCGCGGGATGAGGACGTCGGAGACGGGGCGGCTGCCCAGCTCCAGGGCGTCCTCCAGCCGCTCCTGCTCGGCCGGGCCGAGCAGCCCGGCCTGCCGGGAGTCCTCCACGAGCCGGCCGAGCTCGGTGCTGGTGAAGACCGCCTCGACCTCGTCCTTGGGCTCGACCCCGAACGCCTTCAGCACCAGCCGGGAGCAGGCGCCGAGCGCCGCCGTCACCGGCCGGCACAGCCGCGCGAAGCCGACCAGGGCGGGGCTGAGCCACAGCGCGGTCCGCTCCGGCGCCGCCATGGCGAGGTTCTTCGGGAGCATCTCGCCGATGACGAGGTGGAGGAAGACGACCACCGCGAGCGCGATGACGTACCCGAGGGGGTGGATGAGCCCCTCCGGCAGGTGCACGGCGTGGAAGACGGGCTCCAGCAGGTGCGCCACCGTCGGTTCGGCGACGGCGCCGAGGGTCAGCGAGCAGACGGTGATGCCGAACTGCGCGGCGGCCATCATCTGGGGCAGGTTCTCCAGGCCGTACAGCACCTGGCGGGCGCGCTTGGAACCGGCCGCGAGGGGCTCGATCTGGCTGCGGCGCACGGACACGAGGGCGAACTCGGCGCCCACGAAGAAGCCGTTCCCCAGCACCAGGAGCCCGGCGAAGAGGAGTTGCAGCACGCTCATCGGACGGCCTCCGCCAGATCCGCGACGGTGGCACCGGCGGCGGCACCGGCGGTCCGGACGAGCCGGACGCGCTCGGCGCGGTAGCGGTCGACCTGGCGCACGGACAGGCGCCAGCCGGGGAGTTCGGCGCGGTCGCCGGGGGCCGGGATGCGGCCGAGCAGGTCGGCGACGAGCCCGGCGACGGTCTCGTACGGCCCGTCGGGGACGTCGAGACCTATCCGCTTCAGGGTGTGGACGCGGCAGCTGCCGTCGGCCTCCCAGGCGGGGTGGCCGTCCTCGGCGGCGACGGCGGCCAGCTCGGGCAGCTCGTCGGCCTCGGCGTCGTGCTCGTCCCGGACCTCGCCGACGAGCTCCTCGACGATGTCCTCCAGGGTGACCACACCGGCGGTGCCGCCGTACTCGTCCACGACGACGGCTATCGGCTGCTCGCTGCGCAGCCGCTCCAGCAGTGCCTGGACGGGCAGCGTCTCGGGTACGAGGAGCGGCGGCAGGGCGACGTCGGCCACCGGGGTGCGCAGCCGCTCGGCCGCGGGCACGGCGAGCGCGTCCTTGAGGTGGACCATGCCGATGATCTCGTCGATGCGGTCGCGGTAGACCGGGAAACGCGACAGGCCGGTGGCCCGGGTGAGGTTGAGGACGTCCGCGGCCGTGGCGTCGGACTGCAGGGCGCTGACCTTCACGCGGGGGGTCATCAGGTGCTGTGCGGTGAGCCCGCCGAGGGCGAGCGTGCGGACGAAGAGGTCCGCCGTGTCCTGCTCCAGGGCGCCGGCCCGCGCCGAGTGCCGGGCGAGCGAGACCAGCTCCCCGGGGGTGCGGGCGGAGGCGAGCTCCTCGGTGGGTTCGACGCCCAGCAGCCGGACGAGCCGGTTGGCGACGGCGTTGAGCAGCGCGATCACCGGCCGGAAGGCGGTCGAGAAGACGTGCTGCGGGCCGGCGACGAACCGCGCGACCTGCAGGGGGCGGGAGACCGCCCAGTTCTTCGGGACGAGCTCACCGATCACCATCTGCACGGCGGAGGCGCCGAGCATGCCGATGAGGACGGCGACGCCGGAGACGGCCCCTTCGGGCAGTCCGGTCGCGGTCAGCGGCCCGTCGAGCAGCCGGGCGAGCGCGGGCTCGGCCAGCATGCCGACGACGAGGGAGGTGATGGTGATGCCGAGCTGCGTGCCGGAGAGCTGGAACGACAGTTCCCGCAGCGCCTTGACGACGGTGCGGGCCCGCCGGTCGCCCTCGGCGGCGGCGCGCTCGGCGTCCGCCCGCTCCACGGTGACCAGGCCGAACTCGGCGGCCACGAAGAAGCCGTTGGCGAGGATCAGGAGGAATGCCGCAGCGAGCAGCAGAACGGGGATGATCATGCCGCCGCCTCGTGGGAAGGGGCGGCGCAGGTACTACCGGACGATCCGTCCATTGCTGGAGGGAATCACTCCTCGGGTCGCAGGTGCCCCGCCGGCGGAGGTGGTGCTGCCGTGTGCGCGAGGCGGTGGCGCGCTCGGCGCCACCGCCCACAAGAGTAATCACGCGCGGGGCCGGTGGGGCAGGGGGCTTGCATCCGTCCGGGGGACGGGGAGCGGAGGGGGAGGGGACGGGAAAGGGGCGGGGAGGGCGGGGGAACCGACTGCCGGGGCCGGGCGGGCCGGCGCCGGGTCAGGCGGTTTCGCTCCCCGTACCGCGGGTCTCGGCGAGGGCCCGCAGGGTGCGCGCGTCGCGGATGGCCTGCTGCTTTCCGATGCCCGGCTGGATGCCGAGCGCGGGCAGGCTCGTGCCGTCGCTGAGGTCGAGGAACACCCACGGGTCACCCTCGCGGAGGTTGACCCGCAGGATCTCCGGCCACGCCAGCCGGCGCGTCCGGGTGAGGTTGACGACGGTGACGCCGGTGTCGTCGGCCACGACCTTCGGGCGGCTCAGCAGCGCCAGGACACCGTAGAAGAGCGCCGCGACGAAGACGAAGCTCGCGCGCTCGCCCGGGTTCAGCTTCTCCAGCATCAGGGCGACGGCCGTGATGACGGCGAACATGAGCGCGCCGACGGTCAGCAGGACCACCCGGGTGCGGGTGGGCCGGAAGGTGACCGGGAGGGCGGGGAGCCGGGTGTCGGACATTTTCGCTGGGACCTGTTTCCTTCGACCTGGGGTGCCGGTGTGCTCAGAGGCGGCAGGCGTGGATCTCGGTCGTCAGGATCGCGCGCGCGCCGAGGGCGTACAGGTCGTCCATGATGCGCTGGGCCTCCCGGGCGGGGACCATGGCGCGGACGGCGACCCAGCCCTCGTGGTGCAGCGGGGAGACGGTCGGCGACTCCAGGCCGGGCGTGAGGGCGACGGCCTGCTCCAGGTGCTCGACCCGGCAGTCGTAGTCCATCATCACGTACGAGCGGGCCACCAGGACGCCCTGGAGGCGGCGCAGGAACTGCTCGACCTTCGGGTCGTCGGCGGGGGCGCCGGTACGCCGGATGACGACGGCCTCGGAGGTGAGGATCGGCTCGCCGATCACCTCCAGGCCCGCGTTGCGCAGGGAGGTGCCGGTCTCCACGACGTCCGCGATGACCTGGGCGACACCGAGCTCGATGGCGGTCTCGACCGCGCCGTCCAGGTGCACGACGGACGCGTCGACGCCCTGGTCGGCGAGGTGCTTGGCGACGATCCCCTCGTAGGAGGTGGCGATCGTCATGCCGGCGAAGTCGGCGGGGCCGCTCGCGGTGCCCGGCTTGGTGGCGTACCGGAAGGTCGAGCGGGCGAAGCCGAGCTGGAGGATCTCCTCGGCGTTGGCGCCCGAGTCGAGCAGCAGGTCGCGGCCGGTGATGCCGATGTCGAGCTTGCCGGAGCTGACGTAGATCGCGATGTCGCGGGGGCGGAGGTAGAAGAACTCGACCTCGTTCTCCGGGTCGACCAGGACCAGCTCCTTGGACTCCTTGCGCTGCTGGTAGCCGGCCTCATGGAGCATCGCCGACGCAGGTCCGGACAGTGAACCCTTGTTGGGGACGGCGATGCGCAGCATGGGGTGGGCTTCCTAACTGTGAAAGGAGTTCTCGTGCGAAGAGGGGCGGATCAGAGGTGGGCGTAGACGTCGTCGAGGGAGATCCCGCGCGCGACCATCATCACCTGGACGTGGTACAGCAGCTGCGAGATCTCCTCGGCGGCGGCTTCCTTGCCCTCGTACTCGGCGGCCATCCAGACCTCGGCGGCCTCCTCGACGACCTTCTTGCCGATGGCATGGACGCCCTTGTCCACCAGCTCGGCGGTGCGGGAGGTGGCGGGGTCGCCGGTCTTGGCCTTGAGCTCCAGCTCGGCGAAGAGCTCTTCGAAGGTTTTGTTCGCCATGATGGTCCTAAGAGTACGGGGTGCCACGCACGCACTCAGCGCCAGGGCTCGCTGACGGTGCGCAGTGTCGCGGCGGTGGCGACGGCGGCGGTGACCGCCTCGTGCCCCTTGTCCTCGTGGGAGCCCTCCAGGCCGGCCCGGTCCAGGGCCTGCTCCTCGGTGTCGCAGGTCAGTACGCCGAAGCCGACGGGGACGCCGGTCTCGACGGAGACCTGGACGAGGCCCTGCGTGACGCCCTGGCACACGTACTCGAAGTGGGGGGTGCCGCCCCGGATGACGACGCCGAGCGCGACGACGGCGTCGTAGCCGCGGCCGGCGAGGACCTTGGCGACGACCGGGAGCTCGAAGCTGCCGGGGACGCGCAGCAGGGTCGGCTCGTCGATGCCGAGCTCGTGCAGGGCCCGCAGGGCGCCGTTGACGAGGCCGTCCATGATCTTCTCGTGCCACTGCGCCGCGATCACGGCGACCCGGAGGTCGCCGCAGTTCTTCACGCTCAGTTCGGGTGCACCCTTGCCGCTCACGTGCGTATCTCCTCGTGCTCTGTTCGGTCTGTTCTAGTGGTCTTACTGGTTGTGGCAGGGGGACGCGCCGACGGCGGCGTCGAGCCAGGGCAGGTCGTGGCCCATCCGGTCGCGCTTGGTGCGCAGGTACCGCAGGTTGTGCTCGCCGGCCTGGACGGGCATCGGCTCGCGTCCGTTGACGGTCAGGCCGTGCCGGACCAGCGCGCTGGTCTTCTCCGGGTTGTTGGTCATCAGCCGCAGGCTGCGTACGCCCAGGTCGGTGAGCATCTGCGCACCGGCGGCGTAGTCGCGGGCATCGGCGGGCAGCCCGAGCTCCAGGTTGGCGTCGAGCGTGTCCCGGCCGCGCTCCTGGAGTTCGTACGCGCGCAGCTTGGACAGCAGTCCGATGCCGCGTCCCTCGTGGCCGCGCAGGTAGACGACGACACCGCGGCCGGCCTCGGTGACGCGCTCCATGGACGCCTGCAGCTGGGGGCCGCAGTCGCAGCGCAGCGAGTGGAAGATGTCGCCGGTCAGGCACTCGGAGTGGACACGGACGAGGACGTCCTCGCCGTCGCCGATGTCGCCGTGGACGAGGGCGACGTGCTCGACGCCGTCGACGGTGGAGCGGTAGCCGTACGCCGTGAAGTCGCCGTACGCCGTCGGCAGGCTGACCTCGGCCTCGCGGCGGACGGTCGGTTCGTTGCTGCGGCGGTAGGCGATGAGGTCCTCGATCGAGATGATCGTCAGGCCGTGCTTGCGCGCGAACGGCACGAGCTCGGGCAGCCGCAGCATGACCCCGTCCTCGCCGGCGATCTCGACGATGGCGCCGGCCGGGCGCAGTCCGGCGAGGCGGGCCAGGTCGACGGCGGCCTCGGTGTGGCCGTTGCGGACCAGGACGCCGCCGGGCTGGGCGCGCAGCGGGAAGACGTGGCCGGGGCGCACGAAGTCGGACGGCCCGGCGACGCCGCCGGCCAGCAGCTGGAGGGTGGTGGCGCGGTCGGCGGCGGAGATGCCGGTGGTGACGCCGTGGACGGGTGCCGCGTCGACCGAGACGGTGAAGGCGGTCTTCATCGACTCGGTGTTGTCGGTGACCATCTGCGGCAGCTGGAGGCGCTCCAGCTCGTCCGCCTCCATGGGCGCGCAGATCAGGCCGCGGCACTCGCTCATCATGAAGGCGACGATCTCGGGGGTGGCCTTCTCGGCGGCGATGACGAGGTCGCCCTCGTTCTCGCGGTCCTCGTCGTCGACGACCACGACGGGGCGGCCGGCGGCGATGTCGCGCACGGCCTGCTCGACGGGGTCGAGGGCGAGGTCGGTCACGTCCCAGAGGGAGTTCGCGGCGGCGCGGACCGGCTCGTCCGGGACGGCGGAGGCAGACGGGCGGGCGGTCATGCGGGTGCTCCTTCCAGGGGGGACTCGCTCGCGCGGGAGCGCAGCCACCAGTCGCGCAGGCCCCACAGGACGAGCGCACCGTAGATGACGTAGACGAAGCCGGAGAAGGCGTAGCCGTTGGTGAAGTTGAGCGGCACGCCCACGAGGTCGACGAGCAGCCAGGCGAACCAGAACTCGACCATGCCGCGGGCCTGGGCGTACATGGCGACGAGGGTGCCGACGAAGATGTACGCGTCCGGCCACGGGTCCCAGGACAGCGACGGGTAGGCGGTGAACAGCCCGCCGACGGCCAGGGTGCCGAGGAGCGCGCCGCCGGCCATCAGGGCGCGCTCGCGCCAGGTGGCGAAGCGCACCGCGATCGAGCCGTCCTGGCTCTGCTGCCGGCCGCGGCTCCACTGCCACCAGCCCCACGCGGCGACGGCCATGACGACGACCTGCTTGCCGGCGCTGCCGGTGAGGTGGCCGGCGAAGGCGGCGAAGAGGATGAGGCCCGAGAGGAACTGCACGGGCCAGGTGAGCAGGGAGCGCCGCCAGCCGAGCACCAGGGCGACGAGGCCGATGGTGTTGCCGGCCATGTCGGACCATTTGATGTGCTGTCCGAAGGCGGTGAAGGCCTCCGTGTTGAGCCAGTTCACCGGCCGGTCCCCCCGTTCCTGTCCCCGACGAGCCGCTCGACGTACTTGGCGATGACGTCGACCTCGAGGTTGACCGGGTCGCCGGGCTGCTTGAGGCCGAGCGTGGTCAGTCCGAGGGTGGTCGGGATGAGGCTGACGGTGAAGTGCTCACGGCCGGCTTCGACCACGGTGAGGCTGACGCCGTCCACGGTGATGGAGCCCTTCTCGACGACGTACCGGCTCAGCCCGGCCGGGAGGGAGATCTTCACGATCTCCCAGTTCTCGGAGGGCATGCGCGCGAGGACCGTGCCGGTCCCGTCGACGTGGCCCTGCACGATGTGCCCGCCGAGCCGGTCGCCGACCGCCATGGGCCGCTCCAGGTTGACCCGGGAGCCGGTGGTCAGCGCCCCGAGGCTGGAGCGGTGGAGCGTCTCGGCCATGACGTCGGCGGTGAATTCCCCGTCGGCGGTCTCCACGACGGTGAGGCAGACGCCGTTGACGGCGATCGAGTCGCCGTGCTTGGCGCCTTCCGTGACGAGGGGGCCGCGCAGACGGAAGCGGGAGGCGTCACCGAGGGTCTCCACGGCGGTGACCTCGCCCAGTTCTTCGACGATTCCGGTGAACACGCTCAGCGCTCCTTGGGGGTGGCAGTGATACGGAGGTCGGGGCCGATGCGGACGGTCTCGGTGACGTCGAGCCGCAGCGCGTCGGCGAGGGTGGTGATGCCGGCGCCGTCGAGGGCGGCGGGGCCCGCGCCGAGGAGGACGGGGGCGAGGTAGCCGACCACCTTGTCGACGGCGCCGGCGGCGGCGAAGGACCCGGCGAGGGCCGGTCCGCCTTCCAGCAGTGCGGAGCGGACGCCCCGCTCGTGCAGGGCGGCCAGCAGCGCCGGCACGGACAGGCCCCGGGCGTCCCTGGGGAGCCGTACGACGCGGCTGTCGGGCAGGCCGGTCGTGGCGTCCTCGGCGATCGCGATCAGGGTGGGCGCCGCGTCGTCCAGGACGCGGGCGCCGGGCTTCACGGCGGTGCCCTCGGTGTCGACCACGACGCGCAGCGGCTGGACGACGCCTTCGAGGCCGCGGACGGCGAGGTGGGGGTCGTCCGTGCGGGCGGTGCCGGACCCGACGATCACGGCGTCGGCCTCGGCGCGCAGCCGGTGGACGTCGGCGCGGGACTCGGGCGAGCTGATCCAGCGGCTGGTGCCGTCCTGGGCGGCGATGCGGCCGTCGAGGGTGGCGGCGTACTTCCACAGGACGTAGGGGCGGCCGCGGCGGACGGAGGTGAGCCAGGCGGCGTTGCCGGCCTCGGCCTCGGCCTCCAGGAGCCCTGCGACGACCTCGACGCCGGCCGCGTGCAGGGTGGCGGCGCCGCCGGTGGCCTGCGGGTCCGGGTCGCCGACCGCGTACACGACCCGGGCGATACCGGCCTCGATCAGGGCCTGGGCGCAGGGTCCGGTGCGGCCGGTGTGGTTGCAGGGTTCGAGGGTGACGTACGCGGTGCCGCCGCGGGCGAGGACACCGGCCTGGCGCAGGGCGTGGACCTCGGCGTGCGGGCCGCCGGCGCGCTCGTGCCAGCCCTCGCCGACCTGGTGGCCGGAGGCGTCGAGGATGACGCAGCCGACGACGGGGTTGGGGCTGGTGGAGCCGAGGCCGCGGGCGGCGAGCGCGATGGCTCGGCGCATGGCGGCGGTGTCGGCCGTGGGGGCGTCCGCTGCGGGGGCCACCGGGTCCTCCTGCCTCTTCGGGCGCGGACTCCGGGGCCTGTCGATGACGACAGGGAGCGGAACGACATCGCACGGGGTCGCCTGCGCCGAGACACCGGTCGCCGGTGGACGGCGACCAGCGGACATACGGCCGGCACACACCCGTGAGGGTCGCCCGCCGCGCACTGCCTCCCATCCGGACTTTCACCGTCGGTCCAGGAATTTCACCTGGTCAACCGGCCACTGGATGCGGCCGGGTCGCGGACTGTAACCGCCGGTTCGGAATTACACCGACCCCGGAGTGCGCTGCTGCTGATACAGGGCAAGTGTGCCACGGCCGGTCCTCGCCCATGCGGGTGAATGCTGTGTCCTGGCTCACAGGCCCACCGGCCGGGCGAAGTGGTCCAGACCTATTGACCGTCTGGTCTAGTCCTCTTAATGTCTGCGTCACCTTCATGGAGCGGCCCGCCGGTGTGCGCACGCCAGGGCCTCAACTCGACCCATCCCCCTTGTCAGTTGTGTGTCCTCACCTCCCCAGGAGGAACCGACCGTGCTCTCCCCCACCCGCGCGGCAACCCGCGCGAGAGCCACGCTGCTCGCGACCGGTGCCGCCGTCGCCGGGCTGCTCTTCGGCTCACTCTCCGGCGGCGTCTCGCACGCCGCCACCGATCACGCATCCTGTCGCCCCGACGGCCTGTACAAGACGGCCGGAGTCGACGTCCCGTACTGCTCCGTGTACGACGCCGAGGGCCGCGAGAAGATGGGCGCGGACCACCAGCGCCGCGTCATCGGCTACTTCACCGGCTGGCGCACGGGCAAGGACGGCACGCCCGCCTATCTGGCCTCGGACATCCCCTGGGGCAAGGTCACCCACATCAATTACGCCTTCGGCCACATCGACGCGGCGAACCGGCTGTCGGTCGGCACGGACGGTCCGGCCAACGCCGCGACCGGCATGACCTGGCCCGGTGTCGCGGGCGCCGAGATGGATCCCTCGTACGCGTACAAGGGGCACTTCAACCTGCTGAACAAGTTCAAGAAGCAGCACCCGGACGTCAAGACGCTGATCTCGGTGGGCGGTTGGGCCGAGACCGGCGGGTACTTCGACGACAGCGGCAAGCGCGTCGGATCCGGCGGCTTCTACTCGATGGCCACCAACGCGGACGGCTCGGTCAACCAGGCGGGGATCGACACCTTCGCCGACTCGGCGGTCGCCTTCGTCAAGAAGTACGGCTTCAACGGTGTCGACATCGACTACGAGTACCCGACCTCGATGAAGGACGCGGGCAACCCGCTCGACCACTCCGTCTCCAACGCCCGCCGCGCGGGGCTCGTCAAGGGCTACGCGGCACTGATGAAGACGCTGCGCGAGAAGCTCGACCGGGCGGGCACGGCCGACGGCCGGCACTACCTGCTGACCGTCGCGGCCCCCTCCTCCGGCTACCTGCTGCGCGGCATGGAGACCTTCCAGGTCCAGAAGTACCTGGACTACGTCAACATCATGTCCTACGACCTGCACGGCGCCTGGAACGAGTACGTGGGCCCGAACGCCTCCCTCTTCGACGACGGCAGGGACGCGGAGCTGGCGGCGGCGGGTGTCTACGGCGCACAGCAGTACGGCGGCATCGGGTACCTCAACACCGACTGGGCGTACCACTACTTCCGCGGCTCCATGCCGGCCGGCCGCATCAACATCGGCCTGCCGTACTACACACGCGGCTTCAAGAACGTGCAGGGCGGCACGGACGGCCTGTGGGGCAGGGCGGCCACGACCGCCTGCCCGGCCGGGTCGGGCCTGACCAAGTGCGGTGACGGTGCCGTCGGCATCGACAACCTGTGGCACGACAAGGACGACAACGGCAAGGAGTCCCCGGCCGGCTCCAACCCCATGTGGCACGCCAAGAACCTGGAGAAGGGCGTCCTCGGCGACTACCTGCCGAAGTACGGCTTCGGCGCGGACACGAGGCTGACCGGCACCTACGCCCGCAAGTACGACTCCACGCTGGTCGCGCCGTGGCTGTGGAACGCGGAGAAGAAGGTCTTCCTGTCGACCGAGGACGAGCAGTCGGTGGCCCGCAAGGCCGACTACGTGGTCGACAAGGGCATCGGCGGCACGATGGTGTGGGAGCTGGCCGGCGACTACGGCTGGAACGCGGCGAAGGGCCAGTACGAGCCCGGCTCGACGCTGACCTCGCTGATGTACGACAAGTTCAAGGCGGCCACGCCGTACGGCGCGAAGGTCTCGAACAAGGCGCTGCCGGCGAAGGCGGTGGACATCGGCGTCGAATTCGGCGAGTTCAAGCTCGGTGACTCCAACTACCCGATCACGCCGAAGCTGAGGATCACCAACAACACGAGGACGACGCTGCCGGGCGGTACGGAGTTCCAGTTCGACTACGCGACCGCGGCGCCGGGCAACGCCTCCGACCAGTCCGGCTTCGGTACCAAGGTGATCAGCAGCGACCACACCGGCACCAACGTGGGCGGCCTGAAGGGCGACTTCCACCGGGTCTCGCTGAAGCTCCCGGCGTGGCAGACACTGGCGCCCGGCGCGTCGGTGGACCTGTCCTTCAACTACTACCTGCCGGTGTCGACGCCGTGGAACTGGACCGTGAACATCAGCGGCACCACGTACGCGCTCGCCGGTGACCTGGCGCGGGGTACCACGGTGACCGAGCCGGGGTCCGGCTCCACACCGTCGCCGGACCCGACCGGCCCGAACCCGACGCCCACGCCGACACCGGGGGCGTGCACCGCGCCCGCCTGGAGCTCGGCCACCGAGTACGGCTCCGGCACCACGGTGTCCCACAAGTCCCGCACCTGGAAGGCGAAGTGGTGGACCAAGGGCGAGGAGCCCGGCACCACCGGCCAATGGGGTGTCTGGCAGGACCTCGGCGCCTGCTGACCCGGTGACGGGACGGAGCCCGGCGGTGGAGGACGGCCCTTGCCACCGCCGGGCTTCTCGGCGTCCTGTGCCCCTGCGCCCCGCAGGGCGCGTGACGCCCGCTCCCGAGGCCATCGCCTCGTCCGGGATCCCCCGGCGGGGCGATCACGCATGGCACCGGGGCGGTGGCGCGGCAGTCGGTGCTCCGGAGCGGGCCGGGCAGGTCCCGGCCGCGGTGGCGGTGGCGGGCCGGCATCCCGGCTCCGCGGCGATCCGGGCAGCTCCCGGCCGCGGTGGCGGTGGCGGGCCGGCCGCGGTGGCGGTGGCGGGCCGGCTGCGCCGCCGTCGCGTCAGCGCGTGGGGGCGAACAGTTCGTCCTGGGCCTTGTCGCGCACCGTCAGGAGCGCTCCGCGCAGGACGGCCGCACCGCCCAGGGTGCTCGCGCGGACCTCGGTGCGCAGGGGGGAGAGGGCGGTCAGCCGGGCCTCGACGCGGGCCGCCAGCGCAGGCCCGCCCGCGTGGCCGATCTCGCCGCCGAGGACCACGCAGCCCGGGTCCAGGACCGCGGTCACGGCCGCCACGCCCAGGGCGACGCGCTCGGCGAGCGCGTCCAGGAAGGATCCGGCGCCCGCGGCGAGGGCCGCGCGGACCACGACCGCGCCCGGCGGCTCGTGGCCGGGGCCGTCGCCCGCCGCCAGGCCGTACTCCCCCGCCAGGGCGAGGATCGCCGCCGAACCGGCCAGCGCGTGGAAGCCGCCCTCGCAGCCGGTGGCCGAGGGCAGCGTCCCGGTTCCCGGCACCGGCAGGAAGCCGATCTCGCCGGCGCCACCGGACGCGCCCCGCCGGGGTCGGCCGTCGAGCACGACCGCCGCGCCCACGCCGTGTCCGAGCCACAGCAGGACGAAGGTGTCCCGGTCGCGGGCGGCCCCTTCGCGCCGCTCGGCGACGGCGGCGACGTTGGTCTCGTTCTCGATGTGGACGGTGGTGGCGGGCAGCCGCTGCTGCAGGACCGGCACCAGCCGCCGGTGCCACGCGGGCAGCTTCGCCGAGTCGCGCAGCTCCCCGGTGACGGGGTCGATCAGTCCGGGCGCCCCGATGCCCACGCTGTGCAGCCGGGTCGCGCCGGCCCGGCGGGCGGTGCGCTCCAGCAGGGCCGCCGCGCGCTCCACCGCCGGCTCCGTTGCGGCGGCGGTCACGCAGGTATCGGTGGCCGGGTCGTCGGCCCGCATGGGGAGGGACGCCTCGGCGAGCGGGACGCCCAGCAGATCGGTCACGACGACGGAGACGCTGCTCGTGCGGACGTCGAGCGCGGCGAGGTGGGCCCGGTCGGCGACGATGCCGTACAGCCGGGCGTTGGGGCCGCGCCGGTCCGCGCCCGTCTCGCCGACGACCTGGATCAGCCCGGAGCCCTGGAGCCGCTCGACCAGATCGGCGACCGTGGGACGGGACAGTCCTGTCAGCTCCTTCAGCTGACCTGCCGTCAACGGTCCTTCGTCCTGGAGGAGCCGCAGGGCGAGGCGGTCGTTGATGGCCCGGGCGGTGCTGGGCGATGCGGGCATGACGTGATCCTCTCAGAACTCGTCATATCAACTTACTATCAGGCAGGCTTCCTGATAATTTACCCGGCACTGGGAAGGACGGACGGATCCGGGAGGGGCCTGTGGCACGGGACAGGGAGTTCGGCAAGGAGAGGCTGCGGCGGGCACGGTTCGCGGTCGCGGCCGTGTTCTGTGTGCACGGGGCCGTCACCGGCAGCTTCGCCACCCGGATCCCCTGGATCCAGGAGCACGCCGGGGTCAGTCCCGGCCTGCTGGGCCTCGCCCTCGCCTTCCCCGCGATCGGCGCCTCGGTGGCGATGCCGCTGGCGGGCGCGGTCAGCCACCGCTTCGGCGCGCGCACCGCCCTGCGCGGACTGCTCGCGCTGTGGACCCTGTCGCTGGCCCTGCCCTCGCTCGCACCGGACGTGTACGCGCTGTGCGGCGCCCTCTTCGTCTACGGCGCCACCGCGGGCATGTCCGACGTGGCGATGAACGCCCTGGGCGTCGAGGTCGAGAACCGGCTCGACAGGTCGATCATGTCGAGCCTGCACGGCATGTGGAGCGCGGGTGCGCTGATCGGCTCCGCCTCCGGGACGCTGGCCGCGCACCTCGGCGGCGACGCCCGGCTGCACCACCTCGTCGCGGCCGTGGTCCTCACCGCCCTCGGCCTCTTTTTCTGCCAGGGCGTCCTGGACCTGCGCAGCGCACCGGACGAGGAACCTCCGCCGCGCTTCGCACTGCCGCCCAAGTCGGCCCTCGTGATCGGCGCGATCGGCTTCTGCGGGGTCTTCGCGGAGGGCGCGAGCCTCGACTGGTCGGCGGTCTACCTGAAGGACGAGCTCGGCACGTCGGCGGGGCTCGCGGCCGCCTCGACCACCGCGTTCGCGCTGACGATGACGGTGGCCCGGCTGGTCGGCGACAGGGTCGTCGACCGGTTCGGCGCGGTGCGCACGGTGCGGGTCGGGGGCCTCGCCGCGACCGCGGGCGGCGTCCTGGTCGTACTCGCCGCCCACCCGGTGGCCGCGATGGCGGGCTTCGGGCTCATCGGGCTCGGCGTCGCCGTCGTCGTCCCCCTCGCCTTCGCCGCGGCCGGACGCAGCGGCCCCAATCCCAGCCAGGCCATCGCGGGTGTCGCGACCATCACGTACACCTCGGGGCTCATCGCCCCCTCGGCAATCGGCGGTGTGGCCGATGCGACGTCCCTGACGGTGTCGTTCGGCCTGGTGATGCTCCTGGCGTTCGGCCTGGTGCTCGGGGCGGGCGTGCTGCGCACGGGTGACCGGACCCCGCGCACCCCGTCGAGGACGCCACTCGGCGAGAAGACCCGCGGCTGAGCCCGGACGCCCCACCGGGCGCGGGAAGCGAGCCCTCCGGGCCATGTGAGAGCGGGCCCGGCGCGGCCGTCTACCATGGCCGCTGGTCTTTTTCGGCCGCGCCCCGGCCGGGATCCGGCCCCACGACGCGGCCGCCCGAACCGGAGAACTGGAGCCATCCCCCATGAACCTCGGCGTGCGCTGGACCCTGCACGGCGACGGACGGACACCCGCTCCCGGAGCCGTCGTCCGCCCCGACGAACGGCTCTCGTGGCCCCGTACCGTCGGACTCGGCGCACAGCACGTGGTGGCCATGTTCGGGGCGTCGTTCGTCGCGCCCGTGCTGATGGGGCTCGACCCCAACCTCGCCATCATGATGTCGGGCGTGGCGACGGTGATCTTCCTCCTCGCCACCCGGGGCGCGGTACCCAGCTACCTCGGCTGCTCGCTCTCCTTCGTCGGTGTGGCCGCCACCATCCGCGCCTCCGGCGGCGACAGCGCCACGGTCACCGGCGCGGTGCTGGCGGTCGGCGTCGTGCTGTTCCTCGCGGGCCTGGCGGTGCGGCGGTTCGGCGCCCGGATCATCCACGCCGCGATGCCGCCGGTCGTGACCGGCGCCGTGGTCATGCTCATCGGGTTCAATCTGGCGCCGGTGACGGCGTCGACGTACTGGCCGCAGGACCAGTGGACCGCCCTGCTGGTGATGCTGTTCACCGGCCTGGCCGTGGTCTGCCTGCGCGGCTTCTGGTCCCGCGTGGCGATCTTCCTGGGGCTGGTCTTCGGCTACGCCGTCTCCTGGTTGTCCGACCTCGCCCTCGGCAAGATCCACAGCCCGCTGGGCGGCCCCGAGGCCGTGGACCACTGGCGGCTGGACCTGTCCGGCGTGGCCCGGGCGGACTGGATCGGCCTGCCGTCGTTCCACGCCCCGGCCTTCGAGTGGTCCGCGATCCTCGTCGCCCTCCCGGTCGTCATCGCGCTGGTGGCCGAGAACGCCGGACACGTCAAGGCCGTGGGCGAGATGACCGGTGAGCCGCTCGACGACAAGCTGGGCACCGCCATCGCGGCCGACGGCGCCGCCTCGATCCTCTCCACCGCCGTGGGCGGCCCCCCGAACACCACCTACTCCGAGAACATCGGCGTCATGGCCGCCACCCGCGTCTACTCGACCGCCGCCTACTGGACCGCGGCCGGCTTCGCGCTCCTCTTCGGGCTGTGCCCCAAGTTCGGTGCGGTCGTCGCCGCCATCCCCGGCGGCGTGCTCGGCGGGATCACCGTCATCCTGTACGGCATGATCGGCCTGCTCGGTGCGCAGATCTGGATCAACTCCGGCGTCGACCTGCGCAACCCGCTGAACCTGGTCCCGGCCGCCGCGGGCATCATCATCGGCGTCGGCGGCGTCAGCCTGAAGATCTCCGACAACTTCGAGCTGGGCGGCATCGCCCTCGGCACGATCGTGGTCATCACCGGCTACCACGTCCTGCGCGCCTTCGCCCCGGCCCACCTCAAGGAGCAGCAGCCCCTGCTGGACGCCGGCACCAGCGCGTACGACGACGGCAACGGCGGCCGCGACGACGACGGTCAGCCGGTCGCCAGGTCGTAGGCGTACTCCGGGGTGAACGTGCCGGCCGCGCCCCTGCAGCCGTCCGACTCCCCCGGCAGCTTGACCCACAGGTAGGCGTCGATCCGGGGCTCGCCCGTCGAGGTGGTCGGCGGGCGGCCCAGCGCGCGCTCGGCCGGGTCGCACCACTCGCCGGGCGGGGGCGCACCGTTGCCGTTGCGGCTCGTGTCGATCACCGCGCCGAGATGCGGCGGTCCGCCCAGTTCCGCGAGGACGCGCCGGGCGTAGGCCACCTCGTCGGCGGTGCGGTGGAAGTTCGAGACGTTGGTGAAGATGCCGTCGCCGCTGGTCGCCGCCCCCGCCTCGCGCAGGGCGGCGGCCATCCTCCCGGCGGGGTGCCAGCCGGAGTGGCCCGCGTCGAAGTACACCCTGGCCCGTGGGTTGGCGGCCTTGAGGGTCCGGCCGGCCCGGCCCAGCGCGGCGTACCGCGCCGCCCGCCGATCCTCCGACAGGCAGTCCGCGAGCGCGATCGCGTCGGGTTCCAGGACCACGACCACCGGCCCGTCGCCGAGCCCGGCCGCGAACCTCTCCACCCAGGCGTCGTACGCGGCGAGGTCGGGCGCGCCGCCCTGCGAGGCTCCTCCGCAGTCCCGGCCCGGGATCGCGTACGGCACGAGGACGGGTGTCCGGCCCGCCGCGGCCGCGCCGGAGGTCACCGCGCGGACCCTGCCGGTGATGGTCCCGGGGTCGTACTCGGCGAACCAGACGGCGGCCGGCTGCGCGGCGATCCGCGCCTCGATGAGCGGGCGCCGCGGGTCGTCGCGGTGGGCGCGCACCCAGTCCAGCACCCGCGACCGCGGGTGGCGGTAGAGCTCCGACGGTACGGCGCGGGAGGCCGGGGCCGGCTTCGCCTTCGGCGCGGGACGCGGGGAGGGCCGGGCCGGCGGACTCGCGGAGGCGGAGGCCTCGGCGGGCGGCGGGGAGGAGGGGGGTGACGGCGCGGTCGCGGTGGGCCGGGCGGGCAGCGGTACGGGTACCGCGCTGGTGAGGACCTCCGGAGCCCGGGCCGTGTGGTGCCGCTCGCCCCCGGTCGCGGTGAACAGCCCGCTGACCGTGCCCGCGGCGACCACCGCCGACGCCAGCGCCGCCATCGTGTGGCGGCGCGCGGTCCGGCGCCGTTCGATCCGCCTGCGCCGCTCGGCCCGGCGCTGTGCGCGCACGCCCGACACTCCGGTCCCCCTCCCCCACGGTGCCCCGCCGGTCCCCGGGCGCGTTCCCCCGTTTCGGGGAAGCCCGGCGCGATGACACCTGTGTCAGGGTACCGACTGGGAGGCTGCCCCCATGGGGCAGATGGAGCAGGTCACCGCCCGCACCTCGTCGGTCGGTCCGGTCGTGGCACGGATGCGCGCGTTCCGCTCGCTGTGGCCGCCGGCGGACGGCGTGGCGGTCTTCAACCGCGTCTACCTGGCGGTCACGGAGGAGATCGACCGGCGGATCGGCGCGGGCGCGTTCGGGGACCGGCGGGCCGCCGCCACGCTGGACGTGCTGTTCGCCGAGCGCTATCTGACGGCCGTGGACACCGCGTGCGCGGGCGGTGTGCCGCCGGCGTGCTGGCGGCCGCTGTTCCAGGCGCGGCGCCATCCGGGCCTGCGGCCGCTGCAGTTCGCGCTGGCCGGCATCAATGCGCACATCGGGCACGATCTGGCGCTGGCCGTGGTGGACACCTGCCGTACGCTCGGCTGCGAACCGCCCGACCTGGAGAAGGACTTCGACCAGGTGGGTGATGTCCTCGCGGTGCTGGAGGAGCGCATCCGCGAAGAGCTGATGCCGGGCCCCGATCTGCTGGAGATCGCCGACCCGCTGACGCATCTGCTGGGCTGCTGGAGCCTGGAGCGGGCCCGGGACGGAGCGTGGCTCGCGGCCCGGACCCTGTGGCAGCTGTCCCGCCTGCGGCGGCTGCCGGAGCTGGCCGAGGAGTTCACCGAACGCCTCGACCGCTCCGTCGGCCTGGTCGGCCGGATGCTGCTCACCCCGCTGGCGGCTCAGTCCTCCGGGAGCTCGACCGGCGCGATCTCGTCGTAGACGTCGCCCGGGCCGGGGTTCGACGCGTCCGTCCCGCCGCCGAAGTGGTGCATGACGCCCCACACGGCGTTCAGCGCGGTCTGCACGGCGCCCTCGGCCCAGCCGGCCGTCCAGGAGATGTCGTCGCCCGCGAGGAAGATGCCGCGCTTGTCCTCGGGCAGCCGGTCCTGCATGAAGTGGGTGAACAGCCGGCGCTGGTAGCGGTAGTGGCCGGGCAGGTTCGCCTTGAACGCGCCCATGAAGTAGGGCTCGTTCTCCCAGGACACGGTCACCGGGTTGCCGATGATGTGCTTGCGGATGTCGACCTTCGGGTAGATCTCGCCGAGCGACTTGAGCATGACCTCCATGCGCTCCTGCGCGGACAGCGGCAGCCACTTCAGGCTGTCGTCGCACCAGGTGTACGACAGGCAGATGACGGCCGGCTTGTCCGGGCCGTCGTCCAGGAGGTACGTACCGCGGGTCATGCGGTCGGTGAGCGTCATCGACATGACGTCCCGGCCGGTCTCCTCGTCCTTGTCCAGCCAGAACGGCCGGTCGACGGGAACGAACAGCTTGGAGGACTCCATGTAGTGGGTGCGCTCCATCGCCGTCCAGTGGTCGATGGGGAACAGCGAGTCGTCGCAGGCGATCTTGGACAGCAGCATCCAGGACTGGGCGGTGAAGATCGCCGCCTGGTAGGTGCGGATGTCGCCGTTGGCGTCCGTGACCGTGATGCGGTTGCCGGCGGTGCGGTGCAGGCGCGTGACGGCGGGCTTGGGGTCACCGTCGTGCAGCGACTTCAGCGACGTGCCGTACGGCCAGTGGACGATCTTCTCCGGCTCGCGCTCCCACAGCCGCAGCGGCAGCTGCTGGGAGCCGCCGACGATGCCGCGGTGGTGGTCGTCGGCCTCGGTGTAGACGACGCGGAGGATCTCCAGGATGGAGTTGGGGAAGTCGGTGTCCCAGCCGCCGGTGCCGAAGCCGACCTGGCCGAAGATCTCGCGGTGGCGGAAGGACTTGAACGCCTCGGAGTCGCACAGGAAGCCGTAGAAGGTCTGGTTGTCGAGCTTCTCGACGAGCTTGGCCCAGATCTCCCGGATGCGCGGGACGTCGCGCTCGCGCATGGCGCGGTTCATGTCGGAGAAGTCCGCGCCCTCCTCCAGGCAGTCGTTCCACGCCTTGGCGACGTCGCGGTAGAC
Organism: Streptomyces sp. NPDC051310; assembly: GCF_044455245.1. NCBI lineage: Bacteria > Bacillati > Actinomycetota > Actinomycetes > Kitasatosporales > Streptomycetaceae > Streptomyces > Streptomyces sp. NPDC051310. The sequence goes on from NZ_JBITEO010000035.1 coordinate 32,014, forward strand.
CTGCGGCAGGTCGTCGATGGTCTCCGCGTAGTGCGACTCGCCCTTGAGGTCGACGACGGTCGACGGGGTGGCCTCGGCCAGCGGGTTCGGGAACGGCCGGGTCTCCAGGCCCACGAGGTCGATGTAGTGCTGCAGGGCGGTCGAGGAGGGCGGGAAGCGCATGGCGCCCATCTCGGCGGTCAGCCCCTCGGTGCCGGTGCCCTCGAAGCCGACGGTGCGCAGCCGGCCGCCGATCTGGTCGGCCTCGTAGACGACGGGCTTGAGGCCCATCTTCATCAGCTCGTACGCGGCGACGATGCCGGAGAGCCCGCCGCCGATGACGGCGACCTCGGTGCCGTGCTCGGTCGCGGGTATCTGGCCGAGCCCGGCCGGGTGGGCCAGGTAGTCGTCGTACGCGTACGGGAAGTCCGGTCCGAACATGGTGATCGGCGGCTGCGCGTCGGTGTGCTGGACGGCGGTGGGCACCGTGGACGTCATGGGGTACGGACTCCTTGCGGGGAAAGCTGGTGAGGAGGGGGAAGCTCAGATCAGGGAGGAGTAGAGGCCGGGGCGGCGGTCGCGCAGGTACGGGTTGGCCTCGCGCGAGGCGCGCAGCAGCTCCGGGTCGGCGTCGCCGGTGACCAGTTCCTCGGCGCGGCCGGCGCGGGCGCGGGCGGTGCCGTCGGGGCCGGCGAGGGCGGACAGGCCGACGAACTCGAACTCGCCCTCCTGCCCGGTCCGGTTGGCGTACGCGATGTACATCTGGTTCTCGAAGGCGCGCACCGGTACGACGGACTCGGCGACGACCTCGGCGGGGTGCATCAGCGCGGTGGGCACGAGGAGGAGCTCGGTGCCGGCCAGGGCGTGCGCCCGGACGTTCTCGGGGAACTCCACGTCGTAGCAGATCATGAGGCCGACCCGCAGTCCGCCGAGCTCGGCCTGGACGACCGGCTGGTCGCCGGGCGTGAACGACGCGGTCTCGAATCCGCCGTAGAGGTGCGTCTTGCGGTAGCTCAGGAGCCGCGTGCCGTCCGGTCCGATCAGCTGCGCGGAGTTGTACACGGCCTCGCCGTCGCGCTCCGGGTAGCCGTACGCGACGGCCAGCCCGTGGCGCTCGGCGATGTCGGCGACGGCGTCGGCCGAGTCGCCGTCGGCGGGCTCGGCCAGCCGGGCGACGTCCTCGCCGATCGCGTACCCGGTCAGGAACATCTCGGGGGCGACGAGCAGAGCGGCGCCGGTGGCGGCGGCGCGGGCGGCGGCCTGGTCGAGGACCTTGAGGTTGGCGGCGACGTCACCGGGCTGTCCGGAGCTCTGGAGCAGGGCGGTGCGCAGCGGCGGCATCGGCAGACCTCTGTCGGGTGCGTGACGGGGAGGGGAAGGCGTCGCGAAGACGTTCAAAACGGTACGGTCCGGTGTTCTTCCCGGACAAGGCGTGAGCGTTGCGGACCGGCGAGTGATCCGTTGCGCAAAGGGCACCCTCGGCGGCGATTCGTTGCACGGCGGTGCCACGGGGGTCGTACGGGTGCCTCCGCCGCGTGGCGGAGGGCGGCCGCGACCATGGCGCGATGTGGTGGCAGGGGCCTGCGCGGAACAGTGGTGGACACCCGGTCACCTGGCCGGTCACCTGCGGAAGGGAACACCGCCATGCACCGTCGTACGAAGATCGCCGCGCTGAGCGCCGCCCTGCTGCTGACGGCGGGGGCCGCCGGCTCGGCCGCCGCCTCGCCGGAGGCCCGGGGGGCCGGTGGCCAGCGGGAGGCGGCCGCCCTGACCGGCACGGCGAAGCTGTACCGGCCTGCGGGGGACGACATCACCTTCACCTTCGACGCCCATCTGGCGGCCGCGGACACCATGGACCCGGAGGCCGCGACCGGCACGTTCGGCTTCCGGCACGTCTACCCGGACGGTACGTCCGGCTGGGCGGAGGCCCGGGTCGACTGCCTGGTGACGGGAGGCAAGGTGGCGGTCGTGACCGGCGTCGTCACCGACACCGACACCCCGTTCAAGGGCAAGCGGGTGGGGGTGTCGGTCCATGACGACGGCAAGCGCGACCGGCTGGGCTACAGCTGGATCGGCTCGGAGCCGGAGGAGACCAAGAAGCTGCCGAAGTGCATGAGCGCGGCGCCGTTCGAGAAGGTGCGCAGCGGCACGGGTGACTTCCGCGTGCTGCCGTGGCAGCCGCAGTACCCGGAAGCTGGCTAGGGCTCTCGTCCGGGCAGGGCACCCGGCCCTCGCGCCGCCCCGTCGTGCCTAGGCCGGGGAGCCGGACGAGAAGCGCCGCAGGAGCGGTGAGAGCACCAGCACCGACTTGGTGCGCTCCACGAACGGTTCCCCGGCGATGCGCTCCAGCACGCGCTCGAAGTGGCGCATGTCGGAGGCGAAGACCTGGACGATCGCGTCCGCGTCCCCCGTGACGGTGGACGCCGACGCGACCTCCGGGTAGCGCTCCAGACCACGCTGGATGGTCTCGGGCGAGGTGTTGCCGCGTGCGTAGATCTCGATGAAGCCCTCGGTCTCCCAGCCGAGCGCCGCCGGGTCGACCCGGACCGTGAAGCCGGTGATGGCTCCCTCGGCCCGCAGCCGGTCCACGCGCCGCTTGACGGCGGGCGCGGACAGACCGACGAGCGAGCCGATGTCGGCGTAGGACCGGCGGGCGTCCTCGGCGAGGGCGTGGACGATACGTTCGTCGAGATCGTTCAGTCGCACTGGGGGTGGGTCACTTCTCTGCGGTGGCCAGTCTGGAGCGGCGCATGCCGTACACGAAGTAGAACACGAGCCCCACGGCCATCCAGACACCGAAGACGACCCAGGTGACGGAGTCGAGGCTGAACATGTTGTACGCGCAGAACAGGAAGCCCAGCACCGGGAAGAGCCAGCCGAGCGGAACCCGGAAGGTGCGCGGCATGTCCGGGCGGGTGCGGCGCAGCACGATCACCGCGATGTTGACCAGGGCGAAGGCGAAGAGCGTGCCGATGCTGGTGGCGTCGACGAGCTTGCCGAGCGGGATCACGGAAGCGAGCAGGCCGCAGAAGACCGAGACGATGACGGTGTTGACGCGCGGGGTGCCGGTCTTCCGGTCGACCTTGCCGAAGACCTTGGGCACCAGCCCGTCGCGGGACATGGCGAACAGGACGCGGGTCTGGCCGTACAGCACGGTCAGGACGACGCTGGCGATGGAGATGACGGCGCCGGCGGCGAGCAGCGTGCCCCAGAAGGCGTGGCCGCTGACGTCGTTCATGATCCCGGCGAGCGAGGCCTCGGAGCCCTCGAAGTCCTTCCAGTTCCGCGCGCCCACGGCGACACCGGCGACCAGCACGTACAGCGCGGTGACGATGATCAGCGAGAGCATGATCGCGCGCGGCAGGTCGCGCTGCGGGTTCTTCGCCTCCTCACCGGCGGTGGAGGCGGCGTCGAAGCCGATGTACGAGAAGAAGAGGCTGGCGCCGGCGGCACTGACGCCCGCCATGCCGAGCGGCATGAAGTCGGAGTAGTTGCCGGACTTGAAGCCCATGAAGCCGATGGCGCAGAAGAGGACGAGCGCGGCGATCTTCACCACGACCATGATCGTGTTGACCCGCGCGGACTCACGGGCGCCGCCGAGCAGGAAGACCATGGCGAGCAGCACGACGATCAGGCCGGGCAGGTTGATGATGCCGCCCTCGCCGGGCGCGGAGGAGAGCGCGGCGGGGATGGTGACGCCGATGGTGCCGTTCAGGAGCTCGTTGAGGTACTCGCCCCAGCCGACCGCCACGGCGGCGACCGAAACGCCGTACTCCAGCACCAGGCACCAGCCGCAGACCCAGGCGATCAGTTCACCCATCGTTGCGTACGCGTACGAGTACGAGGAGCCTGCGACGGGTATCGAGCCGGCCAGCTCGGCGTACGAGAGGGCGGAGAACAGGGCGGTGAGACCGGCGATCACGAACGCGAGGGTCACCGCCGGTCCGGCCTGCGGAACGGCGTCCCCGAGGACGACGAAGATGCCGGTGCCGAGCGTGGCGCCAATGCTGATCATGGTCAGCTGCCACATGGACAGGGAGCGGCGGAGCGAGCCGCCCTCGCCCTGCCCACCCTCTGCGACCAGCGTTTCCACCGACTTGCGTCGGGTGAGGGCGGAGAGCCGGAACGCCTTCGGCGCGGAGGGCTCGGTGGCGGGAGGGGCTGCGCCTTGGTCCAGCACTGCGTACGGCTCCTTCATGGCTGCGGGTCGAACGACGGCGACTCGCGGCGGCTCGCGGGTGGGTTGCGTCACACCCGCGGGGGAAGGGGAACCGCCGAGCAGGCGGTCGCCGCCACTCCTGGTACGGGGCACGAGCCTAAGGGTCGCGCTTCGCGCTCGTAATGCATCGTTGTTGCGCATCGACGAATGATCATTGCGCGCTCGGGGCACAGACGGGGAAACATTGCGCCCTGCCGCACGAATCGACACATTGAGGCCGGGAGCAGGCACTTTCGCCGAGCGGAGGAGACCCCGATGAGCTGGCTGGAGCCGGTGCCGTTCCTGCGCGGGACGGCGTGGCTGGACGAGGGCCGCGCCGTGCGCGCCGACCCCGGCGCGCTGGACCGGCTGCCGTGGGACACCGCCGCGCGGGCGGCGCTGCCGATCGGCGTACGGCTGGAGTTCACCGCCTCGCCGGGGACCCGGGCCGTCGAGATCCGCTACCGGCGGGCCACGCCGGATGAGGCGGGCATCGGTGCGGCGCCCGACGGGCCGGACGCACTGCGGGAGCTCGCGCACTGCTTCGCGCTGTGGCAGGGCGACCGCTGCCTGCTCGAACGGTGCCCCGAAACGGCGCCCGCCTCCCCCGGCGAGGAGGCCGTCGTCACGCTGGAGCTGCCGGCGACGGCCGGGACCTTCACGGTCCACCCGCCCGAGACGCGGGCACCGGTCCTGCTCGGCCTGCGGGCGGTCGGCGGCGCCGTGGTGCCCGCGCCCCGGCGCCCGCGGTGGGTCGTGCACGGCGATTCGATCACCGAGGGCTGGTGGGCCACGCGGCCCGCGTACGCCTGGCCCGCTGCGGCCGGGCGGGCGCTCGGCCTGGACGCGGTGAACCTCGGTTACGCCGGCTCGGCGCGCGGCGAGCTGCCGGTGGCCGAGCAGCTCGCGGCCCTCCCGGCCGACCTGCTCACCCTCGCCTACGGCACCAACTGCTGGTCGGGCACCCCGTTCTCGGCGCCGCTGATGTACGAGACGACACGGGCGTTCGTCACGCTCGTGCGGCGCGGCCATCCGCGCACGCCGCTGCTGGTGGTCTCGCCGGTGCTGCGCCCGGAGGCCGAGACCACCCCCAATGCCCTGGGCGCGACGCTGGCGGAGCTGCGCTCGGCGATGGAGGAGGCCGTCCGGGACATGGCGGCCGGCGGGGACGCGCGGCTGTCGCTGCTGCCGGGCCGCGACGTGCTGGGCCCCGAGCACCTGATGGACGGGCTCCACCCGGACGACGCAGGCCATGCGCGGATCGCGGCGGCGGTCGCGCGGGCCGTGCGCCCGCTGCGCGCTGCGGCGCGGGGAAGTGGTGTGCGTCACACGGTCGGGTAGCGGCGGGAATTCGCGGAATTCGCGGGAATGACCGTCGGGACTCCGGGTAGACGCGCCCTCGGCCGGTGACACCCCGCTCAGAGGAGGAAAGCGTCGTGCTGATGGCCCACCCGACGGTCCTGCGCGGTCTCGTGACCCGTTACGAGGCGCTGTCGGCCGCCGAATCGGCGGCCGCGAGTCCGTCCGTCCTGCGTCAACGCGAGGACGTCGCCTACACCTTGTGCGTGTCGACCGGCACGCGCGACGTGCGGGACGCCCTGCGGGTGGCCAGGCGGGTCCTGGAGTCGGCGGACGGGAAGGACGCGCCGGTGGCGCCGGTGGCGTCCGCCGCGCGCTGAAGCGGGCGGGAGGGGGCGTCGGGACGCGGCCGGCCGCCGCCCCCCTCCCCGCCGGGCGCCCGGATCGTCTCCCCCGGGGGATCCGGGGTGATGACGATCCAGCGGCCGTCGACCATGAGAAGCAGGCCGGGCGGCCACCCCTCACCGGGGCTTCCGGCACTCCCGGCCGGAAACGCCGCCCGCCCCGTTTCCGAATGCGAGAGGTTCTTGTGAACACCAGCGAATCGAGCGCGCGGGAGCGCCTGTGCGAGGCCCTGCGGGAACGCGAGGAGGAGATCGCGGACCAGTGGGTCCGGCTCCAGCTGGAACAGGCGGTGCTGAGCAGCGACATGAGCGAGCACGAGGTCCGCGAAGAGGCCGATCTGCTCATCTCCGCCCTGGCGACGGCGCTGGCGGGCGACACCCCGGTGGGGCGGCTCGTCTCGTCCAGCAACGAGCTGCGGCAGGCGGTGATAGAGCTCTCCCTGCGCCGGGCGCGTGCGGGCGTCTCGCCGACCGCCACCTCGATGGCCGTCCTCTCGCTCAAGGAGGTCCTGCTCGCCGCCGTCCAGCACACCACCCGTGAGTCGGCCGAGCTCTTCTCCGCCGCCATCGTGATCAACCGGCTGCTGGACGCCGCCGGCGTGCTGTCCTTCGAGACGTACGTGGAGGGCCGCGAGGAGATCATCCAGCGGCAGAGCCGCCAGCTCCTGGAGATCTCCACGCCCGTCGTACGGCTGTGGCGGCACGTGCTGGCCGTGCCGCTGATCGGCACGCTGGACACCACCCGCACCCAGGTCGTGATGGAGAGCCTGCTGCAGGCGATCGAGACCAACGAGGCGCAGGTCGCCATCATCGACATCACCGGCGTCCCGGCCGTGGACACCGCGGTGGCGCAGCATCTGATGCACACCGTCAACGCCGTACGGCTGATGGGCGCCGACTGCGTCATCAGCGGCATCCGGCCGCCCATCGCCCAGACCATCGCGCAGCTGGGCATCGACCTGTCGACCATCCTCACCCGGGCGACGCTGGCGGACGCCCTCGCCGCGGCGATCCAGCTCACGGACCAGCCGAGCGTCGACTCCGCCGTGTCCGGACACCGACCGGCCCGGCCGGTGACGGCGTGACGGCCCCCCGCGCCACGGGCGTACCCATTCTCCGGCTCGGTGACGTGCTGATCACCGGGCTGCTCAACGAACTGGACGACCAGTCGGCGGTGGCGTTCACCGATGAGCTCACCGAGCGGATCGCCTCCGACGGCGCCCGCGGGGTGCTGATCGACATCTCCCGGCTGGACATCATCGACTCGTTCGTGGCGCGCACGCTGATGGAGCTCACCACCATGGCCCGCCTGCTGGGCGCGCGGGTCATCGTGGCCGGGATGCGGCCCGCCGTGGCCATCACCCTCGTGGAGCTCGGGCTCCAGCTGACCGGTGTCGAGACCGCCCTCAACGCGGAACAGGGCCTGACGGCCCTCGGCTGGCATCGTTTGCCCCATCCCGTGGGGGAGGTCCGACGTGGCTCTCCGCAGTGAACGGCTGGCGCCGGGCGCGGAACTCGTAGCCCAGCGCGGGCACACCGCCGGCGACCAGTACGGCCACGGCCATGCCGGCCGCGGCGCGGTACACCCGGGACACGCCGCCGGGGCGCCGGACGACGACCCGCCCGGCCGCGGCTCCCTCCAGGACGGTCCGGCGCGTTACGACGTCGCCTCGGAGGAGGACCTCCTGACGGCGCGCCATGCCGTGCGCGCCGCGACGGTGGCCGCCGGGTTCGGGCTCGTCGACCAGACGCGCATCGTGACCGCCGCCAGCGAGCTCGCCCGCAACGCCTATGTGCACGGCGGCGGCGGGACGCTGGAGCTGGAGCTCGTCGCCCGGGCGGGCCGGCGCGGGCTGCGCCTGACCGTCGAGGACGACGGCCCCGGCATCCCGGACATCGAGAAGGCCCTCGCCGACGGGTTCACCACGGGTACGGGTCTCGGCCACGGCCTGGGCGGGGCGCGCCGGCTCATGCACGAGTTCCAGGTCCGCAGTGCCCCCGGGAAGGGGACCACCGTGGTCGCCACCCGCTGGAACGACCGCTGATGTCCGTCACCACCCACATCCGCGTCGACCACTACAGCGCGGTCCAGCTCGCGGCGTCCGCCGCCCGCCGCACGGCGGTCGAACAGGGACTGAGCGGCGCGCTGCCCGACCGGGCGGCCGTGCTCGCCAGCGAGCTCGCCAGCAACGCCGCCCGGCACGCCGTGAGCGGCTCGCTGTACGTGCAGCCGCTGGCGCTGCGCAAGGGCGTCGAGGTGCTGGCCGCGGACCGGGGGCCCGGCATGGCCGATCCCGAGCAGTGCTTGACCGACGGCTTCTCCACCGGCAGCTCGCTGGGCTCGGGCCTCGGGGCGGTACGGCGGATCGCCGACGAGTTCACCCTCCGCTCCGGCACGGGCACCGGGACCCTGGTGTCCGCACGGCTCGGGGAGCCGGGTAACGCACCGGCCGCCGGCGACCCGGTCGTCGGGGCGGTCCGGGTCCCCGCCGACGGGGAGAGCTCGTGCGGGGACTCCTGGGGCGTGGCGGTCACCGACGGCGCCCACACGGCCCTGGTCGTCGACGGCCTGGGCCACGGCACCGCCGCGGCGGAGGCGGCCGATCTCGCGGTGCGCACCTTCCACCGGGATCCCGCCCGCCCGCTGCCGGAGCTGCTGCGCTCCATGAACCGGGCGCTGCGGCGCAGCCGGGGAGCCGCGGTGGCCCTGCTGCGCCGGACGGAGGACACGATGGAGCTGTCGTCGGTGGGCAACGTGCGGATCGTGCTGCTGGGCCTCGACGGCGTGCGGTACCGCTTCGGCGGTCAGCCGGGGGTCGTGGGCTGGAACATGCCGGAGCCGCGGGTGCAGCGGATGCCTGCCGGGCCGGGCGTCGTCCCGCTGCTGCACAGCGACGGCATCGACGACCGCTGGACCCACTCCCCGTCGCCCTTCCTCACGGCCCTGCCCGCCCCGCTGCTCGCCGCCGGCCTGGTGCATGAGCACCGGCGCAGCCGCGACGACGCGACCGTGCTGGCCCTCGGCCCGGTGAGGAGCCGGCCATGAAGCGCCAGACCACCACGCACCACTCCCTGGCCGGCCTGCGCACGACGCTGCGCCGCCTCGCGCACCGGGCGGGGCTGAGTGTCGAGACGCGCTACCGGCTCGCGCTGTCGGCGACCCGGGTGGCGGCCGCCGAGCTGGAGGCCGGCCGGCCCGTGTTCCTGGAGACCGTGCCGCCGAGCCCGCCGGAGGACTGCCGGCTGACGGTACGGCTCCACATGCCGTACGCGCCGCACCGGCCGGCACTGGAGGGGCTGCCCCTGCCGGCGGAGCGGATGCCGGGGCCCGCCGCCGTGTGGCGGGTGCCCGCCCCCTCCCCCGCGCCCCCAAGCCCGTCCCCCGCGGCCGGGGCGTCCGCCGACGGCGGCCCGCCGGGGCTGGTGGAGCTCCTGGAGGAAGAGCTGGGCGCGGCGGTGGAGCGCCTGGACGCGCTCGCGGCGGAGCACCAGCGGCTGAAGCACGAGCTGGCCGAGACGAACAGCGGCGTGCTCGCCCTCTACGTACAGCTGGAGGAGCGCGACGAGCAGCTGCGCCAGGCGCACGGCCGGATACTGCGGCAGCTGGAGGACGCCCTGCGCCCGCCGCCGGTGCTGGTGCCGGGGCTGGAGATGGCGGTCCACTACGAGCCGGCGGAGAAGCACGCCCCGACCGGCGGAGACCTGTACGACTGGTTCGTCCTGCCCGACGGCACGGTGCACATCACGGTGGTCGACGCCCTGGGGCACGGGCTGACCAGTACGCGCAGCGCGCTCAACGTGACGCATGCCGTCCGGACGCTGGCGCTGGAGGGCCACCCGGTCGAGTCGATCGTGGCGCGGACGGACGAGGTGCTGGCCACCTTCGACCACGAGCTGATGGCCACGGTGCAGCTGGTGCGGCTGGACCCGGTGGGCGGCGGACTGGTGCTGGCCAACGGCAGCCACCCGCCGGCCCTGCTGGTACGGGCGGACGGCCGGACGGAGCTGCTGGAGGTACGCGGCAGGGGCATCGGCTTCCCGCTGCCCGGCAGCGAGCGGCTGCTGCGCGAGCGGCTGGCCCCGGGCGATCTGCTGGTGCTCTACACCGACGGGCTGACCGAGAGCCGCCGCGACCCGCGCGAGGGCGAGGAGCGGCTGGCGACGGCTGCGCGGCGCCACCGGCACCTGCCGATAGAGGAGATCCCGGCCGCCATCGCGGCGGACATGCACACGGTCATCCTGCACCCCGACGACACCGTCGCCCTCACCGTCCGGCGCAGCGGCGGCTGACTCCGCCGGGGGCGGTTATCCGCCGGTGGGCGGGTATGCGAGCGGTGATGTGAAAAGGAGCTTGCCGTGTATGTCATGGAGTCACCGCCCGACGACAGCGCCTCGGCCCGTTCGGTGGCCGCCGGGTTCCTGGCGGAACACTGTCCGTGGGCCGATCCGGCAGCCGTCCAGCTCGTGGTGACGGAACTGACGGCGAACGCGCAGCAGCACACCGCAGGCTGGTGGCGGCTGCGGCTGCGAGCCGAGGACGATGAGTTCACCGTGGAGCTGGACGACTCCAGTACCCGCCTGCCGGAGGCGCGGGTGCCGGACTTCGGGGGCCGGGGCGGTTTCGGCTGGCCGATGGTGCTGAGGCTGGCGGGCCGGGTGGAGGTCCGCCGTCATGCACGGGGCAAGACCGTGCGCGCGGTGTGGTCGCGGCCGGCGATCGCGGCGGATCCGGCCGCGGCGGCCTAGAAAGGCCGGGGCCAAGAAGGGCCAAGCCCTGGAAGAGCCGGGCCAAGAAGGGTCGGTCCAAGAAGGGTCGGGCCCTGGACGGGCCGGGCCAGGAAGGATGGAGTGTCGACGGGCCGGCCTACGGTCCGCGACCCCGCGCCCGGAAGGGAGCGCGGCCGGACAGGCCCGCTTTCTCACTCCACCGCCAGCAGCCCCTCCCGGAGCCTCGCGGTGATCCGTGCGAGCAGCCGGGACACATGCATCTGCGAGACGCCCAGCTCGGCGCCGATCTGCGCCTGGGTCATCTCCTCCACGAACCGCATCCGCAGGATCTGCCGGTCCCGCTCCTCGAACTCCTCGATGATCGGCTTGAGCGCCTGGACGTTCTCCACGATCTCCAGGTCGTGATCGGGCTCGCCCAGCCGGTCCACCAGGGTCTCCGACCCGGCGTCCCCCGAGTCGTCGAGCGGGAGGTCCAGGGAGCCCGCGGAGTACCCGTTGGCGGCGACGAGGCCCTCGATGACCTCGTTCTCCTCGACGCCCAGGTGGGCGGCGAGCTCGGCGGGGGTCGGCGAGCGGTCCAGCTGCTGGAAGAGCAGGTCGGTGGCGCGGGCCAGGTCGATGCGGAGCTCCTGGAGCCGCCGCGGCACGTGCACGGACCAGCTGGTGTCGCGGAAGAAGCGCTTGATCTCACCGATGACGCACGGCATCGCGAAGGTCGTGAACTCCACTTCGCGGCTCAGCTCGAACCGGTCGATGGCCTTGATCAGCCCGATGGTCCCGACCTGGATGATGTCCTCCATCTGGTCGGACCGGCTGCGGAAGCGCGTGGCCGCGTACTTGACCAGGGAGAGGTTCAGCTCGATGAGGGTGTTGCGGACGTACTGGTACTCCTCCGTGCCTTCCTCCAGCACGGCCAGCCGCTCGAAGAACTGCTTCGAGAGCTCCTTCGCGTCCCTCGGGGCCACCTCGGCCGGGTTGGCTACGTCCGGCAGTGCGGTTCGGTCGGCGGTACCGGTCGAGATCGTGGTCGCGATGGACACAGTGCCCCTCCCCTTCGGTGTTCGAGTATTCGGCCGCGCGGTGCGTGTACCCCGCTCTGCTCCGCCCACACGTCCGACCACCCGTCCGCTTCACGCCGGCATGCACGAAGGAGCCGCCCCCCGGCCGGGGAACGGCTCCTCCCGCTCGTGCGGTACGCGCCCGGGGCGCGCGGCGCGTCAGCTCCAGCTGGCGTGGAGCGGCTTGCCCTCGGCGTAACCGGCCGCGCTCTGGATGCCGACGACGGCCTTCTCGGCGAACTCCTCCAGGGAGCCCGCACCGGCGTACGTGCAGGACGAGCGGACGCCCGCGATGATCGAGTCGATCAGGTCCTCGACACCCGGACGGGTCGGGTCGAGGAACATCCGCGAGTGGGAGATGCCCTCCTCGAACAGCGCCTTGCGGGCCCGGTCGTACGCGGACTCCTCGCTCGTACGGTTGCGGACGGCGCGCGCGGACGCCATGCCGAAGGACTCCTTGTAGAGGCGGCCGTCGGCGTCCTGCTGGAGGTCGCCCGGGGACTCGTACGTGCCGGCGAACCAGGAGCCGATCATGACGTTGGACGCACCGGCGGCCAGCGCCATGGCGACGTCACGCGGGTGGCGCACACCGCCGTCGGCCCAGACGTGCTTGCCGTACTTCTTCGCCTCGGCGGCACATTCCAGTACGGCGGAGAACTGCGGCCGGCCCACGCCGGTCATCATGCGGGTGGTGCACATGGCGCCGGGGCCCACGCCGACCTTGATGATGTCCGCGCCGGCCTCGACGAGGTCGCGGACGCCTTCGGCGGCGACGATGTTGCCCGCGACGATCGGGACGTGCGGGTCCAGGCCGCGAACCGTCCGGATCGCGCTGATCATCGACTCCTGGTGGCCGTGCGCGGTGTCGATGACCAGCGTGTCGACGCCCGCGTCGAGGAGCTGCTTGGCCTTGCCCGCCACGTCGCCGTTGATGCCGACGGCGGCCGCGACGCGCAGCCTGCCCCGGTCGTCGACCGCCGGGGTGTAGAGCGTGGCGCGCAGGGCGCCCTTGCGGGTCAGGATGCCGGCGAGGCGGCCGTCGGCGTCGACGGCGGGCGCGTAGCGGCGGTTGTGGTGGTCGAGCGTGTTGAACGCCTCGCGCGGGTCGATGTCCGCGTCGAGCAGCAGCAGGTCCTTCGACATGACCTCGGACAGCTGCGTGAAGCGGTCCACGCCGGTGAGGTCCCGGTCGGTGACGACACCGACCGGCCGCTGGTCGGCGTCGACGACCACACCGGCGTTGTGCGCCCGCTTGGGCAGCAGCGACAGCGCGTCGGCGACGGTCTGGTGCGGGTCGAGGACGATCGGGGTGTCGAGCACGTGGTGACGGCTCTTGACCCAGGAGATGACGTCGGTGACGACCTCGATCGGAATGTCCTGCGGGATGACGACGAGGCCGCCGCGGCGGGCGACGGTCTCGGCCATCCGGCGGCCGGCGATCGCGGTCATGTTGGCGACGACCAGCGGGATGGTGGTCCCGGTGCCGTCGGGCGATGCGAGGTCCACGCCCTGGCGAGAGCCCACGGCCGAGCGGCTAGGCACCATGAACACATCGTCGTACGTCAGGTCGTACGGCGGCTTCAGGTCATTGAGGAAACGCACGTGCTGAACATCCCAGTCGTTCGGAGTTGGCCCCCGGGCATTTCAGCCGGGGGGAAAACGCACGTACTTCATTGTCCCATGGCACCGGCCGTACGGACCCCGGGCGGAAGCTCCAGGCCGCGGCGGGCGGCCTGGTGCGTTCCTCCGAAGACGGGTCACGCGTCGGGGTCGGCGCGGTCCAGGGCGGGTCGCGGTCCGGGCGTGAACTCCGTGAGCAGGTGGTCGGCCGCGGAGGTGTCCGTGACCAGGCTGGTGACCAGCCCGGAGCGCAGGACGGCGCCGATCGCGGCGGCCTTGCGCTGCCCGCCCGCGATCGCCACCACCTCGGGGATGCGGCGCAGCCGGTCGGCCTCGACCGTGATGCACCGCTCGCCGAGGTCGCGGCCGACGCGGCGGCCGCTCGCGTCGAAGAGGTGGGCGGACATCTCGGCGGCGACGCCGAGCGAGGCGTAGTGGGCGCGCTCCTCGTCGCTGAGCATGTCGTGGACGGTGGAGATGCCGGGCTCCCAGGAGCCGATGGAGACCGCGGCGACCGTCACCTTGTCGAAGTACTCGAAGGCGCGGGCGATACCGGTCTGGCTGCGCAGCGCGGCGGCGGTCGCCGGGTCCGGCAGCAGCATCGGGGCGTAGATGGGATGCGCCTCGCCGCCGGAGACCTGGGCGGCGCGCCGGACGGCCTCCACGGAGCCGCGCTCGGCGGTGCCCGCGTCGTACACGCCGGTCAGCTGCACGACCGTGCAGGGCGGGAGCCGGTCCAGGGCGGCCGCCATGTGGATGGTCGACCGGCCCCAGGCGAGGCCCAGGACGTCGCCCTCGTTCACGAGCTCGCCGAGCAGGTCGGCCGCGACCTCGCCGAGGTTCTCCGGGTCGGGTGATTCGTCCTCGCCCTCCGGCGGGGACTCGACGACGACCGCGTGCCGCAGTCCGTAGCGGGCGCGCAGCGCGTCGGAGCGCTCCGCGTCGAGCTCGGCGGGCACGCGGATCTCGATCCGTACGAGGTCGCGCTCGAGGGCGGTCTCCAGGACCCTGGCCACCTTGAAGCGGCTGACGCCGAACTCCTCCGCGATCTGGATCTTGGACTTGCCCTCGAGGTAGAAGCGACGGGCCATGGCCGCCGCCTGCACGAGCTCCGCGGGTCCCATCCGCAGGGCTGGCCGTCCCGCCGACATTGCAGACACCGCGATCTCCTCACTGCTGTTCGCACTCCGGATTGCCATCCTTGCAGATCCGGCGTGCCGTGATCAGTCCTGTTGGTTTGCGTTCACCGGGGCGTTGCCGGGCGGACCGCCCTCAGTGGGCGCAGGCCCACGCGGCGGCCGCGGTGGCCTGTGCGGCCTTGTCGCGCAGGGCCCGTACGGCGGCGGCCGGGTCCTCGGCCCCGTACACCGCGGAGCCGGCGACGAAGACGTCGGCGCCGGCCTCGGCGCAGCGCTCGATGGTGGCCTCGGAGACACCGCCGTCGACCTGGAGCCACAGCTGGAGCCCGTGCTTGGAGATCAGCTCCCGCGTGCGGCGGATCTTCGGCAGCATGATGTCGAGGAAGGCCTGCCCGCCGAAGCCCGGCTCGACGGTCATGATCAGCAGCATGTCGAGCTCGGGGAGCAGGTCCTCGTACGGCTCGATGGGCGTCGCGGGCTTCAGCGCCATGGACGCCCGCGCCCCCTTGGCGCGGATCTCCCGCGCCAGGCGCACGGGCGCGGCGGCGGCCTCGACGTGGAAGGTGACCGACCCGGCGCCGGCCTCCACGTACTGCGGGGCCCAGCGGTCCGGGTCCTCGATCATCAGGTGGCAGTCCAGCGGGGTGTCCGTCGCACGCCGGAGCGACTCGACGACCGGCACGCCCAGGGTGAGGTTGGGCACGAAGTGGTTGTCCATGACATCGACATGGAGCCAGTCGGCGCCTTCCACGGCCTTCGCCTCCTCGGCGAGACGGGCGAAGTCGGCGGACAGAATGCTGGGGTTGATCTGGGCCATGGGCCAAGCCTGCCATGTCCCATGGCGTTTCTTTTACCCGATGCCCGGCCGGGTGCGTTCCGGCCGGACGCACAAGCCGCAATGCGGGCATATCGCTCGCCCGCCGGGCCGTTCACGGTCCCGCCCCGGCAGGGTCCGCGCCGGACCGCCGGCCGCCGGGCGGTCAGACCGTGCGCCTCAGCAGCGCCAGGTACATCGCGTCGGTGCCGTGCAGGTGCGGCCACAGCTGCACGTCGGGTCCGTCGCCGAGCGCCGGGACACCGGGCATCAGCGGCCTGGCGTCGATCAGCTCCGCGCCGCCCTGCTTCTTGAGGACGTCGTCCACGACGACGCGGGTCTCGGCCAGGTGCGGCGAGCACGTCGCGTACCCGACGACCCCGCCCACCCGCACAGCCTTCAACGCCTCGCCCAGCAGGGCGCGTTGCAGCGGGGCGAAGCTCTCCAGGTCCTCCGGGCGACGGCGCCAGCGCGCCTCGGGGCGGCGGCGCAGCGCGCCCAGGCCCGAGCACGGCACGTCCACGAGGACGCGGTCGAAGGAGCCGGGCTGCCACGGCGGGCGCGTGCCGTCCGCGGTGATGACCTGGTACGGGCCGGGGTTGCCGGCCAGCGCCCGGTCCACCAGCCGGGCGCGGTGCGGCTGCTTCTCGGCGGCGAGCAGCGCGGCGCCGCGCTCGGCGGCCAGGGCGGCCAGCAGGGCTGCCTTGCCGCCGGGGCCCGCGCAGCCGTCCAGCCAGCGGCCGTCGGGGCCGTCCAGCGGCGCGTTCGCCAGCGCCACGGCGACGAGCTGGCTGCCCTCGTCCTGCACCCCCGCGCGGCCCTCCCGCACGGCGTCGATCGCGCCCGGCTCGCCGCCCTCGGGCAGCCGTACGGCGTAGGGCGACCAGCGGCCCGGCAGGCCGGCCTCCTCGCCCAGCACGTCCAGCAGCTCGGCCGTCGTCGACCTCCCGGGGCGGGCCACCAGCGTGACCTCCGGGCGCTCGTTGTCCGCCTCCAGCAGGTCCTCGATCCCGGCGCGGCCACCGCCGAGCGCGTCCCACAGCGCCGAGACGACCCACCGCGGGTGCGAGTGCACGACCGCCAGGTGGTCCTCGGCGTCCTCGTCGTACGGCGGGGCCACCTCGGCCAGCCAGGCGTCGAGGTCCCGCTGCGCGATCCTGCGCAGGACGGCGTTGACGAACTTGGCGCGGCCGTCGCCGAGCACCACGCGGGCCAGCTCGACACTCGCCGAGACCGCCGCGTGCGTGGGGATCCGTGTGCCGAGCAGCTGGTGCGCGCCGAGCGCGAGGACGTCGAGGACCGGCGGGTCGACCTCGCGCAGCGGCCGGTCGATGCAGGCCGCGATGATCGCGTCGTACGTGCCCTGCCTGCGCAGCGTGCCGTACACCAGCTCGGTCGCGAGCGCCGCGTCCCGCCCGTCGAACCCCTCCTTCTCGCGCGCCTTGCGCAGCAGCGGCGGCAGCACGAGGTTGGCGTACGCGTCGCGCTCGTCGACGGCGCGCAGCGCCTCGAAGGCCAGCATGCGCACCGGGTCCTTCTTGGGGCGGCGGTACTGCTTGGGGGGACGGCGACGGGACTGCTCGCTCAAAAGGTGCTCCGCTTTCCGGTGAGGCTCGATCCCCTTCAGCCTACGTCGGTCCCGCCGAGCTTCTCGCCCGCGGCGATCCGCACCCCGCGGGCCCAGTCGGCGCCGCGCATCGGCTTCTTGCCCTGGGGCTGGACCCACAGGAGCTCGACGGCGTGCGAGCCGGTCCCGACGTACACGTTGTTCTTGGCGGCCGACAGCTCGCCCGGCGCCAGGTCGGTGCGGTCGGGCACCGGGGCGGTTTGGACGACCTTGAGCCGCTCGCCGCGGAAGGCCGACCAGGCGCCGGGCGCGGGGGTGCAGCCGCGTACGACGCGGTCGACGCGCAGCGCGGGGGCGGTCCAGTCGATGTGCGCGTCCTCGACGGTGATCTTCGGGGCGAGGGTGACGCCGTCGGCGGGCTGCGGCACGGCCTCCAGGGTGCCGTCCTGGATGCCGTCCATCGTCGCGACGAGCAGCCCCGCGCCGGCGAAGGCGAGCCGGGTGAGCAGGTCGCCGCTGGTGTCGGTGGGCCGCACCTGCTCGGTGACCACGCCGTAGACGGGCCCCGAGTCCAGGCCCTCCTCGATCAGGAAGGTCGAGGCACCGGTCACCTCGTCGCCGGCCATGATCGCGTGCTGCACGGGTGCGGCGCCGCGCCAGGCGGGCAGCAGCGAGAAGTGCAGGTTCACCCAGCCGTGCGCGGGGATGTCGAGCGCCGCCTTCGGCAGCAGGGCCCCGTAGGCGACGACCGGGCAGCAGTCGGGCGCGATCTCCCGCAGCCGGGCGAGGAAGTCCTCGTCCCGGGGCCGGGCCGGCTTGAGGACCTCGATGCCCTCCTCCTCGGCGCGCCGGGCGACGGGGCTGGCGACCAGCCGGCGGCCGCGCCCGGCGGGCGCGTCGGGGCGGGTGACGACAGCGGCCACCTCGTGCCGGTCCGAGGCGATCAGGGCGTCCAGGGCGGGTACGGCGACCTTGGGGGTGCCTGCGAAGACGAGCTTCATCAGTGGCTGACTGCCTGTCTGTTCGGGGGCGGTGGTGAGCAACGCACCAGTCTAGGCGCCGGTGCGGCGGGGGGCGTACGGAGCGGTGCGCGCCCTGTGCATATGCGGATACGCCCCCGCAGCGTGACCCCGACCGCGGGTGGAGCGTTGGTCAAGCAGAGATTGACCGAAACGGGCCGCCCCGGTGTGGCCCACCCCTTTTCAACGCCGGTTCGAGAGGCTTGTAAATGGCCGACCACGCAACCCACGACGCCCAAGCCCGGGCCAGTCTGCACCTGTTGGTGCGGGACATCGAGCGGGTCCGCCGGCAGGTGGACGCACTGCGCACGCTCACGGCCCAGCTGGGCAATGTGTACCGCCCGCGGCGATCCGGCCCGTCCACGGGCTTCGTCGTCTACGGCAGGGCCCCGGCCCCGACCGTCAGGCTCGCGCAGGAGCTGCGGGACAGCGTCGAGACCCTGGTGACCGCGGCGGTCGACTTCGACCGTTCGCTGGGGTTCTCGTGGGACGCCGTGGGCTCGGCGCTCGGGGTCACCAAGCAGGCGGTCCACCGCCGCTACGGCTCGCGCCGCCAGCAGTCGGCCGCACAGGAGGCGGAGCGCCCGTCGGAGGCCGGTGCCACGCGCACGATGCCGGTGGCTCCGCCGTCCGTCCCCTCCGTTCCCGCGGCCCGCTCGATGCCGCCGCAGCCGACGGCGGGCTCACTGCGCGAGGACCCCCGCCCCAGCGCCCTCCCGGCCCCCCGCAACGGCTGACGCCCGGCCCCCTCCCGGCCGCCCCCACCGCCCTTCCCGGGCGGCGGGGGCGGCCGTCTCCCTGCAGGCGCTCCGGCCGGGGGCCGCTGTGCGGGCGCTGTGTACAGCTGTCCTGCCTCGTGGCAGCGCCGCGCAGGCACCGCGCGGGCGCTGCACGGCGGGTGCGGGCGGTTCCGCGCAGGCGCTCGCGCACCGGGCTCATGCCGCACGGCCGCCTCGTACGAGCCTCTCGTGCGGCCGGTGCCGCGTTCCGTCCGCACCGGTGGCACCGCCGCGTCAGCCGATGTCCGGGGGGTCGACGCGGACGCGGACCGGGTCCGCGGCACCCCGCGCGAGACGCGCCGCCTGCGCGGACTTCAGCGCGGCGGCCAGCGCGGCACCGTTGCCCGGGGGGACGCGCAGCAGCGCCCGCTCCCACACCTCGCCCGGCGGAGGATCGCCCGGGCGGCGCGGCGCGCCCGGTGGCGGGGGCGGCAGGGGCACGGGCCCCAGCACCTCCGTCCCGGGCGGCAGCTCCGCGGTCGCGAGGAACGAGGCCACCGCCTCCGCCCGCCCGGTCACCGACGCCATCCGCGAGACCGGCGGGAAGCCCAGCTCCGCCCGCTCGGCCAGCTCCCGCTGCGCGTGGCCCACCGGGTCCCAGCGGACCAGCGCCTGCACGGGCCGCAGCGTGGGCTCGGCCACCACCACGACCGTGCCGCCCTCGCTCTGGCCGCGCACCAGCGAGGCCGCGTCGATCCAGCGCCGCAGCGCCTCCTCACCGGCGCGCAGGTCGGGCCGTCCCAGCATGACCCAGCCGTCGAGCAGCAGCGCCGCCGCGTAGCCGCCCTCCGCGACCGGCTCGGCGCCCGGGGTGCTCACCACCAGCGCGGGCCGTGCGGGCACGGAGTCCAGCACGTGGTCCCGCCCCGACGTGCGGACCGGCACCGCCGGGAACGCCCGGCCGAGCTCCTCCGCCGTGCGCCGGGCGCCCACCACCTGCGCCCGCAGCCGCGTGGCGCCGCACTCGGCGCAGTGCCAGCCGGGCGCGCCCCGCCCGCACCAGCCGCACCGCAGCTCCTGCTGTTCCGGCGCCTCCAGCGGCCCCGCGCAGTGCCGGCACCGCGCGGGCGTACGGCACCGCTCGCACGCCAGCTTCGGTACGTACCCCCGGCGCGGCACCTGCACCAGCACCGGCCCGGACTTCAGGCCGTCCCGTACGGTCTGCCAGGCCAGGGACGGCAGCCGGGCGGCCCGGGCGGCCTCGTCCCGCGCGAGCTCGCCGTCGCCGACGGTCCGGACGAGCGGCGCGGCCGCGCGCACCTGATCGCGGGGGGCCACCAGCGGCCGCGCCCAGCCGCTCTCGACGAGCTGCGCGGCCTCCACGGTGCAGCTCGTGCCGCCGAGGAGGAAGCCGCACCGGTCGTGCGCGGCGCGCAGCAGCAGCACCTCGCGCGCGTGGGGCAGCGGCGCGTGCTGTTCGCTGTGGCTGGAATCCCCGTCGTCCCAGAGGGCCACGAGCCCGAGGTCCGCCACCGGCGCGAACATCGCCGCGCGCGTGCCGACGACGGCGCGCACGGCACCGCGCCGCACCGCGAGCCACTGCGCGTACCGCTTCTCGGGGCCCGCATCGGCGGTCAGCAGCGCGTGCCGCCCCTCCCCCAGGACGTCCGTGAGGGCGGCGTCCACCCGCGCGGCGGCCCGCCCGTCGGGTACCACGACCAGGGCGCCGCGCCCGGATGCCAGGGTGGCGCCCACGGCCCGGGCGAGCTCCTGGGCCCAGTGGGGACCGGGCAGCGCGTTCCACACGGCCCGCGGCGATCCGCCCTGCGCCAGGGAGCGCAGGAAGGCGGCGCCCTGCGTGTACCGCTCCCACGTCCCGGCCCCGGGCGCCGGGGGCGGCGGCAGCGGCTGCGGTGACGGCCGCCCTTCCGCGCGCGCGTTGCGCGGCGGGATGGCCAGTTGCAGCACATCGGCGAGGCTCCCGGCGTACCGGTCGGCCACCGCCCGGGCCAGGCCCAGCAGCTCCGGGCTCAGCACGGGCTCGGGCGAGACCACGTCGGCGAGCGCCGCGAGCGGTCCGGAGTAGTCGGACTCGGCGCGCCGCTCGACCACGAACCCGTCGATGAGCCGCCCGCCCTCGCGCCGCCCGTCCCGCACCTGGTGGGACCCGGCCCCGAACCGCACTCGGACCCGCACCCCCGGCTGCGCGGCGGCGTCGAGCTCCTCGGGGACGGCGTAGTCGAAGAACTGGTCGAGGTGGAGCACGCCCTTGTTGACGACGACGCGCGCGACGGGCAGCTCCTTGGCCAGCGCCGCCCCGCGCCACGTCCGGGGCTTGGCCCGCGGCACTTTGGCCTTGCGTACGGTCTCGCGTATGAGCGCGAGCTGCTCGGGCGGCTCGGCCGCCCCGCCGCCGCCCTCCGGCTTCCCGTCCCCGCTGCTCACAGCCCCATTCCTACCAGACCCCACTGACACCGCCCGCTGCCGGCGGCGTGCGCCTGGACGACCCGTGACCGCGCACGGCGCCGCGGAACTCCTGCCCGCCGATACCCGGGCTCCGCGCCCCCTGCCGCGCGCTCGCGCTGCCGGAGGCGGTCCCCCGTCGACGCCGCCCCCGGGATCCGGGTCCGGATCCGGCTAGGGGTCCGGGAACGCCGAAGTCCGGCACCCCCGAACGGGTGCCGGACTTCGCGAGCCGCGCGGGCGGCTTACAGCCCGGCGGCCTTGCGCAGGGCGTCCACGCGGTCGGTGCGCTCCCAGGTGAAGTCGGGGAGCTCCCGGCCGAAGTGGCCGTACGCCGCGGTCTGGGCGTAGATCGGGCGGAGCAGGTCGAGGTCGCGGATGATCGCGGCCGGGCGGAGGTCGAAGACCTCGGCGATGGCGTTCTCGATCTTCTCGGTCTCCACCTTGGCGGTGCCGAAGGTCTCGACGAAGAGGCCGACGGGCTCGGCCTTGCCGATGGCGTAGGCGACCTGGACCTCGCAGCGCGAGGCGAGACCCGCGGCCACGACGTTCTTGGCGACCCAGCGCATGGCGTAGGCGGCCGAGCGGTCCACCTTGGACGGGTCCTTGCCCGAGAACGCGCCGCCGCCGTGGCGGGCCATGCCGCCGTAGGTGTCGATGATGATCTTGCGGCCGGTCAGGCCGGCGTCGCCCATCGGGCCGCCGATCTCGAAGCGGCCGGTCGGGTTCACCAGCAGCCGGTAGCCCTCGGTCTCCAGCTTGATGCCGTCGTCGAGGAGCTGCTTGAGCACGTGCTCGACGACGAACTCGCGGATGTCCGGGGCGAGCAGCGACTCCAGGTCGATGTCCGACGCGTGCTGCGAGGAGACGACGACCGTGTCGAGGCGGACGGCCTTGTCGCCGTCGTACTCGATGGTGACCTGCGTCTTGCCGTCGGGGCGCAGGTAGGGGATGGTGCCGTTCTTGCGGACCTCGGTCAGGCGCTTGGACAGCCGGTGGGCGAGGTGGATCGGCAGCGGCATCAGCTCGGGCGTCTCGTCCGACGCGTACCCGAACATCAGGCCCTGGTCGCCGGCGCCCTGCTTGTCGAGCTCGTCCTCGTCGCCCTCGACCCGCTTCTCGTAGGCGGTGTCGACACCCTGCGCGATGTCCGGGGACTGCGCGCCGATGGAGACCGAGACGCCGCAGGAGGCGCCGTCGAAACCCTTCTTCGAGGAGTCGTAACCGATCTCCAGGATCTTGTTGCGCACCAGCGTGGGGATGTCGGCGTACGCCTTGGTCGTCACCTCGCCGGCCACGTGCACCAGGCCGGTGGTGATCAACGTCTCCACGGCGACGCGGGAGGTGGGGTCCTCCCGCAGCAGCGCATCGAGAATCGTGTCGCTGATCTGGTCAGCGATCTTGTCGGGGTGACCCTCGGTCACGGACTCCGAGGTGAAGAGACGACGGGACACAACGCTCCCTGGGTTTGCAGCGGCTGCTGGCTGATCGTTTGCGGACCGGCAGGGGGCTGCGCCCCGCGTCGTTCCGTGGACAGTTTATCGGGCACTCCCGTCCGTCGGACCAGGTGTCTCGCACCGTGGGAGTCGGATCGGCCACGTCGGGCTTCCTGAGGCGCGTGTTCCGCCTCCCCGTCCATGAACAGAACGCCGGTGTTCGTACGGTTTCATCCCGCCGGAGGGATGAATGTGACATTCATCGGGGTTTCATGCGAGTCGCCCCAGACGGGGGACGACGAGATCCCAGACGGTGTCGGCGAGGGCTTCCTTGGGGCCGTAGGGCACAGGCGTCTCCGTGCCGTCCGCCGCAAGCACCACGGCCTCGTTCTCCGCTGATCCGAAGGTCTTGCGCTCCCCCACCTCGTTTACCACGAGGAAGTCGCACCCCTTGCGGCGCAGCTTCTCCCGACCATTGGCCAAAACGTCATCCGTCTCGGCGGCGAATCCGACCACGACTTGATCAGGTCGGGCGCGCTCGGCGGAGATCTCGGCCAGGATGTCGGGGTTGCGGACCAGAGCGACG
Organism: Streptomyces sp. NPDC051310; assembly: GCF_044455245.1. Classification (NCBI taxonomy): domain Bacteria; kingdom Bacillati; phylum Actinomycetota; class Actinomycetes; order Kitasatosporales; family Streptomycetaceae; genus Streptomyces; species Streptomyces sp. NPDC051310. The sequence continues at coordinate 55,043 of NZ_JBITEO010000035.1, forward strand.
GGCGCCGGCTCCTGGCCCTCCCGCTTCTTGATCTTTCCTTCGGCGTACGTGGCGGGGCGGAAGTCCGCGACGGCCGCGGCCATCACCACGGCGTCCGCGTCCGGAGCCGCCTTGAGCACGGCCTCGCGCAGCTGGACGGCGGTCCCGACGTGGACGACGTCGACACCGGCCGGGTCGGCCATGCCGGTGTTCGCCTCGATGAGCGTCACCCGGGCGCCCCGCGCGGCCGCGGTCCTGGCCAGGGCGTACCCCTGCTTCCCGGAGGAACGGTTCCCCAGGTACCGGACCGGGTCCAGCGGCTCGCGCGTCCCGCCGGCGCTGATGACGACGTGGCGGCCCGCGAGGTCGGGGGCGGCGGCGCCCCGGGCCAGCACCCGGCGGCAGATCTCGAAGATCTCGTCGGGGTCGGGCAGCCGGCCCTTGCCCGTGTCCGCGCCGGTGAGGCGGCCGACGGCGGGTTCGACGACCACGGCGCCGCGCCGCCGCAGCGTGGCGACGTTCTCCTGGGTGGCGGGGTGCTCCCACATCTCGGTGTGCATGGCGGGGGCGAAGACCACCGGGCACCGCGCGGTGAGCAGGGTGTTGGTGAGCAGGTCGTCGGCGAGCCCGTGCGCCGCCTTGGCCAGCATGTCGGCCGTGGCGGGGGCGACGACGACGAGGTCGGCCTGCTGCCCGATCCGGACGTGCGGGACCTCGTGCACGTCGGACCAGACCTCGGTGGCGACCGGGTTGCCGGAGAGGGCGGACCAGGTGGCGGCGCCCACGAAGTGCAGCGCGGAGGCGGTCGGGACCACCCGCACGTCATGGCCCGACTCGGTCAGCCGCCTCAGCAGCTCGCAGGCCTTGTAGGCGGCGATGCCGCCGCTGACGCCCAGGACGACCTTCGGCTTGTGCACTCGTGCCTCCTCAAGGCAATGACACACCGCAATGACACACCACAGGCCCGGCGGACGGTTCCCGCCGGGCCTGCGAACGACGTGCTGTAACGCTGGGTGCTGCTTACTGCGCCGGGCCTTCGACGGCCTCGGAGGTCAGCAGACCCGCGTTGATCTCGCGCAGGGCGATCGAGAGCGGCTTCTCGTGGACGTGGGTGTCCACCAGCGGACCGACGTACTCCAGCAGGCCCTCACCGAGCTGCGAGTAGTACGCGTTGATCTGACGCGCGCGCTTGGCCGCGTAGATCACGAGGCTGTACTTCGAGTCCGTGGCCTCGAGCAGCTCGTCGATCGGCGGGTTGATGATGCCCTCGGGCGCAGTGATGGAAGAGGACACGCTCTACCTTCCGAAAAAGTGGACAAAGATCAAACAACTCGCATCAAGGCTAGCAGCTCACGCGCCACGTCCTCGACCGAGGTGTTGACCAGGGTGGTGTCGAACTCCGCTTCGGCCGCGAGCTCGATCTTGGCGGCTGCGAGGCGGCGCTCGATGACCTCCGGCGGCTCGGTGCCGCGGCCGGTGAGCCGGCGGACCAGCTCGTCCCAGCTCGGCGGGGCGAGGAAGACCAGCTGGGCGTCGGGCATCGACTCCCGGACGAGCCGGGCGCCCTGGAGGTCGATCTCCAGCAGGACGGGCTCGCCCGCCTCCAGCCGCTCCATGACGGCGCGGCGCGGAGTGCCGTAGCGGTTGCCCGCGAACTCGGCCCACTCCAGCAGCTCGCCGTTGGCGATCAGCTTGTCGAACTCGTCGTCGGTGACGAAGTGGTACTGGACGCCGTCCCGCTCGCCGGGTCGCGGCTTACGGGTCGTGGCGGACACCGACAGCCAGACCTCGGGGTGCACCTTGCGCATATGAGCGACGACCGTGCTCTTGCCGACCCCGGAGGGGCCGGAGAGCACGGTCAGCCGCGGACGTACGTCCGATGTTGCAGCCATGGGGCGATTATTCCAGGTTTACCTCGGTGCCCCGGACCGGCCCCGGAACTCAGGCTCCGGTGCCGCCGAACTCGCGCTCCAGGGACGCGATCTGGTTGGAGCCGAGACCACGCACACGACGGCTCTCGGAGATGCCCAGCCGCTCCATGATCTGCTTGGCGCGGACCTTGCCCACGCCCGGCAGGGACTCGAGGAGGGCGGACACCTTCATCTTGCCGATGACGTCGTTCTTCTGGCCCTGCTGGATGACGTCGTGGAGGGAGGCACCGGAGTGCTTGAGTCGATTCTTGACCTCGGCCCGCTCCCGGCGAGCCGCGGCGGCCTTTTCGAGCGCGGCTGCGCGCTGTTCAGGGGTAAGGGGCGGAAGAGCCACGCCTACGTCACCTCGGATGTCGAACTGTCGGATACGGACCGGTGAGGAACCTAGTCGGCCCACACCAGGGGAGCAACGAGCAACGCAGTGCACGTTGGCTCTGCGACGGAGACTAGCGGCCATGGCCGCCGGAGTCAGCGAGAACAGACGAAAAGTCCTGGTCAGGATCGAGACACTGCGACATAACGGTCATATCGCCTCGGTTTTGGGGCCGAATCCGGCGAATGAAGGTCATCGAGGGGGTTCAAGCCCCTGTGAGACGCGTCACAGAGGGCGGAAACAGCAGCCCGCGGCCACCGGAAACGTGGCCGCGGGCCGCCGCGGGGGGGGGGGGGGGCGGGGGGGGCGGGGCCGGGCGCCGGCCCCCCCCCCCCCCCCCCCCCCCCCGCCCCCCCCCCCCCCCCCCCCCCCCCCCCCCCCCCCCCCCCCCCCCCCCCC
>NZ_JBITEO010000036.1:0-53432 GCF_044455245.1 Streptomyces sp. NPDC051310
CGTCGCCCAGCTCCTGCTGGAATCCGTCAAGACCCCGGTCGACCCCACGGGCGAGACCACCTCCGAAACGGAACCGGAGCCCGAACCGGTGAAGTAGCCCGACCGTCGGCGCGACGCCCGGTGACCCGCCGGGCGTCGCGCCGGCGCCCCGCGAGGCACCGACGATTGAGTCAGGACAGATGCCTACGAAGCAGGTGCCGCCGCCGTCGGGCGCGCGGCGGCGTTCGGAACGGACCCGCAAGGGCTACGCCACGGACTGGAGCGCCTGGTCGAAGTTCTGCGCCGAGTCCGGCCTCCCCTTATCGGCCGTCACCTCCACCACTCTCGTGCGGTTCGTCGACTGGCTGTGGACGCAGCCGGGCTGGAAGAAGGGCACCCGCACGGCACCGTCCACCATCGACCGGCGCATCGCCGGCACGGTGGTCACGGCCCGTACCGACCACGGGCTCATCCTGGAGAGGAACGTCGCGCGCAGCGCCCGCCGCCGGCTGAAGCAGCTGGTCGCCCAGATGGAGGAGGGAACCGAGACGCGCGGCCGGGGCCCTTGGCCCTGGCGCGAGAAGGACACCCCCGCCCCGCCGGCCGCCACCACCGCCCGCTGAACCAGCGGCGATGTCCGCGGCGCCCACGGTCGACCCTCCTCGAACTGCTGCGGAGCGCTCATGACGCGCACCCCGGCGAGCGGCGCGACGGACAGGTCCACGTGGTGCGGGCGGAGGGCGAGGTGTGCGGCGTTCACGCACTGACCCGCACCGACGAGCCGCCCGGCGAGCCGGGCGCCCGCGCCCCGACCGGCGCCGTACGGCGAAGAGTTCGCTGCGCCCCCCTGGGGCCGTTGGTATGACGTGGCGTCAACTTGCCAGCCGCGTATGGGCAACGACTTCCGTGTCAATGCTCCCTGCGTGCGCCCGGCTCCTCCGGGCTCCCCCTGCGCCCGCCCGGAGGTCACGTATGCCTCGTCGCTCCGTCCGCCGCCTCGCCGCAGTCGCCCTCGCGCTCCCCACGGCGCTCCTCCCGGCCGCCGGGGCGTCGGCGGCCCCGCCGCCGGACAAGGCGCAGGTGCTCAGCTCCTGGACCCAGACCTCCGCGACCAGCTACCGGGCCTGGTACGCCGCCCGGCAGAACCAGGCGGCGTGGCGCGCCTACGCCTTCGACTGGTCCACCGACTACTGCTCCGGCTCGCCCGACAACCCCCTCGGCTTCCCGTTCAAGTACGCCTGCGCGCGGCACGACTTCGGATACCGCAACTACAGGAAGGCCGGCACCTTCACCGCCGCCAAGCAGCGCCTGGACAACGCCTTCCAAGCCGACATGAAACGCGTCTGCGCGGCCTACTCCGGCACCAACCGCACCAGCTGCGACCGGACGGCCTGGCTGTACTACCAGGCCGTCGTCCTCTTCGGCGGCTCCGCGGCCCCGGGCGCCCCCGCCCGCGCCTGACCGGTTCCGCGACCCCGGGCGCCCCCGCCCGCCGCGCATGCCCGCCCCGCCGCGGCGGCGCATCCTGGAGGCATGGCCCGAGCCAACGAAGAGGTGCAGGCACTGCTCCAGGAGTACGCCGACCTCATCGCCATCACCGGCGGCGACGCGTTCAAGGCGCGCGCCTACGAGAAGGCCGCCCGCGCGGTCGGCGGGTACCACGCGGACGTGTCCACGCTGGACGCCGGGCAGCTGCGCGACATCCCCAACGTCGGCAGGTCCATCGCCGACAAGATCGTCGAGTACCTGGCCTCCGGCCACGTCTCCGCCATCGAGGAGCGTCGCGACGCCATCCCCGCCGGCGTCCGCGAACTGATCACCATCCCCACCCTCGGCCCGAAGAAGGCCATGGTGCTCCACGAGGAGCTCGGCGTCTCCTCCGTCGACCAGCTCCTCGACGCCATCCGCCACGAGCGGCTGCGCGACCTCAAGGGCTTCGGCGAGAGGACGGAGGAGAACATCCTCCACGGCATCCGGCTCCTGCAGAAGGCCGGGGACCGCATCCTCCTCGACGCCGCCATGGACACCGCCGAGCAGATCGTCTCCGAACTCTCCGCGATCGGCGGCTGCGAGCGCTGCGCGTACGCCGGGTCGCTGCGCCGCATGCGCGAGACCATCGGCGACATCGACGTCCTCGTGGCCGCGGAGCGGTCGGCGCCGTTCATGGACGCCCTGGCCGGCCTCCCGTACACCGCCGAGGTCATCGCGCACGGCGCGAAGAAGACCTCCATCCGCACCACCAAGGGCCTCCAGATCGACGTCCGCGTCCTGCCCCCCGACTCCTGGGGCGCGGGCATGCAGTACTTCACCGGCTCCAAGGCGCACAACATCCGCACCCGGGAGATCGCCGTGCGCCACAAGCTCAAGCTCTCGGAGTACGGCCTCTTCGAGGCGGAGAGCGGCCACAGGATCACCTCGGAGACCGAGGAGGAGATCTACGCCCGCCTCGGGCTGCCCTGGATCCCGCCGACCCTGCGCGAGGACCGCGGCGAGATCGCCGCCGGACTGCGCGGCGACCTCCCCGACCTGGTGCGGGAGAGCGACATCAGGGGCGACCTGCACACCCACACCGACCTCACCGACGGGCTCGCCCCGCTGGAGGAGATGGCCGCCGCGGCCGCCGCCCGCGGCTACGCCTACTACGCGGTCACCGACCACGCCCCGGACCTCGCCATGCAGCGCATGACCAAGGAGAAGATGCTCGCCCAGCGCGAGCGCGTACGGGCCCTGGACCGGGCCCACCGCGGCATGCGGCTGCTGCACGGCACGGAACTCAACATCGGCCCGGACGGCACGGTCGACTGGCCCGACGACTTCCTCGCGACCTTCGACCTGTGCGTGGCCTCCGTCCACTCGCACTTCAACCAGAGCCGTGAGGCCCAGACCCGCCGCCTCGTCCGCGCCTGCGAGAACCCGCACATCGCCGTCATCGGCCACCCCACCACCCGCCTGCTCGGCAAGCGCCCCGGCATCGACGCCGACTTCGACGCCGTCTTCGAGGCGTGCGCCCGCACCGGCACCGCCCTGGAGATCAACGCCCACCCCGACCGCCTCGACCTGTGCGACGAGGACATCCTGCGGGCCAAGCGGTACGGGGTGAAGTTCGCGATCGACTCCGACGCGCACGCCGTCACCCACCTGCCCCACCTGCGCTACGGCGTGGGGACGGCCCAGCGCGGCTGGCTCACCAAGGACGACGTCATCAACACCTGGCCGCTGACCGCACTGCGCCGCTTCCTGCGCGCGTCGTAGGACACCGCGCGGACCGAGCCGGCCCCGTCGGTGAAGCCCGGCCGGGCACACGGTGCGGCACGCCGTGCGGGCCCTCGGCGAGCCCCTCAGCGCGGCCGGGGGCGCAGCGACAGCTCGGCCCAGACGACCTTGCCGCCGCCCGTGTACCGGGTGCCCCAGCGCTCCGCGAGCTGCGACACCAGGAACAGGCCGCGTCCGCCCTCGTCGGTCTCCGTCGCCAGGCGCAGGTGCGGGGCGGTGCTGCTGCCGTCACCGACCTCGCAGACCAGGGACCGGTCGCGGATCAGGCGTACGCGGATCGGGGCGGTGGCGTGCCGGATGGCGTTGGTGACCAGCTCGCCGATGATCAGCTCCGCGGTGAACGCCTCCTCCGCCAGGCCCCACGCCTCCAGCGTCCGGCCGGCCTGCGCCCGCACCCGCCCGACGGCCTCGGGCTCGGGCGGCACGTCCCACGCGGTGGTGCGGTCGGCCGTCAGCCGCCGGGTGCGCGCGACGACCAGGGCGATGTCGTCCCGGGGGCGCTCGGGCAGCAGGGCGTCCATCACCGTGCGGCAGGTCTCCTCCGGCGTCCGGCCCGCCCGCGCCAGGGTGCGGCCCAGCAACTCCATGCCCTCGTCGATGTCGCGGTCGAGGTCACGGTCCTCCAGCAGCCCGTCGGTGTAGAGCACCAGGCTGCTGCCCTCGGGCAGCCGGATCTCGGCCGTCTCGAAGGGCAGCCCGCCCAGGCCGAGCGGCGGACCCGCCGGCACGCCCGGGAACACCGCGCGGCCGTCGGGGTACACCACCGCGGGGCCCACGTGCCCGGCGCGGGCCATGGTGCACACGCCCGAGACGGGGTCGTACACGGCGTACAGGCAGGTCGCGCCGGTGATCGCCGTGGCACCGCCGGCGCCGTCCGCGGGGCCGGCGTCCCCGTCGCCGCTCTCCTCCTGGTCGATGCGGGCCACCAGCTCGTCCATGTGCCACAGCAGCTCGTCGGGAGCCAGATCGAGCGTGGAGAAGTTGTGCACCGCGGTGCGCAGCCGCCCCATCGTGGCGGCGGCGCGCACCCCGTGGCCCACCACGTCGCCCACGACGAGCGCCACCCGGGAGCCGGGCAGCGGGATGACGTCGAACCAGTCCCCGCCGACGCCGCCCCGCCCGGCCTGCGCGGGCAGATAGCGGTGCGCGATGTCGAGGGCGGTGTGCTCGGGCAGGGAACGCGGCAGCAGGCTGCGCTGGAGGGTGACCGCCATGGCGTGCTCGCGGGTGTAGCGGCGGGCGTTGTCGATGCTCACGGCGGCGCGGGCGACCAGCTCCTCGGCGAGGGACACGTCACCGTCGTCGAAGGGCTCCGGCTCGTCGGCGCGCCAGAAGGTGGCCACGCCCATGATGACGCCGCGGGCGCGCAGCGGCGCCACGATCATCGAGTGGATGCCGTACTCGACCAGCCGGCGGGCGCGCGCCGGCTCCTGCTGCTGCCAGCCGTGGAAGGCGGTCATGTCCGCCTCCAGCACGGCCCTGCCGGTGCCGAAGCCGCGTGCCTGCGGTGTGTCGGGGACGAATCGGATGAGGGTGCCGGGCGGGTGGAGCGGGGTGTCGTCGCGGATGCCGGCGTAGGCGACCCGGCGCATGTGGCGCACGGGCCCGCTGCCCGCCGGCTCCTCGCCGCGCAGGACGGCGTCCGGCAGGTCGACGGTGACGAAGTCGGCGAACCGCGGCACCGCGAGCCTGGCCAGCTCCTCGGAGGTGCGGACCACGTCGAGGGTGGTGCCGACCTCCACCCCCGCGTCGTAGAGCAGCTTCAGTCGGCCCTGGGCCACGTCCGCCCTGCCGCTGACCAGTTGCAGCTCGGTGGTGTCCCGCAGGGTGGCGACGGCGCCGGGCGGGCCCCCGTCACCGCCCGTGAGGCGCACGCTGACGGCGAGCTGCCGCTCCCCGGCGGCGTGCACCCGGTCGGTGACCGGCTGCCCGGACTCCAGGAGCCGGGCCACGCCCGGCTCGATGCCGAGGTCGCGGGCGTGGCGCCCCTCGGCGTCCGGCGGCAGGCCGAGCAGCCGCCGGGCCTCGTCGTTGGCCAGCAGCAACCGGTGCTCGCCGTCCACGATGAGCACGCCCTCCCGCACGGCGTGCAGCACGGCGTCGTGGTGCTCGTACATCCGGCTCATCTCGGCGGGCCCGAGACCGTGCGTCTGGTGCCGCAGCCGCCTGCTGACCAGGGCGGTCCCGGCCGTGGCGAGGCCCAGGGCGGCGGCCGAGGCGCCGAACAGCACCGGGAGCTGCTCCTCGACGACCCCGCTGATCCGCTCGATCGTGACCCCGGCCGAGACCAGGCCGATGACCCGGCCGCTCGCGTCGGTGACCGGGACGACGTGCTGGACGGCCCGGCCGAGGGTGCCGGTGACGGTCTCGGTCACGGTCCCGCCCGCCGCGGCCGGAGCGATGGTGCCCACGAACGGCCTGCCGATCCGCTGGGGCTCGGGGTGGGTCAGGCGCCGTCCGTCGGGGGTCATCACGACGACGTAGTCGACGCCGGACGCCGCACGGAGCTCCTCGGCGCGGGGCTGGAGGTCGGTGGAGGGCGCGGACCCGGACAGCGCGCCGACCATGCCCGGCGTCCGCGCGAAGGTCTCGGCCACCGCCACCGCGCGCTGACGCGCCTCCCGCTCACCGTCGGTGCGGGACTGGAGCACGAGTGCCACCACCGTGGCGACGATGAGCAGCACCACCACCGCCACCTGCAGGGCGAACACCTGACTGGCGACGGCACGCGAACTCAACAGCGAGCGCCAACGGCCGAAAGGTCCGGCCATATCTCATTTTCTCATACGGGCGACACGCTGAGTGTTGAAGTTGGGCCGAACGGGTGAGGCGGGCGAGGATAGGCCCATGAGTAGGTACGAGAGGTACGACGTCACCGACGAACAGTGGGAGGGCCTGGCCCAGGTCGTCCCGCTCCGGGGGCGCAACGAGTGGCCGTCCAGGATCGACCACCGGACGATCCCGCAGGACTACGAGGCCGCCGAGCAGCGCCGCATGGTCGTACTGCGGGTGCAGGTCTTCGCGGACGCGCGCGAGGTCGCCGAGTACCTCATCGCGCAGATCCCGGTCCTGCTGGACCTCACCGGGGCGGACACCGACGTCGCCAAGCGGATCCTCGACTTCAGCAGCGGCGTGGTCTTCGGCCTCGGCAGCGGCATGCACCGCGTCGACCGGAACGTCTTCCTGCTGGCGCCCGTGGGCACGGAGGTCGAGGGAGCGGCGGCCGAGACGGCCGTCCCCCATTCGTAGGAGGCCCATCCGGGCGGAACGGTTCGGCGGGGACGCGTGCTCGTACGGTCCCGCCATGGACTTCCCCCGCCCCGCCGCTCCCGCCCGCCCTGTCGTTCCCGCCGCGCGCACCCGTGCGCCCGCCTCCGGACCCCTCGCGGGTCGCGCCGCCGCTCCCGCCGCCGCGGGTCCCGCCGTCCCGGCCCGGGCCGCCGCCACCGCCCGTCCCGCCCTCACCGCACTGCGGCTCTCCGCCTTCAAGGCGTACCGGAAGGCGGTCCTCCCGCTCGGCCCCGTGACGCTCTTCGCGGGCCCGAGCGGCAGCGGCAAGTCCAGTGCGTTACAGGCGTACGAAGCGTTCGCGCTGCTCGGCGCGGGCGGCCCCCTGCGGAGCGCGTTCCCGGACCCGGCCGGGTGCGTGCCCGAGGGCGCGCTGCCGGACGCGCAGGGCCGGCGGGGCTTCCGCGTCGGCTGCACCGTGGACGGCCCGGCGGGGCCGGTGCGCCTCGACCTCGCCGTGCAGGCGGAGCCCGAACCGCGCATCGTGGGCGAGCGGCTGACGGACGCGGACGGGCGCACCCTGCTGGCCACCGCGCTGCGCGACCCGCGGCGGCGCACGGTGCAGGCCGAGTGGTACACGGGCGACAGGGCGCAGGTGACCCGTGCGCCCCTGCCCGACGACCGGCTCGCCACGGCCCTGCTGCCGCTGCGGGTGGCGGGCAGCACGGAAGGGCAGCGGCGGCTGCTGGCCGCGGCGGAGCAGGTGGTCCTCGCCCTCCGCTCGGTCTTCGCCTGCGACCCCCGGCCCGACCGGATGCGGGCTCCCGTGCCCGTGGGGGAGGGGCGGCTGCGGCGTGGCTGTGACAACCTCGCCGAGGTGCTGCACCGCACGCGGGCCGACTGCGCGCGGCGCCACGCCCGGCTGGTGGCTGCGGCCGGGGCGGGGTGCGCCGGGCCGGTGCGGGGCCTGGACGCCGAGCGGCTGGCGGACGGGACGGTGCGCGCCCTGCTCGACCGGGGTGCCGCCCCGAACGGCGGCGCCCCCGGAGGCGGTACCCGGCGCCCCGGCACGCCGCTCGAACGGCTCGGCGACGGCGAGCTGCGCTACCTGGCGCTCGCCCTGGTGCTGCTCACCGGGCCGGGGGTGCTCGCGGTCGACCAGGCGGCGGAGGTGCCGGGGGCGCTGCAGACGCTCACCGTCCTGGCGGACGGCTTCGACCGGGGCCTGGACCGGCGCCAGACCGGAGAGCTGCTGCGACTTGCGGCGGAGATCTGCGCGGAGCGGCACATGCGGTTCGTGGCGACGGCCGGCGAGGCGGCGGCGGAGGCCGCCCGGCAGGGGGAGGGGCTGACAGTGGTAGACCTGAGGCGTGAGTGAACACGATGTACGAGAACTGCAGCGCCGGCTGGCGGAGTTCGCCGCGTCACGGGAGTGGCAGCCGTACCACACCCCCAAGAACCTGGCGGCGGCGCTCAGCGTCGAGGCGGCCGAACTGCTGGAGATCTTCCAGTGGCTGACGCCGGAAGAGGCGGCGCGGGTCATGGACGACCCGGACGCGGCGCACCGGGTCGCCGACGAGGTGGCGGACGTGCTGGCGTACCTGCTGCAGTTCTGCGGTGTGCTGGGCGTCGACCCGCTGGCCGCGCTCTCGGCGAAGATCGACCGGAACGAGCTCCGCTTCCCCGTGGGACGGCCGCCGGGGCGTGCCGCCCGCGCCGATCGTCACTCTACGGAGTGAGCGAGTTATTCGCACTGAGCTTCCTGTCCACAGATTTCCGAATTCCTCTGGCGTTTGGGTCCATTCAGCTTCACTCTGGGTAGTGAACTAGTGGGCGGACAGTCGTACGAACGGGGGCGGCGTACATGGATGCGGAACGGCTCATCGTGGCCGGGCGGGGTGCCCTGGCGCGCAGTACGGTGGCGCTCGACATCGTGGCGGAGGCATGGCAGGCCCAGGCGCTCGCCCGGGCGATCGGGCACCACCTCGCGCTCTGCGGGCCGAGGGAGCTGAGGAGCGAGGCGCGGGGGCTCTGCGAGACCGGCGGGCGCGAGGTCACGGGGCCGGACCACCCGGCGCTGCTCGGCGGGGGGATACGCGCGGCGCAGCTGACGGGGGTCGCGGATGTGCGCGGCGCGTTACTGGCTCTGGGCGCGCTGCTGGGCGAGGTCGGGATCGCGCTCGTCGGCGTCGCCTGCGCCACCGACGAGGAGGGGCTGTACTGGCAGTGCATCGAGGCCATCGACGCCGCCGACGAGTCCAACGACCGGGTCCGCATGATGCTGCGCCGGCTGACGGTGCGCCAGCGCGGCAGACCGCCCGGCGCCGACCGCGGCGGACCGTGCTGCGACAGGCTGCCCCGCGGCGGGCCGCTGGACCACGACGGGCCGGCGGACGGGCACGTGGACCGGATCCCGGTGGAGCTGGCGGAGGTGACGGCTCCCGACCTCGCGGCTCCGGCGGGCCTCGCGGATCCGGCGGACTCGGCGGCCGGGGCGTCCTGACGGGTGCGCGCGCCGCCGGCGGCCCGGCGTGGTGACCCGGCACGGCCCCGCCGCCGGTGGCCATGGGGTGTGCGGGCCCGGCGTCAGGCGGGGTCTGCGGGGCCGGACGCGTCGGTGCGGCCGCGATCGGCCGAGGACTGCAGGTCGGCGTCGAGCTGCGAGAGGTCGGCGGTGAGCGCCGCCATCAGTTCCTCCATCTGCTGGAGCAGACCCTTGGGTGCGTCCGCGCCCAGCTGCTCGGAAACGGCTTCCTGCGACATGACGGCCTCCTCGGCCCGGCCCGTCCCGCCGGGGAGGGGCCACACGAGAGAACGACGCGCCGACAGCTGCCGCCGGCACGCGGGCCGGGCGGTCCGGCTCCAGCCGGGCAACGACGGCCACCGGCGGCGGGTCACCGGGCAAGCTGATCTTCACCCGGCCGGGCCTGTGAGGTGACGTGCGTTCGAAGGGGCAGGATGGACGCATGGATCTGCGTATCTTCACCGAGCCCCAGCAAGGGGCGAGCTACGACACCCTGTTGACCGTCGCCAAGGCCACGGAGGACCTCGGCTTCGACGCCTTCTTCCGCTCCGACCACTACCTGAGCATGGGCGCGGCGGACGGTCTGCCCGGACCGACCGACGCGTGGATCACACTCGCGGGCCTCGCGCGTGAGACCCGGCGGATCCGCCTCGGCACGCTGATGACGGCCGGCACCTTCCGGCTGCCCGGTGTGCTCGCCATCCAGGTCGCACAGGTCGACCAGATGTCGGGCGGCCGCGTCGAACTGGGCCTGGGAGCCGGCTGGTTCGAGGAGGAGCACCGTGCGTACGGCATCCCCTTCCCCAAGGAGAAGTTCGGGCGCCTCGAGGAGCAGCTGGCCATCGTCACGGGCTTGTGGGGGACGGAAGCCGGCAAGACGTTCTCGTACGAGGGGAAGTACTACCAGCTGACCGACTCGCCCGCCCTGCCGAAGCCCGCGCAGGCGAAGGTGCCGGTGCTGATCGGCGGCCACGGCGCCACGCGCACGCCGCGGCTGGCCGCGCGGTACGCCGACGAGTTCAACATCCCCTTCGCCTCCCTGGAGGACACCGAGCGGCAGTTCGGCCGTGTGCGGGCGGCCGCGGAGGAGGCCGGGCGCAGGGCGGACGACCTGGTGTACTCCAACGCGCTGGTGGTGTGCGCCGGCAAGGACGACGCCGAGGTGGCGCGCCGCGCGGCGGCGATCGGCCGGGAGGTGGACGAGCTGAAGGAGAACGGCCTCGCGGGCTCGCCCGCCGAGGTCGTCGACAAGATCGGCCGCTATGCCGCGCTGGGCTCCTCCCGGATCTACCTCCAGGTGCTGGACCTGCACGACCTGGACCACCTGGAGCTGATCTCCGCGCAGGTCCAGTCCCAGCTGGGCTAGGTCCTGTCGATCGGATCCTGCCGGGCGGAGGGGGCGGGGTCCGAAGATCCCTGCCCCCTCCGGTGGCCGGCGGGCCCGGGCGCTACAGGCGCGGGTCGACCGGTTCGGACTCCAGGGCGAGGACCGCGAAGACCGCCTCGTGGACGCGCCACAGGGGCTCGCCGTCCGCCAGCCGGGCCAGGGCCTCCAGGCCCAGCGCGTACTCGCGCAGGGCGAGCGAGCGCTTGTGGCCGAGGAAGCGGTTGCGCAGGCGCTCCAGGTTGTCGGGGCGGGTGTACTCGGGACCGTAGATGATCCGCAGGTACTCCCGGCCGCGGCACTTGATGCCCGGCTGGACCAGGCGGCCCTTGCCGTCCCGCGCGAGCGCCGCGAGCGGCTTGACCACCATGCCCTCACCGCCGCGGCCCGTCATCTCCAGCCACCAGTCGACACCGGCGGCCACCGAGGCCTCGTCGCCCGTGTCGACGTAGAGGCGGCGCGTGGTGCGCAGCAGCCCGGTGGTGTCGTGCTCCACCATGCGGTCGATCAGGGCCAGCTGCTCGTCGTGGGGGAGCGTGGCGAGGCTGCGGCCCCGCGCGGCCAGTAGCTGGAACGGCGCCAGCTGCACGCCCTCCAGCCCGTCGGTGGTCCAGCAGTAGCGGCGGTACGCGTCCGTGAAGGCGGCCGCGTCCGCGGCCCGCTCCCGCTGCCGGGCCAGCAGCCCGCCGACCTCCACACCACGTCCGGCCGCCGCTTCGAGCGCCCCGAGGGCCGCGGGGAAGGCGGCGGAGGACGCCGCGCCGACCGCCGCGTACTGCGAGCGCAGCAGCCCGGACGCCTTCAGCGACCAGGGCATCAGCTCGGCGTCCAGCAGCAGCCAGTCGGTGTCCAGCTCCTCCCACAGCCCGGCCGCCGCGATCGCGGACCGCAGCCGGCCGAGGATCTCCTCGGTGACGGCGGCGTCGTCGAAGAAGGGCCGCCCGGTGCGGGTGTAGAGCGAGCCGGTCGGACCCGCGTCCGCACCGAAGCGCTCCCGGACCGCCTCCGCGTCCCGGCACACCAGGGCGACGGCCCGCGACCCCATGTGCTTCTCCTCGCACACGACGCGCCCGATCCCGTCGGCCGCGTAGGCGGCGAACGCCTCGGCCGGGTGCTCCAGGTAGCCGTCGAGGCGCGACGTGGCGGTGGGCGCCATCGTCGGCGGCAGGTAGGGCACGAGGCGCGGGTCGACCGCGAAGCGGCTCATGACCTCCAGTGCCGCCGCGGCGTTCTCCTCGCGCACGCCCACGTTGCCCGCGTACCGCGTCTCCACGACCCGGCGTCCGTGCACGTCGGCCAGGTCGAGGGGCCGGCCCTGGTGCCCGCCGGGCGCGTCCGTGGCGAGCGGCTTGACCGGCTCGTACCAGACCTTTTCGGCCGGTACGTCGACCAGTTCGCGCTCCGGCCAGCGCAGCGCGGTCATCCTGCCGCCGAACACCGCACCGGTGTCCAGGCAGATGGTGTTGTTGATCCACGATGTGCTCGGCACGGGCGTGTGGCCGTAGACGACGGCGGCCCGCCCGCGGTAGTCCTCGGCCCACGGGTAGCGCACCGGCAGCCCGAACTCGTCGGTCTCGCCGGTCGTGTCGCCGTACAGCGCGTGCGAGCGCACCCGCCCCGAGGTGCGGCCGTGGTACTTCTCCGGCAGGCCGGCGTGGCAGACGACGAGCCTGCCCTCGTCCAGGACGTAGTGGCTGACGAGCCCGCCGATGAACTCCCGCACCTGCGCGCGGAACTCCTCGCTCTCCCTGCCGAGCTGCTCGATGGTCTCGGCGAGGCCGTGCGTGTGCTGGACCTTCTTGCCGGAGAGCCAGCGGCCGAGCTTGTTCTCGTGGTTGCCGGGCACGCAGAGCGCGTCGCCGGAGGCGACCATGCCCATGACGCGGCGCAGCACGCCGGGGCTGTCCGGTCCGCGGTCGACGAGGTCGCCGACGAAGACGGCCGTGCGCCCGTCGGGGTGGTGGCCGTCGACGTAGCCCAGCTTGGCGAGGAGCGTCTCCAGTTCGGAGGAGCAGCCGTGGATGTCGCCGATGATGTCGAAGGGGCCGGTGAGGTGGCGCAGGTCGTTGAACCGCTTCTCCAGGACGACCTCGGCCGCCTCGACCTCCTCCACGCTGCGCAGCACGTGCACCTTGCGGAAGCCCTCGCGCTCCAGGCCGCGCAGCGAACGGCGCAGTTCGCGGCGGTGGCGCTGGATGACGTGGCGCGGCATGCCGGCCCGGTCGGGGCGGGCGGCGTTGCGCTCGGCGCACACCTCCTCCGGCAGGTCGAGCACGATGGCGATGGGCAGCACGTCGTGCTCGCGCGCCAGCCGTATCAGCTGCCTGCGGCTTTCCTGCTGCACGCTCGTGGCGTCGATGACGGTCAGCCGGCCGGCCGCGAGGCGCTTGCCGGCGATGTAGTGCAGGACGTCGAAGGCGTCGCCGCTGGCGCTCTGGTCGTTCTCGTCGTCGGCCACGAGCCCGCGGCAGAAGTCGGACGAGAGGACCTCGGTCGGCTTGAAGTGCTTGCGTGCGAAGGTCGACTTGCCGGAGCCCGTGGCGCCGATGAGGACGACGAGGGACAGGTCGGTGACCGGCAGTCTGCGGGTGGGGGTCGGGGGCGTGGTCATGCGACCTTCTCCTCGGATGCCGGTGCGGAAGCCGGTGCGGACGCGGGTGCGGAAGCCGCCGCCGGTGCGGGCGCGGGTGCGGACTCGGACTCGGTTGCGGTTGCGGTTGCGGGCGGGGTGGCGGGGGCGGGCGCGGCCAGGGTGAAGACGGCCATCTGGGTCGGCGGGCCGACCTCGGGGTCGTCCGGGCCCACCGGGACGAACTCCACGCCGTATCCGTGCCGTTCCGCCACGGACCCGGCCCAGGAGCGGAACTCCTCGCGGGTCCACTCGAAGCGGTGGTCGCTGTGGCGCACGTGCCCGGCCGGCAGCGACTCCCAGCGGACGTTGTACTCGACGTTCGGCGTGGTCACCAGCACGGTCGCCGGACGCGCGGAACCGAAGACGGCGTACTCCAGCGCGGGCAGCCGCGGCAGGTCGAGGTGCTCGATGACCTCGCTCAGCACGGCCGCGTCGTACCCCTTGAGCCGCTTGTCGGTGTACGCGAGGGATCCCTGCATCAGCCGGACGCGCTCCGCCTGCCGCTCGCCCATGCGGTCGATCCGCAGCCGCCGTGCGGCCAGCGTCAGCGCCCGCATCGACACGTCCACGCCGACGATCTCGGTGAAGCGCGGGTCCTTGAGCAGCTCGCGCACGAGCTGGCCCTGCCCGCAGCCGAGGTCCAGCACCCGGCTCGCGCCCGCGGCGCGCAGCGCCTCGACGATCGCCTCACGGCGCCGCACCGCGAGCGGGACGGGCCGTTCCTCGGTGTCCGCGTCCTCGTCGACGGCGTTGTCGATCTCCTCCACCTCGGAGTCGTCGGCCGCGGCCAGCCGCGCCAGCTCGATGCGCTCCATCGCCTCCCGCGTCAGCGACCAGCGGCGCGACAGGTAGCGGCTGGTGATCAGCTTGTGCTCCGGGTGGGCGGCCAGCCAGCCCTCGCCGACCCGCAGCAGCTTGTCGACCTCGTCGGGCGAGACCCAGTAGTGCTTGGCGTCGTCCAGCACCGGCAGCAGCACGTACAGGTGCCGCAGGGCGTCGGCGAGCCGCTGCTCGCCCTCCAGCACGAGGCGTACGTACCGCGACGCGCCCCACTCCGGGAACCGCTCGTCCAGCGCGATCGGCTCGGCCGTCACCGCCCAGCCGAGCGGCTCGAACAGCTTGCGCACCAGCTCCGCCCCACCGCGCGCGGGCAGCGCCGCCACCTCGATGCGCAACGGCAGCGCCTGCCCCGCCAGCTCGGGCCGGGCGTTGCACTGCCCCTTGAGCGCGCTGGAGAAGACATTGCCGAGGGCGACGGCCAGCAGCGAGGAGGCGGCGTACGGGCGGTCGTTCACGTACTGCGCGAGCGCCTGGTCGGGTGCGCCGCCGCGCCCCTTGCCCTTCCCGCGGCGTATGAGTGCCACCGGATCGACCTCCAGCAGGAGCGCGGCCGTGCAGCGCTCGGCGGACGCCTCGGGGTACACCACGTGCGCCGTGCCGTAGGAGGTGGAGAACGCTTGCGCCTTGTCGGGATGCTTGTGCAGCAGGAAGCCGAGGTCGGTCGCGGGGCGTTCAGGGATGCCGGTGGTACTGATCGTCAGGAACACAGGTCCGAGTATCACCGAGCGTGACCTGTTTCGACCATGGGATTTCGGCCTGCCGACGGTCACCGGGGCGCGTGGGAGGCGCACGGGGAGCACGGGGAGGATCATCGGTTCCGTGCCGTCCGGGGTGTGTTGACGCAGGTCGGGGCAGCCCCTACGTTCATCACCCACATGGCTTCAACTCACCTGGTGAGCTGCGGAGTTGCATGCGAACGGACGCGCGGGCGCACGTCAGTGCGGAGGTCGGCGCTGTCGCGGCGCGGGCAGCCCGGTACGGGCAGGGCAACGGCTTTCGGGGGTGCACGGTGGGTCTTTCCGGTCAGGACCGCTCCATTGCGGAAGCCGTAGTTCCAGCAGGTGGTGCGGCACTGGACCAGATCGTCTTCCGCTGGGACACCGGCGCCGGCCGCGAGGGTGCTTCCGGTGCCACCGGCGGCGGCACCACCGCGCCCGGCCCGGTGGCCTGGTCGCCCGGTGCCGAGGCGGCGAAGGGCGACCTCGGCCGCGCCGCGGCCCTGCTGCGCCCCACGGGCGGGGACAGCGCACCGGCGCTGGTGCGCCTGCGGTACGGCGACGGCGTCCTGCTCGCGCACCGTTCGCCGTGGCGCGACGCGGACGGACGCACCGGCACCCTGTGCCACGCGCTCGTCGGGCCGGCGGACCTCCTCGACCCCGCGACCTGCCTGGGCCTGCACGGCTGGTGCTGGCAGGGCAGCAAGCTGCCGCCCGACGTGCGCGGGCCGCTGCCGCCCGTCCCCGGGGCCGCGTTGCGGCCGACGGCCGAGGAGGGCCGGCTGCTCCTCGCCCGGACCGTGTCGCGCGCCCGGGACGAACTGACGGGCGCCGTCGCCGAGTTCCTGCGGGATCCCGGCGCCCGCTTCACGCTGCTGGACCCCTCGGGCGGCGAGACGGCCTGCCGGGTGCTGTGGGGGCTGTACGGCATCTTCGGCGACCACGCCGGGGACGGCTGGACGTTCGCCACGCACGGCACCGCCGAGCCGGACGACCTGCGGTTCGTGTTCCTCGGACGCTGGGCGGGCCGGCCGCCCGGCGGCGGGCCCCGGCGGCGCACGGATCCCCTGGAGCGGCGCGCGGACCGGGCCGAGGAGGTCGCGCGGCGGCTGGTCTCCCACCACCTGCGCGACCTCGGGGAGGACGGCCGGCCCGGCCGCCGGGTGAGCACCGCGCTCGGCAGCGCCGCCGGGCGGGCGTCGCGGCCCCTGCTGGAGGTGGCGGAGCACGCGCTGGCCCTGCTGGCGGACGAGGACCGTCCCGCCGCCCGGCCGGCGCACCCCCCGGCGCAGCCACCGCCCGTGGCGGCGGGTGCCGGTCCCGAGCCGCCCGCCGCGCCGGAGTGGCCGGTCCCGCGCCGCGGGGCGCGCGGGTGGCGGCGCACCGGGGGCTCGCGGGGCGGCCGCCCCGGCCGCCTGCTCGCGGCGGTGGCCCGTCCGTACGACCCGGCCGACCCGCACGCCCCGGGGGAACCGCTGCCCCGCGAGGTGCTCGGCGGGGCTCCGGACGCGGACCTGCTGCGCGCGCTGCGCCAGCCCGTCCACTACGACGTGCTGACGCAGCTCGTGGAGGAGGCCGTGGAGCGGTGGCCGGCCTGGAGCCGGGAGACGCGCACGCAGTTGTGCGTCGTCCTGCTCGACCAGGGGCTGTTCCTGACGGACCGCGCGGTGGACCTCGGCGACCCCGATGGCGGGGTGCGTGCCGCCAACGCCGCCTCCCTCTACCGCTGGGCGGTCCGCCCGCTGCTCGGCGACCCGCGGATCTCGGACCGGCTGGCCGTCCTGCTGCCGAGGCTGAGCACCGGGCCGCACCGGGCCGCGCAGGCGGCGGTGCGCCGGATCGTGGAGAGCGACGAGCCCCGGCTGCCCGAGGCGGCCTGGCAGGCCCTGCTCATGGCCGCGTACACCGACGGTCCCCCGGCCGTCTCGCAGCCCCCCGCGCCCCCGCCCCCGCACGCCCCGGCACCCGCACCCGCGTCACAGCCCCGCGCGCCCGCGCCCGCGACGCCCGCCCCCGCCCCGGCACCCGTACCGCCGACGCCCGCCGCCGCGCTTGAGCCCCCGACGCCCGCACCCCCGCCCCCGACGCCCGCCCCCGCGCCCCGGCCCGAGCCCCAGGAATCCGAAGGCACCGCGCCGGCATCCGCGACACCCGCCGGCCGCCGGGAGGGCTCCGAGGACCAGCCGGGGGTGCAGGACGGCCGGTTCGTCCTCGTCGGCCTGGGCGCCGCCCTCGTGATCCTCCTGGTGCTCCTCTTGGCGCTGCTGGTGGTCAACTGACGGTACGTCGGTCCCGCACGCGGGGGCGCGCGGAGCGCCCGCCTCGGCCAGGATGGAGGCATGGGATTCCATGTCGACTCCGAGACCGGGCGGCTCCGCCGCGTCATCCTGCACCGGCCCGACCTGGAGCTGAAGCGGCTCACGCCCAGCAACAAGGAGGGGCTCCTCTTCGACGACGTGCTCTGGGTGCGGCGGGCGCGTCAGGAGCACGACGGGTTCGCCGACGTACTGCGCGACCGGGGCGTGGTGGTGCACCTCTTCGGTGATCTGCTGCGCGAGGCGCTGGAGATGCCGGCGGCCCGCAAACTCGTACTGGACCGGGTCTTCGACGAGAAGGAGTACGGGCCGCTCGCCACGGACCACCTGAGAGCGGTCTTCGACGCCATGGAGACGGCCGAGCTGGTCGAGGCGCTGGTCGGCGGGATGACGAAGCGGGAGTACCTGGCCGGTCACCCCGAGCCGACGTCCGTCCGGTTCCACGTGATGGACCTGGACGACTTCCTGCTGCCGCCGCTGCCGAACCACCTCTTCACCCGCGACACCTCCGCCTGGATATACGACGGGGTCGCCATCAACGCCATGCGCTACCCGGCCCGGCAGCGCGAGACGGTCCACTTCGAGGCGATCTACAAGCACCACCCCCTCTTCACCGGCCCCGAGGCGGGCTCCTTCCACCACTGGTCGGAGGGGCAGGACGACTACCCGTCCACCATCGAGGGCGGCGACGTGCTGGTGCTCGGCAACGGCGCGGTGCTCATCGGGATGAGCGAGAGGACCACCCCCCAGGCGGTGGAGATGCTGGCCCGTGGCATGTTCGCGGCCGGCTCCGCGCGCACGATCGTGGCGCTCGACATGCCGAAGAGGCGTGCTTTCATGCACCTGGACACGGTGATGACGATGGTCGCGGCGGACACGTTCACGCAGTACGCGGGGCTCGGCATGCTGCGCTCTTACACCATCGACCCGGGGGACCGGGGCGGCACGCTGAAGGTCTCGGACCATCCGCCCGAGCAGATGCACAGCGCGATCGCGGCGGCGCTCGGGATGACCTCGATCCGGGTGCTGACCGCGACGCAGGACGTGCACGCGGCCGAGCGCGAGCAGTGGGACGACGGCTGCAACGTGCTGGCGGTGGAGCCGGGGGTGGTGGTCGCCTACGAGCGGAACGTCACCACCAACACGCATCTGCGGCGCGAGGGCATCGAGGTGATCGAGATCCCGGGCAGCGAGCTGGGCCGGGGCCGCGGCGGCCCGCGCTGCATGAGCTGCCCGGTCGAGCGCGACGCGGAGTGAGCCCGCCGGGCCCCCGCGCCCGGACCCTCCCGCGGACCCCTTCCGGATGAGCCCCGCCGCGCCGGCCGCCAGGATGGAGCCGTACCGGCCGGGCCGCCCCGCACCGGCCGTTCCGGCGGTGCGGGGCGACCGCGCCGGGTGAGCCTCCCCCTGACTGAATAGAAATTCTGAGCCTCGTATAGACTTCCACGGTCCCCGACCCCGGAACCCAGGAGCGTCCCATGGCCACCGATCTCTCCGGCCGCCACTTCCTCAAGGAGCTGGACTTCACCGCCGACGAGTTCCGCAGTCTGATCGATCTGGCTGCCCAGCTCAAGGCGGAGAAGAGGGCGGGGGCCGAGGTCCAGCGGCTGCGCGGCCGCAACATCGCCCTCATCTTCGAGAAGACCTCGACGCGCACCCGCTGCGCATTCGAGGTCGCCGCCGCCGACCAGGGCGCCTTCACCACCTACCTGGACTCGTCCGGATCGCAGATGGGCCACAAGGAGTCGGCAAAGGACACCGCCCGCGTCCTCGGCCGCATGTACGACGCCATCCAGTACCGGGGCGACGCCCAGTCGACCGTCGAGGAGCTGGCCGCCCACGCCGGCGTCCCCGTCTACAACGGCCTGACCGACGACTGGCACCCCACGCAGATGCTCGCGGACGTGCTCACCATGACCGAGCACACCGACAAGCCCCTGGAGGGCATCGCGTATGCGTACCTGGGCGACGGCCGCTACAACACGGGCAACTCCTACCTGGTCACCGGCGCGCTGCTGGGCATGGACGTGCGGATCGTCGCGCCCCGCGCGTACTGGCCGGCCGACGCCGTCGTGGCGCGGGCGCGTGGGCTCGCCCGGACCAGCGGCGCCCGCATCACGCTCACCGAGGAGATCGCCGAGGGGGTCGCGGGCGCCGACTTCGTCATCACCGACGTCTGGGTCTCGATGGGCGAGCCCAAGGAGGTCTGGGACGAGCGCATCGCCGCCCTCGGCCCGTACGCCGTCACCATGGACGTCCTGCGCGCCACCGGCAACCCGCGGGTGAGATTCCTGCACTGCCTGCCCGCGTTCCACGACCTCGGTACGTCGATCGCCCGCGACATCCACGAGCGGCACGGGCTGACCGAGCTGGAGGTGAGCGACGAGGTCTTCGAGTCGGAGCACTCGGTCGTCTTCGACGAGGCCGAGAACCGCATGCACACCATCAAGGCGCTCCTGGTCGCCACGCTGGGCTGAGCGCGGGAATAGCCATGCGGCCGATTGGGTGAATATGTGATGTACCGGTTAGTCTCGAAGGACATGGCGGGGTTCGGGCTCACATGCCCGGACCCCTTTCGCCTGTGCACCACCCCTGCACCGGCCCGCACCGCCCAGCACAGCCCTTGCATCATCCGGGAGAACCCCCTATGCCGCGCCTCAAGACCCCCGCCCAACTGGTCGCCGAATCCGGCGCCGACCTGGAGGGACACGGGCTGAAGCGCACCATGGGCCTCTTCCAGCTCGTGTGCTTCGGCGTCGGCGCCATCGTCGGCACCGGCATCTTCGTCGGGCTCTCGGACAGCGTCGCCGAAGCCGGCCCCGCGGTCGTCGTCTCCTTCGTCCTGGCCGCGATCACCTGCGTGTTCACCGCCTTCTCCTTCGCCGAGCTGGGCAGCGCGATCCCGGTCTCGGGCAGCTCCTACTCCTTCGCGTACGCCGCCCTCGGCGAGCGCGTGGCGTTCCTCACCGGCTGGTGCCTGCTCCTGGAGTACGGCGTGTCCGTCTCGGCCGTCTCGGTCGGCTGGGGCCAGTACCTCAACGAACTGCTCGACGGCCTCATCGGCGTGGAGCTGCCCGCCGCGCTGTCCGCCCCGCCGGGCGACGGCGGCATCGTCAACATCCCGGCCGTCGTGGTGATCCTGCTCGCCGCGGTGCTGCTGGTGCGCGGTGTGCGCGAGAGCGCCCGCGCCACCGCCGTCATGGCGGTCGTCAAGATCGCGATCCTCGTCGTGTTCTGCGCGCTGGCGCTGACCGCCTTCCGTTCCGGCAACCTCTCGCCGTTCGCGGCGCACGGCCTCGCCGGGGTCACCTCCGGGGCGTCGCTCGCCTTCTTCTCGTACATCGGCTTCGACGCGATCACCACCGCGGGCGAGGAGGTCAAGAACCCCCGCCGGACCGTCCCCCTCGCGATCATGATCTGCATCGGTGCCGTCACGCTGCTGTACTGCCTGGTCGCGCTCGCCGCCATCGGCGCCATGTCGGCCGACGACGTCGCCGGCCGGCCGGCCGCGCTCTCCCTCATCGTCGACGAGGTCACCGGCTCCGCCGTCGGCGGCGGCATCATCGCCTTCGGCGCGGTCGTCGCCATCGCCTCGGTCGTCCTCGCCGTGATGTACGGCCAGACCCGCATCCTGATGTCGATGTCGCGCGACGGGCTCATCCCGCGGGTCTTCGCGAAGGTCTCCCCGAAGACCTCCACCCCCGTCGCCAACACCTGGATCGTCGCCGGCGTCTTCGCCGTCCCGGCCGCCGTCGTCCCGCTCGACGTGGTGATGAACCTGACCACGATCGGCACCCTCGCCGTCATGGCGGTCGTCAACGTCGCCGTGGTCGCGCTGCGCCGCCGCCACCCCGACACCGAGCGCAGCTTCCGGGTGCCGCTCTACCCGGTCAGCCCGGTGCTGGGCGTCGCCTTCTGCCTGTACCTGATGTGGGGCACGGGGTGGACCACCTGGGTGCAGTTCGCCGTCTTCCTGGTGGCCGGGGCCCTGGTGTACGCGGGCTACGGCCGGCGCAACTCGCGTCTGGCCGCCCCTCCCGCCGCGGAGGCGGAGGCTCAGGCGGCCGGGGACACCGGGACGGAGGAGGGCCTCACGCCGTCCCGAGTGCCGGCAGGGTGAACCACACCGCCTTGCCCTGAGCGGTACGGCGGTGCCCGCACGCCGCGCTGAGCGTCCGGATCAGCAGCAGGCCGCGCCCGTGCTCCTGCCACGGGTCCGGCGGCGTGGTGTGGGCGGGCGACAGGTCGCCGGGCGGGTCCGGGTCGCGGTCGTGCACCTCGACCTGGCACCCCGTCTCCAGCAGCTCCACCACCAGCTCGATCGGCGGGTCGCCGGGGTCGGTGTGCTTCACCGCGTTCGCCACCAGTTCGGCCGTCAGCAGCTCCGCCGTGTCGGCGTCGGCCGACGCCGTCGCGTCGCGGTCGGCGAGTGCCGTCCGCACCAGGGCCCGGGCGAGCGGCACGGCGGCCGCGGAGTGCGGCAGCGCGAGACGCCAGGAGGCGGGTCCGGACGCTTCGAGCACGGTGGCGGTCCTCCGTTCGGTTTCCGTTCAACGGTTCGGCGGGTGGGTCCCACCTTACGGACCGGATCCGGCCACACCAGAGGCGGATGCCCGCCCGCCGGGAGACCTGTGCCACAGCTGATACAGGACCTTCGCCGGTCGCGGACAGTGTGACGGCCGCGCGCCCGTGTATCGCGTCTACGTGACGGCGGTCACGTATGAGTGATAACTTCGAGAGGCGGGCACCTCGTGTCCCGCACAGGCAGGCACAGGCACAGATACCGGCACAGGTACGCACACCTGCACCGGTCCAGGCACCGGTACGGATACCGGCACCGGTCCAGGCACCGGCACTCGGGCATCGCGCTCGCCGAGGGAGGCCGCACCCCATGAGCCCGTTCACCAGCTCCGCGCCCCGCACCCCCGAGTGGCGCCATCTGCGGCTCGCCATCGACGACGGCGTCGCCACCGTCACCCTCGCCCGCCCCGCCAAGCTCAACGCGCTCACCTTCGGCGCCTACGCCGACCTGCGCGACATGCTCGCCGAGCTGTCCCGCGAGCGGGCCGTCCGGGCCCTCGTCCTGTCCGGCGAGGGGCGCGGCTTCTGCTCCGGCGGCGACGTCGACGACATCATCGGCGCCACGCTCGCCATGGACACCGCCCAGCTCCTGGACTTCAACCGGATGACCGGCCAGGTCGTGCGGGCCCTGCGCGAGGCGCCCTTCCCCGTGATCGCCGCCGTGCACGGGGTGGCCGCGGGAGCCGGGGCCGTCCTCGCCCTCGCCGCCGACTTCCGGATCGCCGACCCGTCCGCACGCTTCGCCTTCCTCTTCACGAAGGTGGGCCTCTCCGGCGGCGACATGGGAGCCGCGTACCTGCTGCCCCGCGTCGTCGGCCTCGGCCACGCCACCCGGCTGCTGATGCTCGGCGAACCGGTCCGGGCGCCCGAGGCCGAGCGCATCGGCCTGATCAGCGAGCTCACCGAGGAGGGCCGCGCCGACGAGCGCGCCGCCGCGCTCGCCCGCCGGCTGGCCGACGGCCCCGCCCTCGCGTACGCCCAGACCAAGGCCCTGCTGACCGCCGAGCTGGACATGCCGCTGGCCGCGGCCGTCGAGCTCGACGCCGCGACGCAGGCCCTGCTGATGAACGGCGAGGACTACGCCGAGTTCCACGCCGCCTTCACCGAGAAGCGCCCCCCGAAGTGGCAGGGACGATGACCCGCCCCCTGCGGGTCGCCGTGATCGGCGGCGGTCCCGGCGGGCTCTACGCCGCCGCCCTGCTCAAGCGCCTCGACCCGGCCCGGGACGTCACCGTCTGGGAGCGGGGCGCCCCCGACGACACCTTCGGCTTCGGCGTCGTCCTCTCCGACGAGACCCTCGGCGGCATCGAGCACGCCGACCCCGACGTGTACGCCGCGCTCCGGGCGGAGTTCGTCCGGTGGGACGACATCGACATCGTCCACCGCGGCCGCACCCTCACCTCCGGCGGCCACGGCTTCGCCGCGCTCGGCCGGCGCAGGCTGCTGGAGATCCTCCACGAGCGCTGCGCGGACCTCGGCGTACGGCTCCGCTCCCGCACCGAGGCGCCGCCCGCCCCGGAACTGGCCGCCGGGCACGATCTGGTGATCGCCGCCGACGGCGTCCACAGCCGCACCCGCGCGGCCCACGCCGACGTCTTCCGGCCGACCGTCACGACCCACCGCTGCCGCTACATCTGGCTCGCCGCGGACTTCGCCTTCGACGCGTTCCGCTTCGAGATCGCGGAGACCGAGCACGGCGTGATGCAGCTCCACGGCTACCCGTACGCGGCGGACGCCTCCACCGTCATCGTGGAGATGCGCGAGGAGGTCTGGCAGGCCGCCGGATTCGACGAGCTCGACGTCCAGGAGTCCGTCGGCCGCTGCGCCAAGATCTTCGCCGAGGCGCTGCGCGGCCGTCCCCTGACCTCCAGCAAGAGCACCTGGACCGCCTTCCGGACCGTCGTCAACGAGCGCTGGTCGCACGGCGGCACGGTCCTGCTCGGCGACGCCGCCCACACCGCCCACTTCTCCATCGGATCCGGCACCAAGCTCGCCGTCGAGGACGCCCTGGCCCTCGCCGCCTGCATCCAGGAGCAGCCCGCGCTCGCCCCGGCCCTCGCGGCGTACGAGGCCGAACGCCGCCCCGTCGTGGAGTCCACGCAGCGCGCGGCCGCCGCCAGCCTGCGCTGGTTCGAGGACCTGGCCGGCTACCTGGACCAGCCGCCGCGCCAGTTCGCGTTCAACCTCCTCACTCGCAGCCGCCGGGTCACCCACGACAACCTGAGGCTGCGCGACGCCCGCTTCACCGAGGCCGTCGAGCGGGACTTCGGCTGCCCGCCCGGCACTCCGCCGATGTTCACGCCGTTCCGGCTGCGCGGTCTGACGCTGCGCAACCGGGTCGTCGTCTCGCCCATGGACATGTACTCGGCCGTGGACGGGGTCCCCGGCGACTTCCACCTCGTCCACCTCGGCGCCCGGGCCCTCGGCGGCGCGGGGCTGGTGATGACCGAGATGGTGTGCGTCAGCCCCGAGGGCCGCATCACCCCCGGCTGCGCCGGACTGTGGACGCCCGCACAGGCCGCCGCCTGGTCCCGGATCACCGACTTCGTGCACCGGCAGGCGCCCGGCACCGCCATCGGCGTGCAGCTGGGCCACTCCGGCCGCAAGGGCTCCACCAAGCTCATGTGGGAAGGCATCGACCAGCCCCTCGACTCCGGCAACTGGCCCGTGGTCGCCGCTTCCCCGCTGCCCTACCGCCCCGGCGTCAACCAGGTGCCGCACGAGCTGCACCGGGCCGCGCTCACCGACATAAGGGAGCAGTTCGCGGCCGCGGCGCGCCGCGCCGCCCGCGCCGGCTTCGACCTCCTCGAACTGCACTGCGCCCACGGCTATCTGCTCTCCGGGTTCCTGTCCCCCCTCACCAACCGCCGCACCGACGCCTACGGCGGCTCGCTGGAGCGGCGGCTGCGCTTCCCGCTGGAGGTGCTGGACGCGGTACGGGCCGCCTGGCCCGGCGAGCGGCCCCTGACCGTACGCATCTCGGCCACCGACTGGGCGCCCGGCGGCACCACCGCCGAGGAGGCCGTCGCCATCGCCCGCGCCTTCGCCGAGCACGGTGCCGACGCGATCGACGTCTCCACCGGCCAGGTCGTGCCCGACGAACGGCCCGAGTACGGCCGCTCGTACCAGACGCCGTACGCGGACCGGATCCGCAACGCCCTGAAGGTCCCCGTCATCGCCGTCGGCGCCATCTCCTCCTGGGACGACGTCAACTCCCTGCTCCTGGCGGGCCGGGCCGATCTGTGCGCCGTGGGCCGCCCGCACCTGTACGACCCGCACTGGACCCTGCACGCCGCGGCCGAGCAGGGCTACGACGGCCCCGCCGCCCCCTGGCCGACCCCGTACCGGGCCGGCAGCCGCACGCCCCCGACCGGCCGCACCGACGCACCGAAGCCGCGCCTCGGCCTCACGCCGCCCCGCTCCTGACGAAGCCCTCGCCCTTGTCCCGCAGCAGCCCGTGCAGCCCCCCGAAGACCGCGGCCGCCCGGCCGCCCGGCCAGCCCGCCGGGAGCAGCGCGGCCGGCAGGCCCGGGTCCGCGTACGGGAGCCGCCGCCAGGAGTCCAGGGCGAGCAGGTAGTCGCGGTACGCCTCCTCGGGGGACGGTTCGCGCGTCGACCAGGTCCGCAGCACCGGCTCGTGGAGGTCGAGGAACTCCTCGTACAGCTTGGCGATCGCGGCCAGGTCCCACCAGCGGCCCACCGCCTCGGCCGTGGGGGCGAAGCCCAGGTGCTCGCCTCGGAAGAGGTCCACGTACGGGTCCAGATGGAGCCGCGTCAGGGTGTGGCGGGTCTCCTCGTACAGGGCGGCCGGGGCGATCCACACACCCGGTGCCGCCGTGCCGAAGCCGAGGCGGCCCAGGCGCGAGCGCAGCAGGTGCCGCTTGTGCCGCTCGGCCTCCGGCACCGAGAAGACGGCCAGCACCCAGCCCTCCTCGCCGGCCCG
Organism: Streptomyces sp. NPDC051310; assembly: GCF_044455245.1. Classification (NCBI taxonomy): domain Bacteria; kingdom Bacillati; phylum Actinomycetota; class Actinomycetes; order Kitasatosporales; family Streptomycetaceae; genus Streptomyces; species Streptomyces sp. NPDC051310. The sequence continues at coordinate 25,416 of NZ_JBITEO010000036.1, forward strand.
CTCCCCGGCCGCGTAGATGCGCCGGTCGCCGTCGTCCAGAAGCTGCCGGGCGTCCGCCGACAGGGCGTAACCGGCGGCTCCGTCCGCCGTGCGGCACGGCTGGAGCAGCCCGCGCCGCTTGAGCCGGGACACCGACGACCGCACCGAGGGGGCGTCCACGCCGAGCACCGCCAGCAGCCGGATCAGCTCGGCCACCGGCAGCGGGGCGTCGTCGGGCGTCCGCCCGTACGCGCCGTACAGGGAGACGATCAGGGAACGCGGGGTGTGCTGCTCGGCCACGTGATCACTGTACGGGCGCGTCCTGCGCGCGCAGCCGGAAGCGCTGGAGCTTTCCGGTGGCCGTGCGCGGCAGCGCGTCGAGGAAGACGATCTCGCGCGGGCACTTGTACGGGGCGAGGCGCGTCTTCACGAAACCGCGCAGCGCCTCGGCCGCGGCTCCGTCGCGCGCCGCTCCCTCCCGGACCACCGTGTACGCCACGGCGACCTGGCCGCGCAGCTCGTCGGGCCGGCCCACCACGGCCGCCTCGACCACGTCGGGGTGGGCCAGCAGGGCGTCCTCGACCTCGGGGCCCGCGATGTTGTACCCCGCCGAGATGATCATGTCGTCCGCCCGGGCGACGTAGCGCAGATAACCGTCCGGCTCGCGGACGTAGGTGTCCCCGGTGACGTTCCAGCCGTGCCGGACGTACTGCGTCTGGCGCGGATCGGACAGGTAGCGGCAGCCCACCGGCCCGCGCACGGCCAGGAACCCCTCCTCCCCGTCCGGGACCGGCCGTCCGGAGGCGTCCACGACCCGTGCCTGCCATCCCGGCACCGGGACGCCCGTCGTGCCGGGCCGGATGTCTCCGTCGGCCGCCGAGACGAAGATGTGCAGCAGCTCGGTGGCGCCGATGCCGTTGATGATCCGCAGCCCGGTCCGCTCCTGCCACGCCCGCCAGGTGGCGGCGGGCAGGTTCTCCCCGGCCGACACGCACCGGCGCAGCGAGCCGATGTCGTACCCGTCGAGCTCCTCCAGCATCACCCGGTAGGCGGTCGGCGCGGTGAAGAGCACCGAGACCCGGTGCTCCGCGATGGCGGGCAGCAGCTGCCGGGGCCCGGACTGCTCCAGCAGCAGCGCCGACGCGCCCGCCCGCAGGGGGAAGATCACCAGACCGCCGAGGCCGAAGGTGAAGCCGAGCGGGGGGCTGCCGGCGAACAGGTCGTCCGGACCGGGGCGGAGCACCTGCGCCGAGAACGTGTCGGCGACGGCCAGCACGTCGCGGTGGAAGTGCATGCACCCCTTGGGCCGCCCGGTGGTCCCGGAGGTGAAGGCGATCAGCGCCACATCGTCGGCGGCGGTGGCGACGGCGTCGTACGTGCCCTGGTGACGGGCCGCCAGCCGCAGCAGGTCGTCGGGCGCGTCACCGCCGTACGCCGTCACGCGGAGCCCCGGCACCCCGGCCTTCACCAGGTCGTCGACCGTGCGGACGTCGCACAGCGCGTGGCGGACCTCCGCCATCGCGCACATCACGGCCAGCTCCCGGGCCCGTGCCTGCGCCAGGACGGTGACGGCCACCGCGCCGGCCTTCATCACCGCGAGCCAGCAGGCGGCGAGCCACGGGGTCGTCGGGCCGCGCAGCAGCACCCGGTTGCCGGGCACCACGCCGAGCTCGCGGGTGAGGACGTGGGCGATCCGGTCGACCCGGTCGCGCAGTTCGCCGTAGGTCCACACGCCGCCCGTGCCGTCCCGGAAGGCCGGCCGGCCGGGACCGAACCGCTCCGCCGTGCGGTCCAGCAGCTCAGCGCCGCAGTTGAGCCGGTCCGGATAGCGCAGCCAGGGAAGTTCGAACAGGAGGTCGGGCCACTGTTCGCGGGGCGGCAGGTGGTCGCGGGCGAAGGTGTCGAGGTGGGCCGATCCGGTCAGCTCCATGGTTCGCCCCCTGGCAAGGCGGAGGGGTGGTGGGAACGCCCATCGAGCGTATCGTGATGGTGACGACAGTCAATGGTGCGCGATACGACTCGGCGGCGGAGGGCGCGAATGCCCGTATTCTCACTCGAACCGGAACGCACCGCGTGGTGCGAAGAGCTGCGTGTCCTGGCCGCCGAGCGGCTGCGGCCCCTCGCGGAGAAGGGGGAACCCGGCCGCGTCAACCGGCCGCTCGTCGCCGCCCTGGGCGAACTGGGGCTGCTGGCCCGGGTCTTCGGCGCCGGAGCCCTCGACCTGTGCCTGATGCGCGAGTCCCTCGCCCGCGAGTGCACGGAGGCGGAGACCGCGCTCGCCCTCCAGGGGCTGGGCGCCCATCCGGTGGCCGCGTGCGGCACGCCCGGGCAACGGGCGCGCTGGCTGCCGGAGGTGACCGCCGGGCGGGCGGTGGCCGCCTTCGCCCTCAGCGAGCCGGACGCCGGGTCGGACGCGGCCGCGCTCGCCCTCGAAGCCGCGCCCGACGGGGAGGGCTGGCGGCTGACGGGGGAGAAGTGCTGGATCTCCAACGCGCCCGAGGCCGACCTCCACACCGTCTTCGCCCGGACGGCACCGGGCGCCGGGGCCCGCGGCGTCACCGCCTTCCTGGTCCCCGCCGACCGGCCGGGCCTGACGGGCCGCCGGCTAGACATGCTGTCGCCGCACCCCATCGGCAGCCTGCGCTTCGACGGAGTGCCCGTCACGCGCGCGGACGTGCTGGGCGAGGTGGACCGGGGCTTCCGCGTCGCGATGACCACCCTGAACCTCTTCCGGCCCAGCGTCGGGGCCTTCGCCGTCGGCATGGCGCAGGCGGCCCTCGACGCGACCCTCGCCCACACCGCCCGCCGGCCCGCGTTCGGGGGCGTGCTCAAGGACCTCCAGGCCGTCTCCCACCAGGTCGCCGAGATGGCCACCCGCACCGAGGCGGCCCGCCTCCTCGTGTACGCGGCGGCCGCGGCGTACGACGAGGGGGCCGCGGACGTCCCGAAGCGCGCCGCCATGGCGAAGCTGCTGGCCACGGAGACCGCGCAGTACGTCGTCGACGCGGCCGTCCAGCTGCACGGCGCCCGCGCCCTGGAGCGCGGCCACCTGCTGGAGCACCTGTACCGGGAGGTGCGGGCGCCGCGCATCTACGAGGGCGCCACCGAGGTGCAGCGCACGATCATCGCGAAGGAGCTGTACGCCTGATGAGCCTCGAACGCATCAACCCCTCCGAGCTGTCCCCGCCGACCGGCTTCTCGCACGCCGTCACCGCCACCGGGTCGCGGCTGGTCTTCCTGGCCGGGCAGACCGCGCTGGACGGGGACGGCCGGGTGGTGGGGGAGACCCTCCCGGAGCAGTTCGAGACGGCCCTCGGGAACCTGCTGGCCGCGCTGAAGGCCGCCGGCGGCACGCCCGCCGACCTGGCGCGCGTCACCGTGTACGCCACGGACGTCGCCGACTACCGCGCCCGGGCGCCCGAACTGGGCCGCGTCTGGCGGCGGCTGGCGGGCCGGGACTACCCGGCGATGGCGGTCGTCGGGGTGGTCCGCCTGTGGGACGAGCAGGCGCTGGTGGAGCTGGACGGCTTCGCGGTCCTGGACTGACGCCCGCTCCGTTCCGGCTCCCCGGTCCCTGTCGCCGGGCCTCCCGTCCCCGCGGGGGCGGGACGCCCGGTTCCTCCGGGTTCGGTCCCCCGATGCGCCTCCGCGGTACAGCGAAAGGGCTCTGACGGGTTGTCAGTGCAATATCACATTACTATGTTACGCATCGCACACCAGTGGCATGCACTCGACAACCCGGCCCGTCTTCCCTCCAGGAGCCGTAAGTGCCCCAGCCGTCACCGCACGGACCCGTGCGCAGAACCCTCCTCGCCGCAGCACTCGCCACCGCGACGCTGCTCGGCGGCGCACCGGCCTTCGCCGTGCCCTCCACCCCCACCACCCCCACAGGTCACACCGCCCCCGCCCCCGTCGCGGCCGACCCCACCGATCCCGCCGATCGCGCCGTTCCCCGCGACTCCCGCGCTCCCCGCGACGAGGTGCTGCGCCTCGCCACCGCACCCCGGACCGGGCCCGCGCCCGCGCCCGCCCCCGGCAGGCGCACCACCACCCGCGTCCCGGGGCCGCAGACCCCGGCGCCGGCGGCGCCCGGCGCCACCCTCGCCCCCGACTGCACCCTCGGCGCCGTCACCGGGTTACGCCCCGAGGAGTTCGCCGACTTCCTCGCCGACCCCGCCGTCACCGCCGACGGCTGTCTGCGCACCCTGATCTGGACGTGGGACGCCCGGCTCGCGCCGGTCATGTCGGACGCCCACGTCCAGGCCGTGTCCCGCCGCGTCTCCGCACTCGCTCCCGGCCACGACGGCCTCAACGGCACCCACCTGCTGGAGATGCTCACCTACCTGCACGCGGTCGTGTACCACGACTTCTCGCGCGGCGAGATAGACGTCACCGACCCGCCCACCGCCGAGGCCATGCGCCGCGCCGTCCACGCCTTCGGCTCGGCCGCCCGCTCCTTCCGCGCCACCCGCACCAACGCCGAGAGCCTGCGCGAGGCCCTCTACACCGGCAGCGGCAGCGGACTGCGCCACTCCCAACTGGGCCTGATCCAGAAGGTCCTGGCGACGATGGACAAGTACCACACCACCACCTACCGCGACCCGGCCTGGGGCGGCGCGGCCCTCGCCGCGCTCTCCGTGAACTACCTCGGCGTGTACCCCGGCAACCGCGACACCGCCTTCCACACCCTGGTCGCCCGCAACACCGCCTACCGCGCCGCCTTCCGCGCCTTCGCCCAGTACACCCACCTCAAGGGCACGCCCAACGCCTGGGTGGTGCGCGACGCGCTCGCCGAGTACGGCCGCTTCGGCCAGATCGACGCGATCAGGGCCGCGATCGTGCCCGACGTGGGCGCGCTCCTCGACCCCGTCGTGCGGAACTTCGGTGAGGGCAGCGCCCCGTGGGCGCGGCTGGCCGGCTGGCTGGTCTTCTACGAGGCGTGCAAGCCGTACCGCGTCTGCAAGGAGGACATCGAGCGGCGGATCTTCCCGCACACCTACCGCTACGACACCGGCGGCATCACGGTCCGCACGGGCCTCGACACCCCCACCGTCGACCAGCTGTACTACGCGAGCAAGCAGGTCAAGGCCCAGTACCACCGCGTCCTCGGCGCCGCGACGCCGCTGACCGGGGACACCAACACCGCGCTGACCGTCGTCCTGTACGCCTCGCGCGCCGACTACGAGAACTACCACCCGCTCCTGACCGGCATGGGCACCGACAACGGCGGCGTCTACATCGAGCGCGGCGCCACCTTCTACACCTACCAGCGGCGCGTCCCCCAGGACTCCTCGCTCACCCTGGAGGAGCTCTTCCGCCACGAGTACGTCCATTACCTCAACGGCCGGTACGCCGTGCCCGGTTACTTCGGCGAGGGGCCGTGGTACCAGGGCGACCGCACCACCGCGATGGACGAGGGGACGGCGGAGTTCTTCGCCGGAGCCACCCGCGACGACGGCGTCGCCGTGCGCAGGTCCCTCGTCCGCGGCATCATCGCCGACACCGCCGACGGCAGCCCGCGCATGAGCGTCGACCAGCTCCTGCACGCCACGTACGAGGGCGACGGCTTCCGCTTCTACAGCTACGCGGGCACCTTCTTCTCGTACCTGTGGACCGAACGTCCGGCGCTGCTGCGGGAGATGTACCGGCACCTGCGCGCCGACGACCCCGCCGCCTTCGACGCCTGGCGCGGCCGGCTCGGCCGGGACGCCGGGCTCCAGCGCGGGTACGACGCCTTCCTCGACGTGCAGACGGCGAAGGCGGACGACCTCTTCGTGCCCGACACCCGCTACGTCCCGAACGACCGGCTCGACCACACCGGCGCCGACGCGGTGCGGGCGGCCTTCGCCGCGGCCACCGCGGCCGACCCGCGCTGCACGGACAACGGGGACACCGCCAAGCGCCGCTTCGTCTGCACGGGACGGATCACCGCGCGCCTGACGGACGCCGGCAACCCCGACCTGGTCTTCCGGGACATGGCGGAGACCGTCGACCACTTCCTCCTCGACCGCGCCCGCCCCGCGGCCACCAACCTCGCCGACATGAACTGCCACTTCGGCGAGGCGGAGATCTGGGCCGACCGCACCGGCGCGACCTCGGACTACACCTGCGAAGGGCCGCTGCGCAGCTGACCCGGAAGGCCGCTCCCGAGGGGTCCGGCACCAACTCGACGGAAAGGGAGGGGATTTCCCGTGCCGGACCCTGTACGGGCAGCAGTAGTACGTGAAATATTATTGCTGTGCCCACGCGACATGTGAGTCATCCGCCGGACGTCCTGGACGCCGTGATCATCGGCGCCGGAGTCGTCGGCGCGGCCTGCGCCTACTACGCGGGCCGCAGTGGACTCGCCGTCGCCGTCGTCGACCGCGGCCCCGTCGCGGGCGGCACCACCGGCGCCGGCGAGGGCAACCTGCTCGTCTCCGACAAGGGGGCGGGCCCCGAGCTCGACCTCGCGCTGCTGTCCACCCGACTGTGGCGCGAACTCACCGACGTCCTCCCACCGGAGGCCGAGTACGAGCCGAAGGGCGGTCTCGTCGTCGCAGCCGACGAGACCGCCCGCACCGCGCTCCGCGCCTTCGCCGCGGGCCAGCGCGCGGCCGGCGTCGAGGCGCACGAGGTCCCCGCCGACCGGCTGCGCGATCTCGAACCCCACCTCGCGCCCGGCCTCGCCGGAGGCTTCCACTACCCGCAGGACGCCCAGGTCCAGCCCGCCCGCGCCGCCGCCCACCTGCTGCGCGCCTCGCGCGCCGCCCTCCGCCTCGGCGAGGAGGTGACGGCCGTGCTCACCGACGCGCGCGGCGCGGTCCGCGGCGTGCGCACCCCGCGCGGAGACCTCCACGCCCCCGTCGTCGTCAACGCCACCGGCACCTGGGCCGGGCAGGTCGCCGCACTGGCCGGCACCCGCCTGCCCGTCCGGCCGCGCCGCGGCTTCGTCCTCGTCACCGAACCGCTGCCGCCCGGCCTCGTACGCCACAAGGTGTACGCCGCGGACTACGTCGCCGACGTCGCCAGCGACTCCGCCGCCCTGCAGTCGTCCGCCGTCGTCGAGTCCACCCCCGCGGGCCCCGTCCTCATCGGCGCCACCCGCGAGCGCGTCGGATTCGACCGGACGCTGTCCACGGAGGCGCTGCGGCGGCTCGCCACCGCGGCCACCGCACTGTTCCCGGCGCTCGGCGGGGTACGCGCCCTGCGCACGTACTGCGGCTTCCGCCCCTACCTGCCCGACCACCTCCCGGCCATCGGCCCCGACCCGCGGGTGCCGGGCCTCTACCACGCCTGCGGCCACGAGGGCGCGGGCATCGGGCTCGCCCCGGCGACCGGCCTGCTCGTCGCGGCCGCCCTGCGCGGCGACCCGCCCCCCGTGGACCTCCGGCCGTTCGACCCCGGCCGTTTCGACGCTCAGGAAGGAGCCGACCGGTGACACCCGTGCCGTTCACCTTCACGTTCGACGGGCGCACCCTCACCGCGCTGCCCGGGCAGAGCGTCGCCGCCGCCCTCTGGGGCGCCGGCGTCCTCGCCTGGCGCACCACCCGCGCCGGCGGCGCTCCGCGCGGCGCGTTCTGCGGGATCGGCACCTGCTACGACTGCCTCGCCACCGTCAACGGCCGCCCCAACCAGCGGGCCTGCCTGGTCCCCGTACGCCCCGGCGACACCGTCACCACCCAGGAGGGCACCGGACATGCCGGCTGATCCCCGCCCCGCCCCCGCCGCGGACCCCGCGGGCGACCCGCCCACCGCCGACCTCGCCGTCGTGGGCGCCGGACCCGCGGGGCTCGCCGCCGCGGGCACCGCCGCGGCCCACGGGCTGAACGTCGTACTGCTCGACGCGGGGGAGCGGGTCGGCGGCCAGATCCACCGGCACCCCGCACCCGGGGAACCGCCCCGCGCCGCCAGGCCCCTCGTCCGCCGCCTGCGGAGCGTCGACCACCGGCCGGCCCACCACGTGTGGACCGTCGTACGGGACGGGGACTCCTGGCTGCTGCACTGCGTCGCCGGGCCCGAGGAGGGCGCGGCCACCGTCCGCGCCCGCGCGGTCCTCCTCGCCACCGGGGCGTACGAACGCCACCTGCCCTTCCCGGGCTGGACCCTGCCCGGGGTCGTCGGCGCCGGCGGCGCCCAGGCGATGCTCAAGTCCGGGCGCGTACTCCCCGGCCGCCGCGTCGTCGTCGCCGGCAGCGGCCCCCTGCTGCTCGCCGTCGCCACCACGCTCGCCGGCGCCGGTGCCCGCGTCCCGGCCGTCGTCGAGGCCGCCGGCTACACCGCCTACGCCCGCCACGCCGGCACCCTCGCCCGCAACGCGGGCAAGCTCGCCGAGGCGGCCCGCCACGGCGGCTCCCTCCTGCGCCACACCACCCGCCTGCTCACCCGCCACGCCGTCACCGCCGCCCACGGCACCGCGCGCGTCGAGGCCGTCACCGTCACGCGGCTGGACCGCGACTGGCGGCCCGTCCCCGGCACCGGCCGCCGCGTCCCCTGCGACGCGCTCGCCGTCGGCCACGGCCTCGTACCGCAGCTGGAACTCGCCACCGGGCTCGGCTGCTCCGTCCGCCGCACCGCCGACGGCACCCCGGCCCTCGCCGTCGACGCGGAGCAGCGCACCTCCGTGCCCGGTGTCTGGGCGGCCGGGGAGACCTGCGGCATCGGCGGCGTGGACCTCGCCCGCACCGAGGGCGAACTCGCCGCGCTGTCCATCGCCCGCGCCCTGTCCCCGGGCACATCCTCGGCCTCGGTCGCGTCGCCGTCCGCGGCCCGGGCGGCGGCGCCCGGTGCGCCCCGCCGCGCCGCCGCCCTCACCCGCCGCCGCGCCCGGCTGCGCGCCTTCGCCGACGCCATGGCCGCGGCCCACCGGCCCGGACCCGGCTGGACCGCCTGGCTGGACGACGGCACCGAGGTGTGCCGCTGCGAGGAGGTCACCGCCGACCGCGTCCGCGAGGCCGTCACCACCCTCGGTGCGCGGGACGCGCGCACCGTCAAACTGCTCACCCGCGCAGGAATGGGCTGGTGCCAGGGCCGCATGTGCGGCCAGGCCGTCGCCCGCCTCGCGGGCGAGGACCCGGCGCCCGACCGGCGCCCGCTGTCCTGCCCCGTCCCGCTGAGCCATCTGGCACAACCACCAGGAGCCGCATGATGGACCACCGCACCGCACCCTGGCACGGCATCATGGTCGCCACCGCCCTCCCGCTGCGCGACGACGACACCCTCTCCGTCGACTACGACGCCTACGCCGAGCACGTCGCCCGGCTCGTCTCCCAGGGCTGCGACGGCGTCGTGCCCAACGGCTCGCTCGGCGAGTACCAGACGCTCACCGACGACGAGCGGGCCCGTATCGTGCGCGTCGCCGTCGAAGCCGCCGGCGACGGGGCCCGGGTGATGCCCGGCGTCGCCGCCTACGGCAGCGCCGAGGCCCGACGCTGGGCCGAGCAGGCCGCCGAGGCGGGCGCCGGCTCGGTCCTGCTGCTGCCGCCCAACGCGTACCGCGCCGACGAGCGTTCCGTCCGCGCCCACTACGCGGAGGTCGCCCGGGCGGGGCTGCCCGTCGTCGCGTACAACAACCCCTTCGACACCAAGGTCGACCTGACGCCCCGGCTGCTCGCCCAGCTCCACGCCGACGGCAGCATCGTCGCCGTCAAGGAGTTCAGCGGGGACGTGCGCCGGGCCTACGAGATCGCCGAACTGGCTCCCGGGCTCGACCTGCTGACCGGCGCCGACGACGTGCTCCTGGAGCTGTCCGTCGCCGGTGCCGTGGGCTGGATCGCCGGCTACCCCAACGCCCTCCCCGCCTCCTGCGCCGCCCTGTACCGCGCCGCCACCGCCGGCGACCTCGGCACCGCCCTGCCGCTCTACCGGGCCCTGCACCCGCTGCTGCGCTGGGACTCCAAACCCGAGTTCGTCCAGGCCATCAAGGTCTCCATGGACGTGGCCGGCCACCGCGGCGGACCGTGCCGCCCGCCCCGGACCCCCCTGGACGAGGAGCAGTACGCCGCCGTCCGTGCGGCCACCGAGAAGGCGCTCGCGGAAGGACTCGCCTAGCCATGCGCAGCCGGCACGTCTACCACGCCGTCGACTCGCACACCGAGGGCATGCCGACCCGCGTCATCACCGGTGGCGTCGGCACCCTCCCCGGGGCCACGATGGCCGAGCGCCGCGAGCACGTCATGCGCCACCTCGACCACGTCCGCACCCTGCTGATGTACGAACCGCGCGGCCACGCCGCGATGAGCGGCGCGATCCTCCAGCCGCCCACGCGCCCGGACGCCGACTACGGCGTCCTGTACATCGAGGTCTCGGGACTGCTGCCCATGTGCGGCCACGGCACCATCGGCGTGGCGACCGTACTCGTCGAGACGGGCATGGTGCCCGTCACCGAGCCCGTCACCACCGTCCGCCTCGACACCCCCGCGGGCCTGGTCTCCGCCGACGTCCGGGTGGAGGACGGCGCCGCGGTCTCCGTCACCCTCACCAACGTGCCGGCCTTCTGCGCCGGGCTGGACCGCACGGTCGAGGTCCCCGGGTACGGCACCGTCGCCTACGACCTGGCGTACGGCGGCAACTTCTACGCCGTCGTGTCCCTCGACGCGCTGGGCCTGCCCTTCGACCGGGACCGCAAGGACGAGCTGCTCGCGGCCGGCCTCGCCCTCATGGACGCCGTCAACGCCGCCCAGCGCCCCGTCCACCCCGAGGACCCGGCGATCGGCGGCGTCAAGCACGTCTACCTCGCCGCCCCGGGCTCGGACGCCGTGCACTCCCGCCACGCCATGGCGATCCACCCCGGCTGGTTCGACCGGTCGCCGTGCGGAACCGGCACCTCCGCGCGCATGGCGCAACTGCACGCGCGCGGCGAACTGCCCCTCGGCCGCGACTTCGTCAACGAATCGTTCATCGGTACGCGGTTCACCGGGCGCCTGGTCGGGGAGACCACCGTCGGCGGCCTGCCCGCCGTCGTCCCGACCGTCACCGGCCGGGCGTGGATCACCGGCACCGCCCAGTACTTCCTCGACCCGGCGGACCCGTTCCCGGCGGGCTTCCTGCTGTGACGACCGCCCCGACCCGCAGTTCCCCCGGAGACAGAGCCATGGCAGAGCGCACCCTGATCACCACCCTCACCAGTCAGGAGCGGCTGAGCGACCGGGTCGCGCACGCCCTGCGCGCGGCGCTGATCTCCGGCGAACTGCGCCCGGGCGAGGTCCACTCGGCGCCCGGCCTCGCCGCCCGCTTCGGCGTCTCCGCGACCCCGGTGCGCGAGGCGATGCTGGAACTGGCCCGCGAGGGCCTGGTGGAACCGGTACGGAACAAGGGCTTCCGGATCACCGAGGTCAGCGAACGGGACCTCGACCAGTACGCGGAGCTGCGGGCCCTCATCGAGGTGCCCACCGTCGGCGCGGTCACCGCCACGGCCGACCGGCAGCGGCTGGAGGAGCTGCGGCCGGTCGCCGAGGAGATCGTCACCCGCGCGCAGGAGCACGACCTCATCGGCTACCTGGACGCCGACCGCCGCTTCCACCTCTCCCTGCTGGCCCTCTCCGGCAACGACCGCCTCGTCGAGACCGTGGGCGACCTGCGCAAGCACTCCCGCCTCTACGGCCTGACGGCCCTGGACGAGCGCGGCCTGCTCGTCCCCTCCGCGCAGGAGCACATCGAACTGCTCGACCTCATGCTGGCGGGCGACGCGGCGGCTGCCGAGGCGTGCATGGCCCGCCACCTGGGCCATGTGCGCTCCCTGTGGGCCCGCTCCCGCCAGGAGACCGGGCCGGGGGGAGGGTGATCCGGCCCGCCCGGGCCGGTCTCAGGAGCTCGTGAGGACGACGAGCTGCTGGGTCGCCCGGGTCATCGCGACGTAGCGGTCGACCGCTCCCTCGACCCCCTCGCCGAACGCCTCCGGGTCGACGAGGACCACCAGGTCGAACTCCAGCCCCTTCGACAGCTCCGGGGTCAGCGACCTGACCCGCGCGGTCGCCCGGAACGCGGGATCGCCGATGACGCAGGCGGTCCCCTCGGCATGCGCGGCCAGCCAGGCGTCGAGGACCGCGTCCAGATCCGCGACGGATCCGTGGCGGACCGGGACGCCGCTGCTGCGGATGGAGGACGGCACGTTGGCGTCCGGGAGCGCGGCCCGGATGACCGGCTCGGCCTCCGCCATGACCTCTTCCGGCGTGCGGTAGTTGATGCCCAGGGAGGCCACCTCGATCCGGTCGAGGCCGATCCGGGAGAGCCGCTCCCGCCACGACTCCGTGAACCCGTGCCGCGCCTGGGCGCGGTCCCCGACGATGGTGAGGCTCTTGGACGGGCAGCGCCGCAGCAGCATCTGCCACTCCGCGTCGGTCAGCTCCTGGGCCTCGTCCACGACGACGTGCGCGAACGGACCGGTCAGCAGGTCCGGGTCCGCGATCGGCAATTCCGACTCGTCGACCAGGCTGACCTGCGCGTCCCGGCCGCGCAGCATCGTCACCAGGCCCTCGCCCTCGTCACCGTCGGCGCCCGAGTCCGCCGCCGCCTCGATCAGGTTGTCGACCACCTGCGCCATGCGCTCGCGCTGGGCGGCGAGGGCGGCCTCGTGCCGGCGCTGCCGCCGCGCCGCCTCCGGGTCGCCGAGCCGGTGCCGCGCCGCGTCCAGGACCGGCAGGTCGGACACCGCCCAGGCCCGGGGATCCGCGCGCTGGAGCCGCCGTACGTCGTCGGCGCCGAGCCAGGGGGCGCACATCCGCAGGTAGGCGGGGACCGACCACAGGTCGCCGACCACGTCGGCCGCCTCCAGCAGCGGCCACGCCCGGTCGAAGGCCGTGCGCAGGTCCCTGTTCCGCGTCAGCGACCTGCGGAGCAGCTCCGGCGGGGCGTCGCCGTCGTGCTTCTCCTCCAGGATCGTCAGCAGCTCCTCCCAGACCTGCTCGCGCGCCTCGTTGTGCGGGGTGCCGGGTTCCGCCGCCTCGAACGCCACGGCCCAGTCGTCGGCGGTGAGCCGGACGTCGGACCAGTGGGTCTCGACCGTCATGTCCTCGGCGGGCGGCTCCTCGTAGAAGCGGACGGCCGTCTCGATCGCCCGCACCATGCCGGCCGACGACTTCAGGCGGGCCACCTCCGGGTCGGTCTCGGCCGCCGCGGCGGCTCCCTCGGCGACGAGGTCCCGCAGGACGCAGGTCTGCACGCCCTCCTCGCCGAGGCTGGGCAGGACGTCGGCGACGTAGGCCAGGTAGGGCCGGTGCGGGCCGACGAAGAGCACACCGCCCCTGCGGTGGCCGAGGCGCGGGTCGGAGTGGAGGAGGTAGGCGGAGCGGTGCAGGGCGACCACGGTCTTGCCCGTGCCGGGGCCGCCGTCGACGACGAGGGCGCCGCGCGACCCCGCCCGGATGATGGCGTCCTGGTCGGCCTGGATGGTGCCGAGCACGTCCCGCATCCGCGGGGACCGGCCGGCGCCCAGGCTGGCGATGAAGGCGGACTGGTCGTCCAGCGCGGCGTGCCCGGACAGCCCGTCGGCGGTGAACACCTCGTCCCAGTAGTCGCCGACGCGGCCGTCGGTCCAGCGGTACCGGCGGCGGCTGGCCAGGCCCATCGGGTCGGCGTGGGTGGCGCCGAAGAACGGCTCGGCCGCCGGGGAACGCCAGTCGAGCAGCAGCCGGCGGCCGTCGCCGTCCGTCAGACCGAGGCGCCCCACGTACACCGGCTCGGGGTCGTCCGCGCCGACCATGCGGCCGAGGCACAGGTCCAGCCCGAAGCGGCGCAGGGTGCGCAGCCGTGCGGACAGCCGGTGGATCTCCGCGTCCCGCTCCATGGCCTCCCGGCCCGTGCCGCCGGGCGCCCGGCGCTCGGTGTCCAGCCGCGCGGACAGTTCGGCGATCGACTGCTCCAGGCACCGCGCCACGGCCGCGAAGTGCCGCTCGTCGCCGGCGATCAGCGCGGGGTCTGCCTTGGCGGCGAGGCGCTCGGACAGGTCGAACGCGCTGGTGGTCACAGGGCTCATGTCAGCGACCCCGTTCCGTCGGAGTCTTCGCGCGGACCGGCGGCGCACTCACCCGCAACCCCGGCGCGGGCCGCGCCGGCGGCCCGGCCGCACCCCGTACTTCATGAACCGACAACACCGCACGCACGTCGCGTATCTCCCGTTTTTTCCGCAACTCCTGGCTTGAGCCAGTGATTCTGCGGCACGGGAGGGGTCTTGCCGCAAGCCCCCCGGTGCGCTATACGTTGAGAGTGGCGAGGAGTGGGTACACCTCCTCGCCCCGGCGCCCGCCCGGGCGGATCACCCCTTCTCGAAGCCGGACGCGCCTCACCCCGCCCTTATGACCACCGGCCCTCGCGGTCCGCGTCGGTGTGGGGGCACGCTGCGCCGGTGGCCGTCGTGGGGACGCGCATGCGGCGGAAGAGGTCGCGCGTGGCGCGCTCCTGGGCAGTGGTGTGCCAGGAGACGTCCGGGTAGCGGCTGCGCAGGTGGGACAGGGCCCGGGTGCCCAGACCGCTGGACCGGAAGCGCTCGTCGACGGCGACCGCGGTGATCAGGCCCGTGGAGCAGGTTCCGCACACCCGGTACGTCACCTCTCCGACGACCTGGCGGATGTGCACGAGCAGCAGGCACTGCGCCCCCGGCCCCGCCGGAGCGGCGGCGTTCTCGAAGGTGACGTCGCGGTAGGCGAGCACCCTGCGGTGCCAGCGGCCCCGCACCGGTGTGGGGCGGCGGTGTTTGGGCCGCCGGCGCGGAAGGAGGAGGTGCCGGCCCGCGGACAGCCAGGGCAGTGGACGCGGGGCCGTCGGCATGGCGTGCGCATGGTGTCCCTGCATGCGTCCCGCCTGCCCCGGGACCGGCCGTGCACGCACACCGCTTTCCGGCGGCCCCTCGCACCCGGCTACCACCCGGCACGATCCGCACGGCAGGCCGCCGGGCCCTTCCGGGTGCGTGGCCCCCCGGCGGCCACCGGCGCAGCCGGACGCGAGGGGAGGGCCGGACGCGAGCCGGGTTCAGCCGGTGCGCAGGGCGACGTAGTCGCAGAGGGCGAGCAGGGCGCCGCGCTGGGCGGGGAGGTCGGGCAGCGCGGCCGAGGCCGCACGGGCACGGTCGAGGTGGCGGTGCATGACGGCCTCGGTCTCGGCGAGGGCGAGGGAGTGCTCGAACAGCTCCAGGGCCCGGGGGACGTCGGCGGCGGGGACGGGGCCGGCGCCGAGCAGGACCCGCAGCTCGGCGTCGGCCGGGTCGGTGCTCTCCCGGGCGAGCAGCACGGGCAGGCTCTGCACGCCGGCCAGCAGGTCGTTGCCGCGCTTCTTGCCGGTGAGCTCGGTGGGCGACCTCAGGTCGAGCAGGTCGTCGGCTATCTGGAAGGCGATGCCGAGCTGCTCCCCGCACGCGGTGAGCGCGGCGACCGCCGCGGCGGGGGCACCCGCCTGGACGGCGCCGATGCCGAGCGCCATGGCGAGCAGGGCGGCGGTCTTGCCTGCCGCCACGTGGAAGTAGTGGGTGACCGGGTTCTCGCCGGGGCCGGGGCCGGCCAGTTCGCGCAGCTGTCCGGCGACCAGCCGTCCTGCGGCCTCCGCGTGGAGGTGGACGGCTGCGGGCCCGAGGCCGGCGGCGAGCCGGGCGGCACGGGTGAAGAGCCAGTTCCCGCCGAGGACGGCCGCGCGCTCGCCCCAGCGGGCGTGGACGCTCGGGACGCCGTGCCGGGTGGCGGCGCCGTCCATCACGTCGTCGTGGTAGAGCGACGCGATGTGGACGAGTTCGGTGATGGTGGCGGCCTCGGCGATCCCGTCGGCCCAGGGGTCGCCGAACTCGGCGCCGAGCAGGACGAGCAGGGGGCGCAGGCGCTTGCCACCGGTGGCGGCGAGGTGGCCGGTGAGGGCGGCGACCCGTGGGTCCGGGGCGTCGTGGGCGGTTGCCTGGATCAGTTCCTCGGCGCGGGCGAGGGAGCCCCGCAGGCGCGCCTCGAACTCGGGTTCCGTCAGGGCAAGCCGCTGGAGCGGGTCGGCGGCGGGAGGGCCGGGCGGGAAGGCCGTCCCCGCCTCCGCCCCGTACAGCTGTCCGGTACTCATCGGGTAACCCCTCCGCGACCCAGGCGGCCAGTCGTCTCTCGTCCGTGTCGACAGCATTCATCCGGTCACAAGCGCCTTACAACAGAGGTGACATGAAGGTGTCACCGCGCTCCCCGCCGCGGCACTGGGCAGGAACCTGTCAGCTTCCTGCTGACTTTCCCGGCGCACGCCGCCGGTCCGTTGCCGGCCGCCCCGACCCCGACCGGACATCCCGGACAGCCGGCGGGCCGGTCCGCGGAGGGACGTATCACCTGCCCAGCCGGGTGCGTTCGGCCGGGCCGGCCGCCGGCCCGCACGCGGGCAGCGCGGCGCTCCTCCCGGCGGCGGGCGGGTGCGTGACAGCAACCGGACATCCGCGGAGCACCCCGCGCCCCCGCTCCCTAGCCTCGGGGGACACATTCCTCCACCAGCACGGGGCGTCGGAGAGGCCGGCGCACGCTCATGGAACTGACCCTCTACCTCTTCATCGCCGCCATCACCCTGGTGCCGACCGTCGCGGTGCTCGCCGTCGGCGCACGGCGCCTGCTGGGCCTGCGGATCGGCACGGTGCGGGCGGCGCTCACCGGACTGGTCGCCATGGGGGCCGGCGCACTGATCGGCGCGGCGATGGGGGAAGCCCGTCGCGGGGCCCTCGTGTCGGTGCACATCGGCCTGACGGTCCTGGTGGCGGTGGTCTTCCTCGCCCTCTCGCACGCCCTGGTGCCCGCCGGTTCCCTCTCGGAAGTGGTGCGCTGGCCCCAGGCCCTGCGCGGCCGGGTGGCGCGGGCCCGCCGCTACACCGAGCTGAGCCGGATCGCGATCCGGCACGGCCTGGGCGGGGCGCTGCGCGGCCGGGGCCGGGGCGGCCCCGAGGCGGTCGCCGAGCGGAAGCAGCTGGCGACCGGCGTACGGCTGGCGCTGGAGGAGGCCGGAGCCACCTTCGTCAAGCTCGGCCAGATGCTGTCCACGCGCTGCGACCTGCTGCCGGGCGAGTTCGTGGAGGAACTCACCAAGCTCCAGCACCAGGTGCCCGCCGAGCCCTGGACCGACGTGGAGCGCGTACTGACCGAGGAACTCGGCACGGACCCCGGGGTGTTCTTCGCCGAGTTCGACCGCGAGCCGCTCGCCGCGGGCTCGATCGCCCAGGTGCACCGCGCCCGGCTGACCACCGGCGAAGAGGTGGTGGTCAAGGTGCAGCGGCCCGGTGCCCGGTCGGTGGTCGACCGGGACGTGGACATCCTGTTCCGGATGAGCCGCAAGATCGAGGAGCACACCGCGTGGGGCCGGGACTTCGGCGCGGTGGACCTCGCGGTGGGCTTCGCCAACTCCCTCGCCGAGGAGCTGGACTTCCGCATCGAGGCCCGCAACATGGCCACCGTCAGGGCCGCGACCGAGCGGCGTGACGCGGTGTCCCCGGTCCGCATGCCGCACGTCCACGAGGAGCTGTGCACGCGCCGGGTGCTGGTCCTGGACTGGCTGGCCGGCGTGCCGCTGAACGCGGCCGGGACGCTCATCGAGGAGCGGGGCCTGGACCGCACCGGGATGGCCCGGCAACTGCTGGAGTGGATCCTGGAGCAGATCCTCATCGGCGGTGTGTTCCACGCCGATCCGCACCCCGGCAACATCATGCTGCTGGAGGACGGCAAGCTGGGCCTGCTCGACTTCGGCTCGGTGGGGCGCATCGACCGGGTGCTGCGGGCGGCGCTGCGCAACCTGCTGCTGGCGGTGCACCACAACAACCCGGTGGCGCTGTCGGACGCGCTGCTGGAGCTGGTGGACCGGCGCGAGGACATCGACGAGATCCGGCTGGAGCGGGCGCTCGGCCGGTTCATGGCCCGGCACCTGACGCCGGGGGTGCGGCCCGACCGGAAGATGTTCGCCGATCTGTTCCTGCTGGTGGCCCGGCACGGGCTGACCATGCCTGCGGAGATCGCCGCGACCTTCCGGGCGCTGGCCACCCTGGAGGGGGCGATGGAGCAGATGGTGCCCGGCTTCGACATCGTGGCGGAGGCCAGGGCCTTCGCCGCCGGGCACCTCGAACGCGAGCTGAGCCCCGGCTCGATCGGCCAGGTCATCGCCGAGGAGGCCATGGCGCTCGCCCCGATGCTCCGCCGGCTGCCGCGCCGGGTGGAGCGGATCACCGACGCGCTGGAGCACGGCCGGCTGGGTGTGCAGGTGCGGCTGCTCGCCGACGAGCGGGACCGGCGCTTCGTCCGTACGCTCGTGCACGAGACGCTGCTGACGTTCCTGGGCGGGATCACCGGTCTGATCGCCGTCCTGCTGCTGGGCACGGACCACGGCCCGGTGCTCCACGACTCCCTGACCTTGCTTCAGCTGATCGGCTACAACCTGCTGGTGCTCAGCTGCGTGGTGGTGACCCGCGTGGTGTTCGGGATCTTCCACGCGCAGCGGAGACTGCCCGGCCGGTGAGCCGTGGCCGGGGCGCGGTCCGCGTGCGGCGCAGCCCCGTGGACCGGCCCGGCCGGTGACGGCCGAAATCCCGTAACCGGAATCCGCGGTACGGATCCATGGTGAAACCACTGACCGCGAAGACCGGCCCTGGTGGAACTCCTCGCCGGGAATGCGCGGCACGGCAAAAGGTCCGTACCGGTCGAATCAGCGGGCGATGTCTTCTCACCCCGATAAAGCGGACTGCCCGGTTCAGTAGTTGTCGTCATGTGCGGGGCGGTGGGCGGGGGCGGAACCGTACGAGGCAGGATTGCCCTAGCGTCCGCCGGACATTGCGAACTAGTGTCTGGCCTCGCGGAGCGTCCGAAAAGCAGGGAAATACTTCTTCATTGAACAGTTGAAGAAGCTATCTCATTTCCGTGCGCCGACCGACCGGACGCCGATCGCTCGCATATGACAAAGGGGGATGCAGTGACAGGTGATGATGCCATCAAACCCGCGGCCGCGGACCGGGAGGACGCCTCCGACGCCATGCCGCTGGACCACGCCGCGCACGTGGAGCGGACCCTGCTGCAGGCACGTGCGCTCGTCGAGTCGACGGTGTCCATGTACCGGGAGCGGCCGGCCTCCGGCCCGGCCGTCCCGCACGCCGATGTCGCCGTGCTCGGCCCGGCCGTCGAAGACCTCGCCCGCGCCGCACGGCACTCGGTCTGCGTGGCCATCACCGGAAGCGAGACCTTCCTGTACCTCACCCGCAAGGCGCTGAAGACCCTCGAACCCGGTCTCGTGGTGCGGATGATGTGCACCCCGGAGGTCGCCGACGCCTCTCTCGCCCTGCTGACCCGCATACCCGAGCTCCGCTTCGAAGTCCGCGTGTCCGAGGCCGAGTTGCGCGACATGGTGGTCGTCGACGGCTCCTCCGCCCTGGTCCTCGCGGTCACGGGCAACGTCAAGGGGCAGGCGACGCTCGTGAACGACACCGCGGCGGTGCGCGCCCTGGAACTCCTCTTCGCCGGGGCCTGGTCCCGCGGCCGCAGGCTCGACGACCACCTGGCGCTGAGCCCGAAGCTGCGCAGCGAGCTGAGCCGCCGGATCCTGGAGCGGCTGCGGGACGGGTGCACCGACGCCGCCGCCTCCCGCGACCTCAACGTGTCCCTGCGCACCTACCGGCGCCATGTCGCCGACATCATGCGGGAGCTCGGCGCCGGCTCCCGGTTCGAGGCGGGCGTGCGAGCGGTGGAACTGGGTCTGCTCTCGGAGTAGCCGACCGGCACGGCACAGGACGGACATCGGGCGGACCCGGCCGGCAGGCCGGGTCCGCCGTTCCGTTCATCCCGCACTCGGGCCGTTCGTCCCGGACAGGCCCGGAATTTCCCATGCCTTGCCTCCGGGCTGTGCTCTACTTCACTTCTTTTCCTCTCGTTTAACTAGTCTTGGTGATTCAAGTACTGTTCTGCAGGCACGGGGGGAGCACTCCCTGACTGCGGCGTTCCCGTCCATATGGACCCGACCAGGTCCGGGGCGTCGGTCCGGAGGCTCCGCGCAGCAACATGAACACCAACGGGGATGGTGGTGCCGCGTGTCGCACGCGACCAAGGACGAGCTGGAACAAGCACTGTTGGACGTACTGGCCCTGATGGAGTCGACGGTGGCCATCCACCGGGACCGCAGCATCCGGGAACAGCAGATCGCCACGGTCGACGGGGGCTACGCGCCCGTCCTGGAGCACGCGGCGAACCTCATCCGCGGCGCCGTACGGACCATCGACATCGTCGATGCCCGGGTGCCCGGCGTGGGGGAGGAGGCGGCCCGCCGGGCGCGGGCCGAGCGCAACCTCATCTACTCGGCCCCGGCCGGGGTCTCCGTACGGCTGCTGACCAGCCCGGTCCTGGTGGACGAGGACTTCGTCCGCGAACAGCTGGCACTGGAACAGCCCGTGGCCATCCGGGTCGCCCGCGTCCCGCCCCTGCAGGCCCTGCTGGTCGACGGCAGCAGCGCCCTGGTGATGGCCGAGTCCGCGGGGGGCGTACGGGCCTCCCTGATCCGCGCCCCGGAGGTCCTCCACACCCTCGGCACGCTCTTCGAGAGCATCTGGCGCAACGCCGTGCCGGCCGGCGAGCGCATCGTCTTCGGCGACCGGGAGCGGGCCTCGCTGGCCCGGCAGATCCTGGGCGCGCTCCGCACCGGGGTCACCGACGAGGTGGCCGCACGCGAACTCACCGTCTCGGTGCGCACCTACCGGCGGCACGTCGCCGAGATCATGGCGCTGCTCGGCGCCCAGTCGCGCTTCCAGGCCGGGGTCCGGGCCGCCGCCCTGGGCCTGCTGCCCCCCGCCGACATGGCGTCTCCCGGCGGCGGTCTCCGCGTCTGACCCGGTGCCCGGCACCGCACCCGGCCGTGCGCCGGGTCAGGCCGGCGTACCTCGGGCTGGCAGCTTCCTGAAAGCGGCGTTGCAGCCCGCCGGTGGCTGTACTTGAATATTCGTCAGGAGAGCGCACGGGCCTTCATATCCCCCGAGCCCTTGCCCTTTCCGGCGGCTGCGGAGACCCCGATCCGTAAACCCGCCCTTGCACGGGGATCCGAATGCCGAATCGGCGTCGTCACCGGATCCCCGTGCACCACAGCCGGAGATCCGGTGGCAGTCCGGGGCGTCGTCGCCGGGCGTGATGGCCCCGGTGACGGCCGAGCAGATCCGCGGGGTGGTGTGGACGCTGTGCATCGTGAGGCACCGGGTCCGCTCCGCCTGACGCGGTCCGTACCGACGTGGCCGCCCCGAGCGGCGATCCGGGTCCACCGCAGGTCACCGATGACCTCTGCCGGCAACCGGCCGGGGTTCCGGCCGCCGATCGTCGACCGCTGCCATCCTGCGTCCGGCCCCACGCGGGCCGGCTCGTCCCCGCACCGAGGTGTGCGTCCGGACCCGGGCCCGGCCCCGCACCTGCACCCGCACCCGGGCCCGCCCTCACCACAGGACCCGGCCGGAAAAAGCGGGCCGGAATTCTCAGGTCCCCCTTGTTCCGTTCACGCCCGGGAGCGCTGTGCCGCCGCAGGATGCGGAATTCGCTCCGCTCCCGTGATATCTGCGGACGGGCGGCTGCCGGCGGTCATTCCTACAAGTCCAGAAAGGCGACGGAGTTGACGCGGAAGAAGGACTGGCTGCGGCCGGGTGAACACGTCATCGTGACCGGAGGCTCCAGCGGCATCGGGCTCGCGCTGGCCGAGGAGTTCGCCGCGCGGGGCGCGGTGGTCTCGCTGCTGGCGCGAGACGAGCGCCGGCTGTCCGCGGCGGCGGACCGTCTGCGGAAGGCCGGCGCCACGGTGCACACGCGGAGTGCGGACGTCACCGACCCGGCGGGGCTGGCGTCGGCCGTCGAGGAGCTCGAAGCCGAGGCCGGGCCCTGTGCGGTGCTGGTGACCTCGGCCGGCCAGGCCAGACCGGGCTACTTCCTCGACATGCCCGACGACGTGTTCCGCACGATGATGGAGGTCGACTACTACGGCACCCTCTGGGCGGTGCGGGCCGTGGCGCCCGGCATGGTGCGGCGGGGCCGCGGCACGGTGGTCACCATCGTCTCGACGGCCGCGCTGATCGGCGTCTTCGGCTACACCGCCTACGGACCGGCCAAGTCCGCGGTACTCGGCCTGACCCAGGCGCTGCGCAACGAACTGTGCCCGCACGGCATACGGGTGGCCGGCGTCTTCCCGCCCGACGTGGACACCCCGCAGCTGGCCGAGGAACTGCGGCACCGGCCGGCCGAACTGAACGCGATCCCCGGCCCCGGCCGACCGCTTCCGCCACGGACCGTCGCACGCGGGGTCCTGCGGGGGCTGGACCGCGGCCGGCCGTTGATCTACCTCGACGGCTTCACCCGGATACTGGCCAGCTGGGGCGGTGTGATCGACCCGCTGATCCGCCGCTACCTGGACGGAACGGTCCGCACGGCAGCACGGCGGAGGACGGCCGGCGCCCCCACCGGCTCCCCGGACGACCGGAGCACATGACGGCGGCGGCAGGACGGTGCGGACAGCACCCCGCCCAGGGGTGCTGTCCGCACCGGTCGGCGGCGTACCGCCCGCGCCCCGCCACGCCCAGGTCCTGGCGGGCCCGGCCGGGCCGTCACCCCGGGGTGCCGGTCACCGCCGGTTGTAGAAGCGCATCGTCAGCGTGCCGAACACGGCGACGAGGACCACTCCGGCGATGAGCACCCAGGTGATCTCGCCGCCGTCCGGGTCGCCGTGCATCAGGCTGCGCGTCGCGGTGACCAGGTGGGTGACCGGGTTGCACGCGGTGACCGCCTGCAGCCATCCCGGCATGGTGTCCGACTCGACGAACACGTTGGACAGGAACGTCAGCGGGAACAGCACGTTGATGCTGATCCCCATCACCGACTTCTCCGACTTCATCAGCAGCCCGACCATCGTCCACAGCCACGAGAGCGCGAACGCGAACCCGACCAGCAGCGCGATGCCCAGCACCACGCCGGTCACACCGCCCTGCGGCCGGAAGCCCAGCGCCAGCCCGAGGCCCAGGACGACCAGTGCCGCCGTCAGGTACCGCAGGACGTCCCCGAACAACGCGCCGAGCAGCGGCGCCGGGCGCCAGATCGGCAGCGTGCGGAACCGGTCGAACACACCGCGGTGGCTGTCGGTGTTGACACCCGCACCGGTGTACATCGTGATCATGACGACGCTGGTGACCATGATGCCCGGCAGCAGGTACTGCAGATAGTCGGTCACCGACCCGGCCAGCGCCCCGCCGAACAGGTAGGTGAACATCAGCACCATGATGATCGGGAAGGCGGTGACGTCGAACATCTGCTCCGGCAGGTGCTTGATCTTGAGCATCGCGCGCCACCCGAAGGTGACCGACGCCGACCAGGCGGACGGCCGGGGGGGCTTGTGCGTGGAGTCGAGCAGGGCGTCGAGGTTCGCCACCACCGACGTCTCGTCGCGACTGCCGACGGGTTCCGTACCGACGGTCGTCATGCCGCTGCCTCCTCGGTCCTGGCGGGGCGGTCGGTGAGGGCGAGGAACACCTCGTCGAGGGTGGGCTGCCCGAGGGCGAAGCCGTCGATGGCGACGCCCGCCGAGGCCAGCTCGGCGAGGGCCCGCGAGGCCTGCTCGGCCGCCGCCCGGTCGTCGCCGGTCCCGCGCAACTGGGCGGTGAGGGCGACGGGTTCCTGATCGAGCTGCACCGCGGCGCCGAGAGCGGTGGCGAGCACCTGCTGCGCCGTCCCCCGCTGCCGGGCGTCACGGACCCGCAGGCGGAGCCTCCCGCCGCCCACGGACGCCTTGAGCTCACCGGGCGTGCCGTCGGCGATGACCTTCCCCCGGTCGATCACCGCGATACGGGAGGCCAGCTGGTCGGCCTCCTCCAGGTACTGGGTCGTCAGCAGGACGGTCGTCCCGCGCGCCACGATGGCCCGGACGATGTCCCACACCTGGCTGCGGCTGCGCGGGTCGAGCCCGGTGGTCGGCTCGTCGAGGAACAGCACGTCGGGCGTGCTGAGGATGGACGCGGCGATGTCGAGACGCCGCCGCATGCCGCCGGAGTAGGTCTTGGCCTGCCGGTCCGCGGCCTCGGTGAGGCCGAAGGCCTCCAGGAACCGCGCGGCGCGCTCGCGCGCCTGCGGCTTGCGGTACCCCAGCAGGCGGCCGAGCAGGACCAGGTTCTCCGTGCCGGTCAGGTCCTCGTCGACCGAGGCGTACTGGCCGGTGAGGCTGATCCTGGAACGCACCGCGTCGGCCTCGCGGACGACGTCGTGCCCGAAGATCCGTGCCTCGCCCCCGTCCGGCCTGAGCAGGGCGGTGAGCATCCTCACCGTCGTGGTCTTGCCGGCGCCGTTGGGACCGAGCACCCCGTAGACCATGCCGGCCGGGACGGACAGATTCACCCCGTCCACGGCCCGGGCGTTGCCGAACTTCCTCACGAGTCCGGTGGCCTCGATTGCCAAGGCGGTCATAGCTGACTCACTTCCGTCTCCCTTTCGTGTCCCCGTCGCACCGGATATGCCGGGCCGTCCGGCGTATTCACGCGGCGGCCGGCCGACTCACGAACAGACGCGTTCCGGGGTAACCACAACCACCGGCCCGGCGATGGTCCACGCTGCGGGCAACAGGACTTTAGTTTCCCGGCGTGACGACGGCTCCGCCGTTGTCCGCAAACTGCCATGCGCGGATCCTGATCTGCCCTGAACCTGCCACACCGGAGAGAGCGCCGGAGATTCCCGTGATAGGGCTACAGGCCAGGGCAACTCGGCGACACGGCGCCGGGTCAGACCTACCCACGTCCCGAAGTCCGGAACCAGACGGAACCCGGCAGACGCAGATTTTCGACCTGTCAATCGGAGAAAACGATGCGCCCCACCATTGGTTCGCCCGAGTTCGCGGACTCGTTCATGATCGAAACCCTGGACGAGTTCGGCCTCGCGGTGCGATACGTGCGCGCCGAGGGCAACACGCTGTACTACATCGCCGAGGACGGCACCGAGGTCGGGGTTTTCGACGCTGCCAGCGGGTTCGGCTCCCTGATGTTCGGCCACAACAACCCGGAGATCGTCGCGCACGCCAAGTGGCTGCTGGACCAGCAGGTCCCGGTGCACACGCAGTTGGCCGGCTACACCTTCGGCATCAACCTCGCCGCCGAGCTGAACAAGATCGTCCGGCGTGAGCTGGAGACCGAGGACAAGTTCTTCGCCCACTTCGGCAACACCGGCGCGGAGGCCGTCGAGATCGCCGTCAAGCACGCCGAACTGGAGCGCGGCGTACGCATCGCCGCGCTGCAGGAGGAGATCGAGGCGCACGTCGAGCAGGCGCGTCAGGCCGTGACCGAGGGCGCCACGGTCTCCGAGGCCGCCGCGGCGATCGCGGGCGGAGCCGGCTTCGAGCACCTCGTCACCGAGGTGAAGCGCCGCAACGCCGAGACCGAGGCCCGCCCGCCCCTGCTGCTGGCACTGGAGGGCGGGTTCCACGGCAAGCTCATCGGCAGCGTCCAGCTGACGTACAACGAGGTGTTCCGGGCCCCGTTCAAGGCGCTCGCCGCGCAGACCCGGTTCATCCCGCGGGACCGCCCCGAGATGATCGGGAAGGTCGCCGACGAGGAGCGGGCCACGCTGCTGGACGTCGTCGTGCAGGACGGCGTCATCGATGTGGTGGAGCGCGACTTCCCGCTGTTCACGGCGTTCGTCGTGGAGCCCATCATGGGGGAGCGCGGCATCGTCCCGCTGTCGGCGGAGCTGGCCCGCGCGCTGCGCGCGGCCTGCGACACGCTCGGCGTGCCGCTGGTCGCCGACGAGATCCAGTCCGGGATGGGGCGGTCCGGCACGTTCCTCGCGGGCACGCAGATCGGCCTGAAGCCCGACTACATCGTCCTCGCCAAGGCTCTCGGCGGTGGTATCGCAAAGCTCGGCGTCGTGCTGATCAACGAGCACCGGTACCAGAAGGAATTCGAGATGCTGCACACCTCCACCTTCGGCCGGGACGGCTTCTCCAGCCTCGTCGCCGTGAAGGTCCTGCAGATGCTGGAGGCCGAGGACGGCAAGGCGTACAAGCTGGCCGCGGAAGCCGGCGCGAAGGCCAGGGCGATGATGGAAGCCATCAAGGCCGACTACCCGGACGTCGTGAAGGACGTCCGCGGCAAGGGCCTGATGCTCGGGTTCGAGATCCACGAGCAGTCGGGCTCGGCGTCGCCCGAGATCCGCGAGGCGGCCGAGCACGAGGCCCTGTCGTACATCATCGGCGGGCACCTGCTGCGCAAGCACCGGGTCCGCATCTTCTCCACGGCGAGCAGCGACGAGACCATGCGGTTCGAGCCGTCGATATATCTCTCGGACGAGGAGATCACCCAGCTGGACACGGCGTTCCGCGACGTGTGCCAGATCCTGCGGGACCAGGACGCGAGCCGTTTCGCATAACAACGCGGCATTTCCATGCGAGAGGCACCGGGAATGTTCGCGCACACCCCGCACCGCGTACGCCACTTCACCACCGACACTGCACAGGGGGAATCACTGTGACCACCACTGAGCCTTTGTTCGACCCGTCGTTGCCGGGACTGGCCGACGACCCCTATCCGCATTACGCGAGGCTGCGCACGACCGACCCTGTGTACGAGCACCCCGCCGGCTACTGGATGGTCGCCCGGCACGATGACGCGACCGCCGTGCTGCGCGCGCCGCGCATGTCCGTGAACGAGAAGAACCTGGCCGGTGCCGCGGACGCTCCCCAGCCGGAGCTGCCGCCGGCGATGGTGGAGGCGGCGAACGTCATGAGCCTGTCGCTGCTCGACGTGGACCCGCCGGACCACACCCGGCTGAGGTCGCTGGTGACCAAGGCGTTCACGCCGAGGTCCGTCACCGCGCTCGAACCGGTGGTGACCAAGCTGGTGAACGAGGGACTGGACCGGATCGCCGACGGCGGCCGGGTGAACCTCATGGACGAGCTGGCGTTCCCGGTGCCGTTCGCGGTGATCTCGCACATGCTCGGCACACCGCCGGCGGACAGCGACCGGATACGCGAACTCACCGGCAAGATCCACCGCTCGCCCGAGCTGCTGGACGAGGCCGAGCTGATCGAGGGCATGGCCGCGATCGAGGAACTCGTCCGGATCACCCGCGAGATGATCGACTGGAAGCGGGCCAACCCGGCCGACGACCTGCTCACCGCGCTGATCGCCGCCGAGCACGAGGGCGACAAACTCACCGCCGACGAACTGGTCGCCCAGGTGCTGCTGCTCTACGCGGCCGGGCACGAGACGACGGTGAGCCTGATCGGCGGCGGCGTGGTCGCGCTGCTGCAGAACCCCGACCAGCTGGACCTGCTGCGGCGCCGGCCGGAGCTGGCGGAGAACGCGGTCGAGGAGTTCCTCCGTTACGACCCGCCGATCCAGCAGACCAGGCGGATCACCACGGGGCCGTACCCGTTGCGGGGCAAGGAGATCCCCGGCGGCTCGCTCGTGATGGTGGCCATCGCGGCCGCGAACCGCGACGAGGACCACTTCGGGAAGGACGCCGACAAGCTGCGGATCGACCGTGCCGAGGCACGCCAGCACGTCTCGTTCGGTGCCGGCGCGCACCACTGCTTCGGCTCCGCGCTGGCCAAGATGGAGGCCCGGATCGCGATCGGCGGGCTGGTCGAGCGGTTCGACTCCCTGGAGCTGGCCGGCGACGTGGTGTGGAGCGACCGTGTGGAGCTGCGCAGCGCCAAGGACGTACCGATCACGGTCTGACTCCACGGCCGGGGCCGTACCGCCGAGGCGGCGGCCCCGGCCGGTCCGTTCCCGCGGAGACCGCCGCGAGCGGGCCGCCGCACGCGCACCGCATGACGCGGTGCGGCGGTGCGGTGTCAGGCGCACAGATGTCAGTTCCGATGAGCACGTCGTGAGGCAACGGGGTTTGTGGTGTGGATGTGGCCTGCCCCGGGAGGTTCGGTGGACCGGCTCCTCCCGTGCCGCGGCATCGAGGGAGGTCCAGTTCAGTGACCAGTCAGGTCAGCAGTCCGGCGGAACCGGCCGGCGGCACCGGGGCCGCCGGGCCGTACGCACCGTCCGGACAGAAGGAAGTACGCCGTCTGGATCGGGTGATCATCCGTTTTGCGGGTGATTCCGGTGATGGTATGCAGCTGACGGGTGACCGTTTCACGTCGGAG